>NZ_JBSFBL010000088.1:0-21816 GCF_053592935.1 Kribbella sp. NPDC002412
CGTCTCGGCCGGCAGCCGGTCGAGCCGGGCCAGCACGAGTCGCCGCGTTGCTCGCGTGTCCGCGGAACGCGCGGACCGGGTCGCCTTCGTCGTGTTGTGCGGCTGCGCTTCGCTTGCCGCGAGCGGGGGCTCCGCCACCCGCACCCCCTTGGGCCTTCGCTTCGCTCGGCTGCGTGGGTTGGCTCCGGCGGTCGGCGGAACGGGCGTGGGTTGGCTCCGGCGGTCGGCGGAACGGGTATGGGTTGGCTCCGGCGGTCGGCGGAACGGGTATGGGTTGGCTCCGGCGGTCGGGTGACGGGCATGGGCTGGCCGTTGCGGTCGGCTGACCGGCTCGGGCTGATCGCCGATGCTTGCTGACCGGCGTGCCGCTGGTCGCCGCCGACCGCTGACCGACATGGATCGCCGCGGTCGGCTGACCGGGTCGGGTTGCTTGCCGTTGTCGAGTGGGTGGCGCGGGTTGCGCGCCGCGGTCGGGGCTGGCGTGGGTTGATCGTCGTGGCGGCTGAATGGAACTGGCGTGCTCGCCGTGCCTGAGTGAGCGGGTTGGGATGGTCCTGGGCGGGCGGGTGTCGGGCTTGGGTTGGTTGACGGCGTGGGCTGTGAGCGTGTGTTGCTGCCGCGGTCGGGTTCGGGGTGTGGGATTTCGGGTGGGTGGGGGTGGGGTTGTGTGATGATGGTCGAAGTTTGATGAGGATCGAAGGAAGGGGTTGGGGTGCGGGTTTTGGTGGTTGAGGAGTTGGTGGGGGCCGGGGGGATGCGGGTTGTGGGGGATGGGGTGGTTCCGCGGGCTGGGCGTGGGGAAGTGTTGGTTCGGGTGGGGGCTGCAGGGGTGAATTTTGCGGATGTGATGCAGGCTCGGGGGACGTATGACGGCGGGCCTGAAGTGCCTTATGTGGGTGGGTTCGAGGCGGCGGGGGAGGTTGTTGCTCTCGGCGACGGGGTTGATGGTGTGGCTGTGGGGGAGCGGGTGATCGGGACTGGGTCTGGGGCGTTCGCGGAGTACATGGTGATGGGCGCCGGCAGCCTGGCGCGGGTGCCGGCCGGGTGGCGGGATGAGCAGGCGCTGGGGTTGGTGCTGAATTGGGCGACGGCGTTGGCGGCGTTGCGGCCGTTGGGTCGGTTGGTGGCTGGGCAGACGGTGTTGGTGCACGCGGCGGCCGGGGCGGTGGGGCAGGCGGCGATTCGGCTGGCGAAGCATTACGGGGCGACGGTGATCGGTACGGCGTCGGCCGAGAAGCATGACGTCGTACGGCGGCTTGGAGCCGACGAGGTGATCGACTACCGGGCCGCGGACATCGTGAGAGAGGTACGGCGGCTGACGGGCGGCCGGGGAGTCGACGTCGTACTGGAGTCGGTGGGTGGGGAGACGTTCGGCAAGAGTCTCGAGGTGGCCAAGCGGGTGACGGGGAAGGTCATCGTGTACGGCGTTGCCGGGGGTGAGGCTTCGGTCAGCAACTGGGAGCTGAACTTCAAGCACCAGGTGCACGTGATCGGGCTGCACATCGGGGTGCTGGGTCAGCATGCGCCGGAGATGTTCGCCGAGTTGATGGCGGAGCTGGACCGGCTGATCGAGATCGGGGTCTACCCGCCGGGGGAGCCGACGGTGTACGACCTGGCGGATGGGCCGAAGGTGCTGGCCGAGCTGGAAGCGCGGGCAACCGTCGGCAAGCTTGCACTCAAGCCCTAGGAACCTAGCGGGATTGGGCCAGGCGAAGGCCTAGGTCCTCGATGGCGAAGGTGGGGTGGGAGCGGCGGCGAACCGTGGAGCCGAGCGAGCGGGAGGTGTCTGCGAAGCCGCCGCCTCGGAAGATGCGGTAGGAGCCGTAGGTGTCTGGGTCGTAGAGGTCCCAGCACCATTCCCAGACGTTGCCCAGCATGTCGTGGAGACCCCAGGCGTTCGGTTGCTTCCGGCCGGCGGGCTGGACGCGGCCCGAGGAGTTGTCGGCGTACCAGGCGATGTCGTCGAGCTCGCCGTAGCGGTAGGCCGGGGTGCCGGCGGTGCAGGCGTGTTGCCACTCGGCCTCGGTTGGCAGGCGGTAGCCGTCGGAATCTCTGTCCCACAGGACCTCCGAGCCGTCGATCCGGTAGGCCGGGGACAGGCCGAAGTCGGCGGAGAGCTCGTTGCACAGGGCAATCGCGTCGTGCCAGCTGACGTTGGTGAGGGGTACGTCGCCCTCGCCGACGACCGGGAGGCGCGCCAGGCGGAAGGCGGCCAGCTCGACCTGCCATTGGGTGCCGAGGCGGTCGTCTCGGAGGGTGATGGCGCCGGCCGGGATGTCGGCCATGGAAAGCATTCGAGCACCCTAGTAGTAGCGCCGGAGCTTCGGCCACAGAGTTGACCAGGGCTCGGCGGGACCGGCGCACCGCACCAGCGCGGCGCCGTCCTCGTCGTTCGAGACGATGTTGCCGATCCGGCCGACCTCCGAGCAGTCGCGGAAGTGCGCCTCGTACGCCGGTGATCGCTCGAGCTCGACCAGCAACACGGGCCCGGTCTGCGTGTCGGTCGGCCGTTCCCAGTCGGCGAAGCTCATGTGACCCGAGTACACCGTCGGCAACCCCAGCGATGGACCGTAGCGACGCAGCGCACCGGCCTCGCCGTAGTTGCCGGTGAAGATCGTGGCTGTCGAGCGTTGTTCAGCCGGGATCTGATCCCATTGCTCGGCCACAGCGGCGGCCATTTCGGGCCAGCCGATCTGCTCGCCCTGCTCCTTGTTCACCGGGATCACGAAGTCGACCGCCGACGCCGGCACCACCGGCAACGTGAACAAGGCCGACGTCACCGCCGTGAGCGCCAGCCCGACCGCCACAACCCCGCGCGACCACGAGGCAACCCGCTCAGCCCCGGCGGCGACGAGCACGAGCAGCAACGGCAACGCGTAGTACGACTTCCCACCCACGGCGAGTACGACGACGCACAACAACGGATACGCCAACGCGACAGACCTCGCCCAAGGCATCCGCCACAGCCGCCGGAATCCGACCACCCAAACCGGGATCAAGAACGGCGACAGCTGCAAGAGCTGCAGCGGGATGAACATGATCCGGTTCTCGGTGCCGTCGTCCTCGCTGATGCCGCCGGCCACGGTGAGCTGCGGCCAGTCGTGCTGGAACTGCCAGAGCACATTGGGCAGCGCCACCAGCCCCGCAACCGCGACACCGGCGAGCAGCCACCACGACCGCAGCACACTCCGTGGACCGACGATCAGCAAAGCCACCAGCAACGCCCCGACCGGCAGCACCACCAGATACTTGTTCTCCAGTGCGATGCCCGCAGTCAGACCAAGCGCAAGCCACCAGCGCCCGTCTTCCGTCCGCAACAGCTTCACCGCGAACAAGCAGATCAACATCCACGCCAGCAGGTCGTACGTCGCGGTCGACACCAGATGCCCGACACCCAGCACGAAACCCGACACCGCCGCACACACCGCGGCCAGCACCTGCCCACGCCGCTCGCTCCCGAACTCCCGCGCGATCAACGCCACCACGACGACCGTGGCCGCACACGCCAGCGTCGACACCACCCGAAGCCCCATCGGCGTGTTCCCGAACACCGACGACGAGACCCGCGCCAGCAACGGGGTGAGCGGCGGCTGGTCGACATACCCCCAGGCGAGCTTCTGGCCGGCCACCAGGAAGTACAGCTCGTCCCGGTGGTACCCGTACCGCCCTGACAGGGCTGTGAGCACAACCCCGACGACGGCGGCGACGGACACCACGGGAACGGCTGCGAAGGCGGGCACCGAAGGCCGGGTGGCGGTCATGCGGGAATGTTGTCAGCCCGCAGCCGCCCGGACCAGGAATTAACCAGGAACCGAAGCGGACTTTCACCCGCCAGTTGACGAACGATCTGCGCCCGATCCACTCCTCGTCGTGCGCCGACCGCCTCGCAGATCACCGGCGCGAGCCCCCTCGTGAAGACGCTCCGCAGCAGCTTCCGGGTCTCAGTTGAGGAAGAAGGGCCGTTCGGCGCGGTCCAGCAGGAGAACGCGGCCGATCAGGGTGTCGTCCTGGACGAAGCGGATGACCGCATCGGTGAGGTCTTGGAGCGGCACGAGCTCGGGCCCGCGCTCGTCCTCGGGAAGCTCCGAGCGCTCCCGGATACCGCGCTCGGTCCCGACCCAGTCGGGCACCACGCAGTTGACGCGGACCCCGTGGCTGTCCGACAGCGGAGCGAGCACTGCGGTCAGCCGGATCAGCGCGGCCTTGGCGGCGCTGTACTCCGGTGAGACATGTGGCCCGAATCCCACGCCTGCGGTCGATCCGACGTTTACGATCGCGCCACCGCCGGCCCGTTGCATGCCGGGCAGAGCGAGCTGCGTGGTCAGCATCGGCGCCCGTAGGTTCAGGTCGAGCGACGCCGACCAGCGCTCGACCGTGGCCTCCGGAAAGCAGGGCCGCAACGACGGACCGCCGCCGGCGTTGTTGACCAGGATCTGTGGTTGACATGCCATCAGGTCCGCGACCGCACGGTCGTCGCGCATGTCGACCTCGACGAACCGCGCCGCGGCGCCGATCGAGGCGCACGTCGCCAGCCCGCCGTCGGTGTCGATGTCGGCGACGACCACCGAGGCGCCCTCCGCCGCCAGTCGTTGCGCGATCGCCCGGCCGATCCCTACCGCGGCTCCGGTGACGACCGCGAGTTTCCCGTCGATTCGCATGCCCGACCACCTCCAGGTGACGTGGCAACCCACGCTGCCACCAGCCACCGACAATGCGACATGATGTTGGTATGCCAACCGGACAAACCGGCTTGCTCTACCAGCAGCTGAGCACCCATGTCCTGGAGCAGATCCGCCGCGGCGCGCTGCGGCCCGGCGACCGGGTGCCGTCGGAGATGGAGCTCGCGACCCAGTTCGAGGTCAGCCGGATCACGTCGAAACGGGCGCTCGAGGTACTGCGGGAGGCCGGCCTGGTCGAGCGGATCCGCGGCCGCGGCACGTTCGTGGTGCGCGACCTGCCCGACCTGACCGGAGTCACCGTCCCGCTCAAGGGCCGCGTGCCCCGGCCGAAGCACCAGGCCCGCTCGGTCGCGTTCGTCGTACCCGATATGTCCGAGGCCTACGGGCTGGACCTGCTGAACGCGATCGAGGAGCGCTGCGCGGAGTACGGCGCTCATCTCGTCGTACGGCGGACGCACGGCCGGCAGTCCGACGAGGAGAAGGCAGTGGACTCGCTGGTGGCGACCGGTGAGGTGGACGGGCTGATCGTCTTCCCGGTGCACGGCGACTACTACAACGCCAGCCTGCTGCGGCAGGTGCTGGACGGGTACCCGGTGGTGCTCGTCGACCGGCACCTGTCCGGCATCCCGGTCGCCGCGGTGCACACCGACAACGTGGCTGCCTCGCGGGCGTTGACGTCCCGGCTGCTGGATCGCGGCCACCGGCACATCGCGTTCGTCTCGCCGCCGCCGGTGAACACGTCGTCGATCGAGGAGCGCCTGGACGGCTTCCGGTCTGCGTTCGCCGGGCGCGGCCAGGCCTACGAGCTGACCGAGCTGCGCAGCACGCTGCCCGGGTCGACGACGACCGACAGCATCCGGGCGGACATCGACGTGATCCGCGCGTTCCGGAAGCGGTTGCCGCAGGTGACGGCGTACGTCGCGTGTGAGTACAACCTGGCGCGGATGGTCGACCGGGCGCTGCACGGCGAGCACGTGGTCGCCTGCTTCGACTCACCGGGGGACTCGATCGGCGGGCCGCCGTACCTGCACGTCCGGCAGGACCAGCGGGAGATGGGCCGGCGCGCGGTCGACCTGCTGATGGCCCAGCTGCGCGGCGAGGCCGTGCCGAACCTGTCGCTCGTCCCGTTCGAGCTCGTTGATGCCGAAGGCAACTGAAGACCTGACTTTCGGCAGTACGGCGCGATGGCGCCGACTGTGTAGCGTCGGGCGCGTGACGTGGCGGCGGTTGGGAGATGCCGGCCTGTGGGCCGTGCTGTGCTTCCTCGTGCTCGCGGAGAGCGGCGCCCGCGGCGACCCGTTCTGGTTCCAGGCGGTCTGCTTCGCGGTCCTGTTCGTCGGAGTGTTCCTCCGCCGGGTGCGACCGCTGCTCGCGTTCACCGTGGTGGCGTGGACGCAGATCGTGATCCTCGCGTTCGCCCTTGGTACGACGCACGGAGTCCAGATCGCGCTGGTCCCGGCGATCACGCTGCTGAGCTACCTGGCCGGGCGGCGGGAGACACAGCTCAAGCACTTCGTCCTGGTGTGCAGCTGGTCGCTGGCCGGACTGCTGGTGCTCAGCCTGGCTGTGCGCAGCGAGGAACAGGCGACAGAAGCGGTGCTGAGCTGGCTGGTGATGCTGCTGCTCGCCTTGCTGCTGGTCGTCCTGCCCTGGCTGATCGGGCGCTACCGGGCGCAGCAGGCGTTGCTCGCGTCGGCAGGCTGGGAGCGGGCCGAGCGAATCGAGCGCGAGCAGCGGATGGCGATCGACCAGGAACGGCTCCGGGAGCGGTCCAGGATCGCCCAGGACATGCACGACTCGGTCGGCCATGAGCTCAGCCTGATCGCGCTAAGGGCAGCCGCACTGGAGCTGGACCCATCGCTGCCCGACGAGCACCGCCGGGCCGCGTCCGAGCTGCGGGAGATGGCAGGTACGGCGACGGACCGGCTCGGAGACATCATCGGCGTACTGCGGGACACCGAGGCCCCACTGGTCCCACGGGACGAGGACGTGCCCACTCTGGTCGAGCGGGCGGCCGCGTCGGGCCTGTCGGTGCGGCTGATCCAGGAGGGCGATGCTGAGCTGTCGCCGATGGTGGATCGCGCAGTGCACCGCGTCGTACAGGAGTCGCTGACGAACGCGAGCAAGCACGCGCCCGGTGCGGCGGTGACGGTGACCGTGACGTCCGCGGCGGACGACGTACGCGTGCGGATCGTGGACACCGGCGCAGTGCGACCGGTGCCGGAGTCCGTCCCGTCCTCTGGCCGCGGTCTGGACGGGCTGCGGGAGCGGGTCCGGCTCGTGGGCGGCACGTTGAGTGCCGGGCCGCACCAGGGTGGATTCGAGGTCGTGGCCACGATGCCGCGCGCAGGGGGCCGACCGGAGCCGGAAGAGCCACCGGAGTCCGCGGCCGCCGCCGAACGGGCCACGGTACGGCGCAGTGTCCGGCGCGGCCTGATCACCGTCTTCGCGGCGCCACTGATCCTCGGTGCGGTGATCGGAGTGGTTGCCCTGGGCTATTACCTGATCACCGGCTACAGCTCGATCCTGCGACCAAGCGAGTACGACGCTCTGACCGTCGGCCAGCCGGAGCGTGAGGTGGAGAAGGTGCTGCCGGCGATGCAGATGATCGACCCGCCCGGTGAGGGCTACGACCCGCCGGCCGGCTGGACCTGCCGCTACTACCGCCCGGACGCGCCGTTCTCCATCACCTACGCCTACCGGCTCTGCTTCGCCGACGGCGTCCTGGTCGCGAAGGCGATGGTGCAGAGCGGCTCAGTGACTCCGACGACCGAGACAGGATGACTGCGTGATCAGGGTTCTGCTGGCTGACGACGAGGCGATGGTGCGGGCCGGCGTCCGGGCGATCCTCGGGACCGACGACGAGATCGAGGTGGTCGCCGAGGCGGCCGACGGCGCCGAGGCGATCGAAGCGGTACGGCGGCACCGGCCGGACGTCGCCGTACTCGACATCCGGATGCCGCGAATGGACGGGCTGGCCGCCGGCGCGGAGATCCGGCGCACGATGCCGGACACCGCGGTCGTGATCCTGACGACGTTCTCCGAGGACGCCTACATCGCCCGCGCGCTCGGCGACGGGGCCGGCGGTTTCCTGCTCAAGTCGGGCGATCCGCGCGAGCTCATCGCCGGCCTGAAAGCTGTCGCGGAAGGCGCCGCCTACCTGTCGCCGCGGGTGGCGCAGCGCGTGATCGCCGAGCTGAGCGCGGGATCGGGTGGGGGAGCGATGGCCCGGGCCGCGGCTGCCAAGGAGCAGGTCGCCGTACTCAGCCCGCGGGAGCTGGAAGTGCTCGGTCTGGTCGGTGCGGGCCTGTCCAACGCCGAGATCGCGCAGCGCCTCTACCTGGTCGAAGGCACGGTCAAGGCCTACGTCAGCGCCGTGCTGCTCCGCCTCGGCGTGAAGAACCGGGTCCAGGCCGCGATCGTCGCCTACGAGGCGGGTCTGGTGACCGGCTGATCCGGGGTGCCGACGCTCCGGGTGGTGACGCCCTGTGGACACCCGGTCATGGGATAGTGGTGCCTTCCCGGGGGCCTCACCCTCCGGAATCGATCCAGTAACCTCTGGGGCCCACTGGCCCCCTCTCACAGAATCGGGGATCCAGGTCGTGACCGACTCGCACAACTCCGGACAGCACAAGGACCGGGAAGCGGCGGCGGCCGAGGTCCGGAGAATGTGGCAACCGACCCCTTCCTGGACCCAGCCGGACCCGAACCAGGCGCCCCAGAGCGACCCCGAACCCGTGGAGAAGCCTGACGAGCAGCCCGACGCGCTGTCCGAGGACTTCCCAGGCGACTCGTGGTCCCGTCCGTCCGGTCAGGGCCAGTCAGCGCCCTGGGCCCAGCCGCCTGTCCCCTCGACGCCGCCCGCCCCCTCCTGGGCGCAGCCGGCCGCCGACTCGAGCAACTCGTGGACCCAGCCCGCGAGCGAGCCGAAGGAGTACGACGAGGAGGACCAAGCCGGCGCCGGTGCGCACGGCTCCGGCGCCGGGAGCGCGCTGGGCTCCGGCGCAGCCGGTGATGAAGGCGCTGGAGCTGGCGGTGCGCACAGCGCCGGAGGCGCCGGTGCTCAAGGCGCGGCCGCTGCCGGCGCCGCGAGTGCTGGTGCCGCGGGCGAGGCGTTCGGTGGCTCGGCTTTTCACGGCTCCGGTGCCGGCTTCAACAGCGGTCCGGCGGCCGCAGGCCCGGCGCAGGGTGGGCAGCAGCTGTCTCCGCAGGCCCAGCACTTCTTCCCGCAGGGCATCCCCGGTCAGCAGGCCCCGCAGCAGCGCGAGGTGTCGTACCGGACCGACGAGCTGATCCAGGCGCTGCCGCTGCCGCGGGAGGCTCCGGCGGAGCGCGGCGTGCGGAGTGTGCTCCGGCTGCGTCCCGGTAGCTCCGAGCGGCTGGAGCGGATCGCGCGTGCGACCGCTGCGACCGCCTTCCGGCGTCCGGTGACGATCGTGGTCGCCAACCCCAAGGGCGGTTCGGGCAAGACGCCGACCACGCTCCTGCTCGCCGGTGCGCTCGGCCAGGCCCGTGGCGGTGGCGTCGTGGCCTGGGACAACAACGAGCTGCGCGGCAACATGCACCTGCGCACGCACGACACGAACAGCCGGTCCACTGTGACGGACATGCTGCAGGCGATGCCGATGCTGACCCAGCCGGACGCCCGGCTCGGCGACGTGGCGGCGTACCTGCGGCACCAGGTGGCCGGTCAGTACGACGTGCTGACGTCTGCGACTACGACGTACGCGCAGATCGAGGCGAAGGACTTCGACCAGATCCACCGGTTGCTGAGCCGGTTCTACAAGGTCCTGGTGATCGACACCGGGAACAACGAGGGCTCCAGCAACTGGCGGGAGGCGATGAAGGCGGCCGACGCCCTGGTCATCCCGATCAAGTGGAAGAGCCTGTCCTGCGCGGCCGCCGTGCAGATGCTGGAGGAGCTGGACAACCAGGGCCCGGAGGCGCAGCGGCTGATCCGTCGTGCGGTGATCGCGGTGTCGAACGGTCCCGGCGACGTGAACAAGGAGGTCGAGAAGCAGCTCCGCCCGTACTTCGAGTCCCGTGCGGCCGCTGTGATCGACATCCCGACCGACATGCACATCGCGGCCGAGGGCCCGCTCGACCACTCCGCGCTGCAGCCGGCCACCCGCCGGGCAGCACTGGAGCTGGCGGCCAAGGTGTCCGAGCAGATCACCATCGCTCTGAACGTCCCGCGCTGACCCGACACGAAGTCGCCCAGACCGCCATGGTCTGGGCGACTTCGGTGTTTCTAGGCGTCGCGGCGGGTCAGGACTCGCGAGCCCACGACCAGCGCGGCTGCGGTCCAGGCGAGGAGGACCAGGACGCTGACAGTGGGGGACAGGGGGTCGGTGGTGCCGCTCAGGAAGTTCTGGCCGGCGCCACCGGGGAGCAGAGCGGCGATCCAGACCAGCACGCGCAGCCCGCTCTGGCCGAGCATCAGCGGTAGGACCATGAGCAGCAGGAAGGCAGCGGTCAGGGTGCCCGCCGTACTGCGGATCACCCAGGCGATCCCGGCGGCGAACAGACCGGCCGCCGTGAGGTAGAAGGCGACCGACAGCACGTCCGTCACGAGTGGCTGCAGCTCCCAGTCGGCCCAGGACCCTGCCATCACGCCTCCCGCGACAGCCGCGACCGTCGCGAGCAGGACCCCGTAGACGAACAACACCGGGGTCAGCACGACCGCCTTGGACAGTACGACGTTCCGCCGTACCGGAGTCCACTGGACGGTCGAGCGGATGCTGCCGGTCGCGTACTCCGAGGTGACTGTGAGCAGGGCGAACGCGGCGACGATCACCTGCAGGATCAGCGTGGCCGAGATGCCGAACCCGCCGACCGCCTCCGGGCCCACCACCCGCCCGGCCTCCGGGTGGTCGTTGTCGTACGCCGTACCCAGGCCGAACTGGAG
Organism: Kribbella sp. NPDC002412; assembly: GCF_053592935.1. NCBI lineage: Bacteria > Bacillati > Actinomycetota > Actinomycetes > Propionibacteriales > Kribbellaceae > Kribbella > Kribbella sp. NPDC002412. The sequence goes on from NZ_JBSFBL010000088.1 coordinate 10,588, forward strand.
GCCCAGCAGGGCCGCCAGCAGCAGAGCGGACCCGATGTTCAGCCAGCTCGACCGGACGGTCCAGAGCTTGGTCCATTCGGACCGTACCGCGTCGCTGAGGTGCGGCCTCGACTGGAGGGTGAGGGTTGCGGTGGTCATCGTTCGCCTGCTTCCACGAGTTCGGGCTCGACCTCAGCCTGAGGCTGACGCTTGCGGAGTTGGTGCCGGACGACCTCGACGATCAAGGTGAGCGCGAGGGCCAGGCCGATGCCGAGGATGACGCCCTTGAGCGGGTTGTCCTCGAAGGCCTTGCCGCCGATGTAGCCGACCAGCGCGCAGTACGTTCCCCAGCTGACGGCAGCGATTCCGGCGAAGAGGGAGAACTTGCGCAGCGGGTAGCGCACCGACCCCATCGTCAGCGTGACGGCGGTCCGGCCGCCGGGGACGTAGCGGGCGACCACCAGCACCAGCCCGCCGCGTTCGGCGAGCGATCGCTGCGCCCAGAGGGCCATGGCGTGGCGCTTGGTCCCTGGCTGCAGACGGTCCAGCAGCCGGCCGCCTGCGCCCCGCCCGAGCAAGTAGGAGAGGTGGTCACCGACGAAGGCGCCGGCTGCGGCGACCACGATGACGCCCCACAGGTTCGGCTCACCAGTGGCCGCGAAGACGCCGGCCGTGACGACCAGCGTCTCGCTCGGAACCGCCGGGAAGAACCCGTCCAGCGCTGCGAATCCCCACAGCGCCAGGTAGATCCACCACGACGACATCAGCTCCTCGGTGAAGTGCAGAATCGCGTCGCTCATGAAGCCACGCCGTACTGGACGCTGTCGGCGGTCAGCTCCATGTAGGCCTCTTCCAGCGAGGCATGCTCGGTGTGGAGCTCGTGCAGCCGGACACCGAGCTCATGCGCGAGATCACCGACCCGCTCCACGTGGACGCCGGTCAGGATCAGCCGGTCGTCCGCCGACTCGACCCGCTCGGCTTCAGCGGTGAGCTTGTCGCGCAGTACGACGAGGTCCGCACGATCCGGGACGCGTACGACTACGGTCGTACGCGACGACCCGGCGATCACCTCGGCCACCGGTGCGTCGGCGATCAGGCGGCCCTTGCCGATCACGACGAGCTGGTCGGCGGTCTGCTGCATCTCGCTCATCAGGTGGCTGGACACGAACACGGTCCGGCCCTCGGCCGCGAGTGAGCGCATCAGCCGGCGGACCCAGCGCACGCCGTCCGGGTCGAGCCCGTTCACCGGCTCGTCGAACATCAGCACCTCGGGGTCGCCCAGCAGGGCGCCCGCGATCCCGAGCCGCTGGCCCATGCCGAGCGAGAACTCGCCGGCCCGCTTCCGGGTGACCGAGTCGAGGCCGACGACCGACAGCACCTCGTCGACCCGGCTGACCGGGATGCCGTTGCTCTGCGCCATCGCGACCAGGTGGTTGCGTGCGCTCCGGCGCGGGTGCAGGGCCTTGGCGTCGAGCAGGGCGCCGACCTTGGCCAGTGGCTTGGGCCAGGCGGCGTACGGGCGGCCGTCGATCAGCGCGCTGCCGTCCGTCGGGGAGTCGAGGCCGAGGATCATCCGCATGGTGGTCGACTTGCCGGCGCCGTTCGGCCCGAGGAAGCCAGTCACCTGGCCGGGTGCGACGGTGAGGTCGAGCGAGTCCACGGCGGTGGTGTCGCCGTACCTCTTCGTGAGTCCTTCGAGCGTGATCACGCCGGGGGTCCCCTCCTGGTTCGAGTGATTGACTCGAACCTAGGAATTCGGGCACCCCTGCCACATCCGGCGGTCGGCTGGTCCGACCCCCTACTTTCGTCAGGTGTTCCCGGACCTGTGGATACGGCGTCGGGGCACGGTGCCGGAGTCGATACCATCTGTGCGTGAACGGCCCGCAGTTCCGCGGACCGTCGAGATCCGAGGAGTGAACGTGCCGGAAGTCAAGGTCCATCTGATCGGCGTCGAGGGCGAGGCTGAGCGGAGTGTGACCGAGACGACGACGATCGGGGAGCTGTTCGCCGGAATCTTCGGCCAGGACCGCTCCGCCATCGCCGCCCGCGTCAACGGTGAGCTGCGCGACCTGTCCCGGGTCGTCGCGGACGGTGACGAGATCGAGCCGGTCAAGGCCGGCTCCGAGGACGGCCGGGCGATCATCCGGCACTCCACCGCGCACGTGCTCGCGCAGGCGGTGCAGGAGCTGTTCCCGGAGGCCAAGCTGGGCATCGGCCCGCCGGTCGAGAACGGCTTCTACTACGACTTCGACGTACCCACCCCGTTCACGCCGGACGACCTGGGCAAGCTCGAGAAGAAGATGCAGCAGATCATCAAGGAGCGGCAGCGGTTCAGCCGCCGGGTGGTCTCCGACGACGACGCCCGCAGCGAGCTGGCCGCGGAGCCGTACAAGCTGGAGCTGATCGGCATCAAGGGCTCGGCGGCAGACGCGGCCGAGGGTGCGAGCGTCGAGGTCGGCAGCGGCGAGCTGACGATCTACGACAACATCCGGCGCGACGACTCGGTCGCCTGGAAGGACCTGTGCCGCGGCCCGCACGTGCCCGCGACCGGATACCTGGGCAACTTCAAGCTGATGCGGACCGCCGCGGCGTACTGGCGGGGGAGTGAGAAGAACCCGCAGCTGCAGCGGATCTACGGGACGGCGTGGGAGTCCCGCGACGAGCTCAAGGCGTACCTGACCCGCCTGGAGGAGGCCGCCAAGCGCGACCACCGCAAGCTGGGCACCGAGCTGGACCTGTTCAGCTTCCCCGACGAGATCGGCTCCGGCCTGGCGGTGTTCCACCCCAAGGGCGGGGTGCTGCGCAAGGTGATGGAGGACTACTCCCGCCAGCGGCATGTCGAGGACGGCTACGAGTTCGTCTACTCGCCGCACATCACCAAGGGCCAGCTGTTCGAGACCTCAGGCCACCTGGACTGGTACGCCGACGGCATGTACCCGCCCATGCACCTGGACGAGGAGCGCGGCGCGGACGGGCAGGTCCGCAAGCAGGGCCAGGACTACTACCTGAAGCCGATGAACTGCCCGATGCACAACCTGATCTTCGGCGCCCGCGGCCGGTCCTACCGGGAGCTCCCGCTGCGGCTGTTCGAGTTCGGCACCGTGTACCGGATGGAGAAGTCCGGCGTCGTGCACGGCATGACCCGGGCCCGCGGCTTCACCCAGGACGACGCGCACATCTACTGCACCCGCGAGCAGATGCGCGACGAGCTGCGCGCGCTGCTCACGTTCGTGCTCGGCCTGCTCGCCGACTACGGCCTGGACGACTTCTACCTCGAGCTGTCCACCAAGAACCCGGACAAGTTCGTCGGCTCCGACGAGGTCTGGGACGAAGCGACCGAGACGCTGCGGGAGGTGGCCGAGAGCTCCGGTCTCGAGCTGGTCCCGGACCCGGGCGGCGCGGCGTTCTACGGCCCGAAGATCTCGGTCCAGGCCAAGGACGCGATCGGCCGGACCTGGCAGATGTCGACGATCCAGCTGGACTTCAACCTGCCGGAGCGGTTCGAGCTGGAGTACACCGCGCCGGACGGCTCCCGGCAGCGGCCGGTGATGATCCACCGCGCGCTGTTCGGCTCGATCGAGCGGTTCGTCGCGGTCCTGACCGAGCACTACGCCGGCGCCTTCCCGCCCTGGCTGGCACCGGTCCAGGTGACCGGCATCCCGGTCACCGACGGGCATGTCGACTACCTGTACGACGTCGCCGCCAAGCTGAAGGCGCAGGGCATCCGGATCGAGGTGGACGCCTCCGACGACCGGATGCAGAAGAAGATCCGCAACGCGCAGAAGTCCAAGGTGCCGTACATGCTGATCGCCGGTGACGACGACATGGCCGCCGGCTCGGTCTCGTTCCGGTACCGGGACGGCTCGCAGAAGAACGGCGTGCCGATCGCGGACGCGATCAGCGAGATCGTCGAGGCAGTCGCGAAGCGCGTACAGGTATGACGGATACCCCCGACCAGCCGTCCGGCGCCGTACCGGAGTCGCCGTACGCGCCGGACGAGGTGGTGGCGCAGGAAGGCGTCGGGGTGCCGGATCCCTTCATGCGGCTGTGGACGCCGCACCGGATGGCCTACATCGAGGGTGAGAACAAGCCGACCAGCTCCGAGGCCGGCTCGGGCTGTCCCTTCTGCCGGCTGCCGGGCATGCCGGACACCGACGCGCTGATCGTGCACCGGGGTGCGACGGCGTACGTGGTGCTGAACCTGTACCCGTACAACCCCGGTCACCTGATGGTGGTGCCGTACCGGCACGTCGCGGACTACACCGAGCTGGCCGAGGACGAGGTCGCTGACGTCGCCAGGCTGACCCGTCAGGCGATGCACGCGATCCGGACGGTGTCGGGCGCCCAGGGGTTCAACATCGGGATGAACCAGGGCGAGATCGCCGGCGCCGGGATCGCCGCCCACCTGCACCAGCACGTCGTACCGCGGTGGTCGGGGGACACGAACTTCATGCCGGCCATCGCCCACACCAAGGTGCTGCCACAGCTCCTCCCGGACACCAGAGCCCTGCTGGCAAAGTCCTGGCCCAGCGAGCCCTAGACAAGGCAAACCGCCCCGCCTCGGAGTCGAGGCGGGGCGGTTGCTAGGTTACTCCCCGGCGAGGTGCGGGTCGGTGAACTTCTTCCAGTGGAAGTAGACCGGGTCGGTGAAGGACCCCGGCACCTTGCCGAGGCCCTTGATCGCCGTCGCGGTGCCGTTCGCGTGGCCGACGGAGTACAGGTACCCCGAGCCGCTGTCCTTGTCGATGGCCAGCAGCAGCGTGCCCGTACCGCACGGCGCCGCCACCAGCGACTCGAACCCCTGCCAGGTCGCGGGACGGACCTGCTTCACGACGCCCGGGATGAGGTGCCCACCGGCCAGCGGCAGCCGCGCGGTGTAGAGCTTCCCGCTGGTGAGCGTCATCAGGAAGGTGTCGTACGTCGGCGTCTGGCTGATCAGGGTCATCGCCTTCACGCCCTTGTAGCCGGACTGGTACCCGGTGATCTGCCGGGACGGAACGCCGTTCTTGTAGGTGACGTTCCGCCGGTAGATCGTGCCGTCGGTGTGCAGCGAGTACTCGGTGTCGCGCTGCTTCGTTGCGGTGACGTACGTGGACCGGTCGAGAGTGCGGTAGACCCCCCAGCCCGATCCGACCCGGGTGACCTGCTTCTGCGAGACGGTCCCGCCGCCGGCCGGCGTCAGGTAGCTCGTGTCGTACATCGTCGAGCCCATGATGACCGGGCCGCGGTGATCCTCGGCGCCGACCTCACTGGCGCCGTACCGGAAGGTCGCGCTCAGCCGCACCTGCCCGTCCGGGTAGATGTCCTTGGCAACGATCTTGTCGGCGACCTTCGCCCCCGTCGCCGAGAAGGTCTGCAAACGGTGGTCGCCGCCGGCGGTCACCGATCCAACGGAGACTTGGCAGGCCGCCGCCGCCACCTGGAAAGTTGTGCTGCTGCTCGGTTGTGCTGACGCCGGACTCGTCGCCAGCATCCCCGCACTGAGTACGCCCGCCGCCAGCAGACCGCCGCCGTACTTCGCCCATTTGGTCACTGTGGACCTCCCCCTCTTTCGGATTCGTCGGTGGTTGGATGCCGGTCTGCACCAGAAAGTTGCCGCCCGCAAAAATCGCCCCCGTCTCGGGGCGGAGAACCCGCTCATGCACCACCACCCCCAATGGCGGTGGCGATTGGATTGCGGTCTGGACCGGAAAGTTCAGCGCAGGAAGAGCGGTAGGAGCGGGTCTACAAGGCCGAGGAGGGTCTCGAGGGGGATCGCTCGGGCCGGGTTGGTGAGGCCGGTGACCCGGACGACGCGGCGGCCTTGGCGGAAGACCAGCTCGCCCTCGTCGGGCAGGTAGTAGCCGGGCTGGCCGATCGGGGCCAGCCGTGGCGGCGGCACGCGCTGCGCCTCTGGGATGGTCTCCTGGTCGAACGCCTCGACGATCGCCACCGTCGAGTCGAACGTGCCCCAGATGCACGTGAGCGCGCCGTTCACCCGGTAGTCCCGCCGCAGCTGGACGTGCGCCCCGACGAACTGCTCGGCCGCCGAGTTCGACACCTGGCACGCGGAGTCGGACTGCCGGGCGTTCCGAAGAGCCTTCGGTACGGCGTCCCGCGTGGCCGACGCGATCGCCACGGCCTTGGCCCGGTCGATGCCACCGGGAGCCGTGATCCGCACCGCGCGGTCCGTGGCCGGGAAGACGATCAGCGAGTCCGCGATCCGGGCGTCGGGGCCGAGCTCGGACAGCGGTTCGCGGGAGGCGGCGCCGCTGAGCAGCCGCTCGAGGGAGTCGGACTGGCGGGGGAGCGCGCTGACACCGATCGTCAGCGGCCGGCCGTCGACGACGAGCGTGCAGAGGTCGAGCGCGGGGAGGCCACCGTCGTTCCAGGCATTCGGCTTCGCGGTGACGGTGACGTTGAGTGACGCGGTCAGGGTGCGGGTGATCGTCGTACACACCTGAGGTCCGGGTGCGCCCGCCGTACCGTCGAGTCCTTCGGCCTGCGGCGGGGCGACCACGGTGGGTACGACGGCCGGCTGTGGTGACGGGCTGGGGAGCGGCGGCCGGGCGCCGTCGGCGTTGCGGGCGACCGAGCAGCCAGTGGCGGCGAGAGCGACGGCACAGGCGATGGCGCCCAGCTGTCGCGTCCGTCGCATGCCGGCCCACCTCCTCGCCCCACACGTGCTGCCACCAGCATCCCGCGAAACGGGTTCTCGCGCAGGTTCGTCACGCGGGTTCGGCCGCCGGTTGGGTGGTGTGTGACCGGATGGTGATCCGGCTCGACTACGATCGCGTCGCCATGCTTAACAGATTCCGGCAGTTCTGGACCAAGGTGATCACCCCGATCGCCAACCTCCTGCTCAAGCTCGGCGTGAGCGCCGACGTGGTCACGCTGGTGGGCACCATCGGGGTGTCCGCCGGTGCCCTCATCTTCTTCCCGCGCGGCCAGCTCTGGCTGGGCGTCGTGGTGATCACCTGCTTCGTGTTCTCCGACCTGATCGACGGCTACATGGCGCGGACGTCGGGGACCTCGTCGAAGTGGGGGTCGTACCTGGACTCCACGCTGGACCGGATCGGCGACGGCGCGGTGTTCGGCGGCCTGGTGATGTACTACGCCAACTCCCGCGAGGGTGACTCGACGCTGATGGCCGCGGTGACGCTGTGGGCCCTGGTGATGGGCGCGGTCACGTCGTACGCGCGGGCCAAGGCCGAGAGCCTCGGCCTGAAGGCGAGCGGCGGCCTGGCCGAGCGCGCCGACCGGCTGGTGTTCACGCTGGTCCTCGCGTTCTTCTCCGACGTGCTGAACCTCCCGATCCTGCTGCAGATCGTGATCTGGTACGTCGCCGCCGCGAGCACGATCACGGTGGTCCAGCGGTCGCTGTCGGTGCGCAGGCAGGTGCTGGCCGACCCCGCGAACGCCGGCCTGGACACCCCGCCGCCGCCACCGGCCGACCCGGACACCAAGAACTGACGTGATGGACGGCGTCCGGCACCGGGCCGTCGACCTGGCCTTCGCCATCGCGTGGACGCTCGTGCGCCGCCTGCCCGAGGGCGTCGTCACCTGGCTGTTCCAACGGGCCGCCGACCGGACCTTCCGCCGGAACGGGCGTGGGGTACGGCGGTTGCGCGGCAACCTGGCCGTGGTCAACCCGGACGCGGACCTCGACGCGCTGACCAAAGCCGGGCTGCGGTCGTACCTGCGCTACTGGCAGGAGGCGTTCCGGCTGCCCGAGTGGACCGACGAGGAGATCGTCGGCCGGGTCCGCACGGTCAACGAGAAGCTGCTCCGCGACGCCTACGCGGCCGGTCGCGGGGTGATCTGCGCCCTGCCGCACCTGGCGAACTACGACCACGCCGGCGCCTGGGCCGGATTGACCGGGATGCCGGTGTCGACGGTGGCCGAGCGGCTGCGGCCGGAGTCGCTGTTCGACCGCTTCATTGCCTACCGCAAGAAGCTCGGCATGGAGGTCCTCCCGCTCACCGGCGGCGACGAGGACGTCACCGGAATCCTCGCGGCGCGGTTGCGGGCCGGCGGGTTCGTCTGCCTGGTCGCCGACCGGGACCTGTCGGAGCGCGGCGTCCCGGTGACGTTCTTCGGCCGCCCGTCGCGGATGCCCGGCGGCCCGTCGGCGCTGAGCCTGCGGACCGGCGCGCCACTGATCCCGGCGACCCTGCACTACGACGGTCCGGATCTGGTGATCACGTTCCACGACACGATCGACCCGGACGGCGGCATCGCCGCGATGACCCAGCGCTGCGCCGACGCGTTCGCCAAGGGGATCGCCGCCCACCCGCAGGACTGGCACATGCTGCAGAGGATTTTCCTCGAGGAGTAAGAATCGTCCCGTGAGGATCGGTGTGGTGTGCCCGTACTCGCTGGGCACGCCCGGTGGGGTGCAGAACCACGTCCGGGACCTGGCCGAGGCGCTGCTTGCGGTCGGCCACGAGGTGTCCGTGCTTGCGCCCGTCGACGACACCGACTCGGCGCCGCCGTACGTCGTCTCGTCCGGCCGGGCGGTCGGGGTCCCGTACAACGGGTCCGTCGCGCGGGTCACCTTCGGCCCGCGGACCGCTGCCCGGGTGAAGAGCTGGCTGGCCGACGGGCACTTCGATGTCGTCCACGTGCACGAGCCGACCACGCCGAGCGCGTCGATCATCGCGCTGTGGTCGGCCGGCGGGCCGTTCGTCGCCACCTTCCACACCTGGCAGGTCCGGTCCCGCGCGATGAGCGCCGCGGCCGGGCTGCTGCGCCCGGCGCTGGAGAAGATCGACGCCCGGATCGCGGTCTCGGAGGCCGCGCGCTCGATGATGGTTCAGCACATCGGCGGCGAGGCGGTGGTGATCCCGAACGGCCTCTACACCGACCGCTTCCGGGGGACGCCGCGGCCGGAGTGGCAGGGCGCCGACGGCACGATCAGCTTCATCGGCCGGATGGACGAACCGCGCAAGGGGCTCGGCGTGCTGCTGAAGGCCGTGCCCGCCTTGGTTGCCGAACGCCCCGGTCTGAGGGTCCTCGTGGCCGGCACCGGCCAGGCGGACGAGGCGCGGCGGTCGCTGCCGGAGAGCTGTCGCGCCAACGTCGACTTCCTCGGCGCGGTCGACGACGCCGCCCGGGCCGACATGCTGACCGGCTCGGACCTCTACATCGCGCCGCATCTCGGCGGCGAGAGCTTCGGGATCGTCCTGCTCGAGGCGATGGCGGCCGGCGCGCCCGTGCTCGCCAGCGATCTGCCCGCGTTCCGGCAGGTGCTCGACGGTGGCCGAGTGGGGGAGTTGTTCGAACCAGGTGATGCCGACGAGCTCACCACCCGGGCTCTGCGCCTCCTCAGTACGCCGGACGAGCGCGACAAGCTCCGCGTCTCCGGGCTGAGCGCCGTACAGCGCTATGACTGGTCGGTGCTGCTGCCCGAGCTGCTGTCCGTGTACGAACTGGTCGCTAGGTGAGCTCTGCGACTGCGCGCACGGTGGTGAGCGTCGCGTAGCCGTCGGTGAGCAGGGCGAGGTCTGTGCCTTGGTCGGCGCGGGCCCGGTTCTCCTCGACCGACGTACGCACGAAGTCCTGACCGGCCTCGGCGACCGCCATCTGCACCTGACCAAAGGTGGCGAGGGTCGCGGTCTTCAGGCCCTTCACGGCGTCCGTCGGTCGGTCCGGCACGTTCAGGTTGAGCACGAAGCCGTCGGCCAGCTCCTCGAGCCTTGGAAGGAGCTCGCGGACGTAGTGCGCGGCGGCTGACCAGTTGTGCGCTTCGTCGCTGGCCTCGTCGAGCACCTTGAGCGCGTTTCCACCGCGATCGGCGCTCAGCGGGGAGAGCACGTCGAGCGACGCGGCCAGCGCAGGCATTCCGTACGCCGCCGCAGTGAAGGCGGCCCCGACCGTCCCGGAGTGCAGGATCGCCCGGCCGGCGTTGGCGCCGCGGTTGATCCCGGAGATCACCAGGTCGGGCGCTGGTCCGAAGGCGTCGAGAGTGGCCAGTACGACGATGTACGCCGGCGATGCGGCGACGCCGTACGCGGGGATGCCGTCGAAGTCGGTGCGGGTGATCGCAACCCGGCCGTCGTCGGTGTAGGCGCTCAGCGCCGCGCTCACGCCGCTGGCTTCCTCGGACGGCGCCGCGACGACGACGTCGAGACCGGCGTCGCGGGCCGCGCTTGCGAGGACGCGCAGGCCGGGGGAGGCGATGCCGTCGTCGTTGGTGATCAGGACCCGTTGACTCACGAGGACTCCAGCGGCTCGAGTTCGACCAGCTTGACCAGCTCGGCGATCGCGTCGGCGCGGCCGGAGCCGAGACCGTGCCGGGTGACGTTGAGGGTTCCGGCCGCGGCGCCCGTGCGGATGGCCTCCCGCATGTCGCCGCCGTGGGCCAGTACGGCGACCACCCCGGCCGTCATCGAGTCGCCGGCGCCCCGGTGGTCCCGCACGGTGAGCTCGGGCACGCGCACTCGGTACCCGTCGTCCTCGATGAGCGCGATCGCGGGCTTCTCGGCCCGGCTGACCACGACCGTCTCGGCGCCGCGGTCCTGCAGCCGTCGGGCGGCCTTGACGATCGACTGCTCGTCGTCTTTGTCCGCCAGGTCGTCGTCGTGCAGTTCCTCGTCGCTGATCTTGATGAAGTCCGCGCCCGCTTCGAGGACCGCGGTGAGGTGATCGCCGCACAGGTCGGCGGCGATCCGGGCGCCGTTCCGGCGGAGGTCGGTCGCGAGCCGGCTGTACGTGTCCGGCGGGACGAGCGACGGGTCGGCGGCTCCGCTCAGCACGCACAGGCCCGCCTTCAGGCCTTCGGACAGCGCCAGCGCGTAGAGGTCGTCGCCGTCGTGCCGGCCGAGCGGTGTGCCTGGGTTCTCGGCGATCACCTTGCGCTCGTCGCCCTGCCGGTCGTGGACGTACCATCCACTGTCCGCGTGCCGGCGGACCAGCTTCAGCTCCAGTCCCTCGGAGTCGATCTGCGAGATCAGCGCCCGGCCGACCTCGCCCTTCCCGATCACCGCGCAGAACGTCACCGGCACGCCGAGGGACGAGATCATCCGGGCCTGCCACAACCCCTGGCCGCCCGCGTGCAGGTGCAGTTCCGGCTCTTCTCCGTGCCGCTCCACCGTCACGGTGAGCTGCGGCATCGGGGCGAACACCATGACTCCCATGGGGCCCCGGTACCCAATTATCTCCGGCGTGAGCGGAACGTGTTCAACAGCCTGCTGCGGGTGTCGGCGGGCAGGGCGTCGGCCGGCAGGTCGGCCAGCGACGCGGTGGTGAGCTGCATCTGCTCCAAATAGC
>NZ_JBSFBL010000089.1:0-21603 GCF_053592935.1 Kribbella sp. NPDC002412
ACCACAAAGCCGACCGGGCCGAGGTCGTCCGACAGACCCTCGCCGCCGCGGGCGTCCATCCGGATCGGCTTCGAGCGGACCGCCGAGCAGGACGTCGCGTTCGGGGTCCGGCAGCTGGCCGACATCGCGGTCAAGGCGCTGTCGGCCGCGATCAACGACCCCTACACCTCGATCCAGGCGATCGAGCACCTGTCCGTCGTCCTCGCGGCCCTGGCCGCCAGACGTGACCTCGGCAGCCAGTTCCTCCGCGACGACGCCGGCGTGCTGCGGGTCGTCGTACCCGGGCGAGATCTCGAGTACTACCTCGACCTGGCGTGTGGTCAGGTACGGCGGTACGGCAAAGCCGAACCGCGAGTCGTCCGGGCACAGCTCCGGGTCCTGCACAGCACCGGCCAGTTCTGCGCCGACGACGCCGGCCGTCGCCTCGTCATCGGGCACGTGAACCTGCTGATGAAGGACGCCCAGGCCGCCATCGTCCAGCCGGCCGACTTCGTCGCCGTCCGCGAGCACGCCGACCGGGTCCTGGCGGACCTCACCACCAGCCGGACCGCGCCGGATCTCTCGGTCTGAACCGAAAGCCTGACCCCGGCAACCGTTCTGACGGCCGGCCGGACCGCGGGGTCCGGCCGGCCGTGCGAGGTCAACGCGGCGATCGGCTACCCGGGCGATCGGCGCACTCCACTGCAGCGACAACGCCAGATCCGGGTTGCCGAGCAGGTCGATGCCGAAGTACCGGCCGGCCGGGCCGTAGTTGAAGTCGGCGTCACTTCCCAGCGCCAGTGCCCGTTGCTCAAGGGGACAACGGCTTGGTTACTGCGCGGCGTCGCCCTTCTTCTCCGGCTTGGCGTCGACGCCGGCCTCCTTGCGCTGCGCCGCGGTGATCGGCGCCGGCGCGGCCGTCAGCGGGTCGAAGCCGCCACCGGACTTCGGGAACGCGATCACGTCGCGGATCGACTCGGTCCCGGCCAGCAGCGCGGTGATCCGGTCCCAGCCGAACGCGATCCCGCCGTGCGGCGGCGCGCCGAACTTGAACGCGTCGAGCAGGAAGCCGAACTTCTCGCTCGCCTCCTCCTCCGACAGGCCCATCACCGCGAACACGCGCTTCTGCACGTCCTCGCGGTGGATACGGATCGACCCGCCGCCGATCTCGTTGCCGTTGCAGACGATGTCGTACGCGTACGCCAGCGCCGACCCCGGGTCGGTGTCGAACGTGTCCAGCGAGTCCGGCTTCGGCGACGTGAAGGCGTGGTGTACCGCGGTCCACGCGCCGGAGCCGACCGCGACGTCACCCGCGGCGGTCGCCTCGTCGGCCGGCTCGAACAGCGGCGCGTCGACAACCCACACGAACGACCAGGCCGACTCGTCGATCAGCCCGCCACGGCGGCCGATCTCCAGCCGGGCCGCGCCGAGCAGCGCCCGCGACGACTTCACCGGGCCGGCGGCGAAGAAGATGCAGTCGCCCGGCTTCGCGCCGACGTGATCCGCGATCCCGGCGCGCTCCTCCTCGGACAGGTTCTTCGCGACCGGTCCGCCGAGCTCGCCGTCCTGGCCGACCAGCACGTACGCCAGCCCGCGGGCGCCGCGCTGCTTCGCCCAGTCCTGCCACGCGTCCAGCTGCTTGCGCGGCTGGTCCGCGCCACCGGGCATCACGACGGCGCCGACGTACGGCGCCTGGAACACGCGGAACGGCGTGTCCTTGAAGTACTCGGTGCACTCGACCAGCTCGAGGCCCATCCGCAGGTCCGGCTTGTCGCTGCCGAACCGCGCCATCGCCTCGGCGTACGTCATCCGCGGGATCGGCGTCTGGACGTCGTACCCGACGAGCTTCCAGAGCGCCGCCAGGATCTCCTCTGACAACGCAATCACGTCGTCCTGGTCGACGAAGCTCATCTCGATGTCGAGCTGGGTGAACTCCGGCTGCCGGTCGGCGCGGAAGTCCTCGTCGCGGTAGCAGCGGGCGATCTGGTAGTACCGCTCCATCCCGGCCACCATCAGCAGCTGCTTGAACAGCTGCGGCGACTGCGGCAGCGCGTACCACGAGCCCGGCTGCAGCCGGGCCGGGACCAGGAAGTCCCGCGCGCCTTCCGGCGTCGACTTGGTCAGCGTCGGCGTCTCGATCTCGACGAAGTCATGCTGCGCCAGTACGTCGCGAGCCGCCTTGTTCACCTGGCTGCGCAGCCGCAGCGCCGACCCCGGGCCCTGCCGGCGCAGGTCGAGGTAGCGGTACTTCAGCCGGACCTCCTCGTTCACCGGAGTCGCGTGGTGCTCCTCGACCGGGAACGGCAGCGGGTCGGCCGAGTTCAGCACCTCCACGTCGGAGGCGATCACCTCGATCTCGCCGGTCGGCAGGTTCGGGTTCGCGTTGCCCTCCGGCCGCGCGCTCACCTCGCCGGTGATCTTCAGGCAGAACTCGGCCCGCAGCGGGTGCGCGACCTCCTCGTCCCGGATGACCACCTGGACGGTGCCGCTGGAGTCGCGCAGGTCGATGAACGCCACGCCGCCGTGATCACGCCGCCGCGCCACCCAGCCGGCCAGGGTGACGGTCTGCCCGGTGTGCTCGGCGCGCAACGAGCCTGCGGAATGGGTACGGATCACTGGTTCTCCTGAGGTGTGTCGATACGGGGTAGCAGGTCTGTGGCGGGCGGCGTCCAGGAGGCGGGATCCGCGGCGACCTGCTCGCCGCTGCGGATGTCCTTCACCTCGGGGCCGTTCTCGGTGCTGAACCACACGAACGGGATGCCGCGCCGGTCCGCGAACCGGATCTGCTTCCCGAACTTCGCCGCCGCCGGCGCCACCTCCACCGGAATCCCCCGGCCGCGCAGCTGCGCCGCCGTCCGCATGGCCTCGGCCCGATCCTCCTCGGCGTTCAACGCGACCAGCACGGCCGTCGGCGTACGACGGGACCCCTGCACCAGACCCTTGCCGAGCAGCCGGTGCACGAGCCGGGACACACCGATCGAGATCCCCACCCCCGGGTACGTCGTCTTGCCGTCGGAGGCGAGCGAGTCGTACCGGCCGCCGGAGCAGATCGACCCGTAGCCCTCGTCGCCGATCAGCTGCGTCTCGTAGACGGTGCCGGTGTAGTAGTCCAGGCCGCGCGCGATCTTGAGGTCGGCCAGCAGCAGTCCGGGAGCGTGCTCGTTGGCGGCCGTCATGATCTGAGTCAGCCGCTCGAGGCCCTCGTCGAGGATCTCGTGCTGGACCCCGAGCGCCCGCACCTGGTCCGCGAACGACGCGTCCGTGGTGGCGATCTCGGCCAGCCGCAGCACCTGCTTGGCCGTCTCCGGCGACAGGCCCGGGCCGCCGGTCAGCAGGTCGGTCACCTTGTCCGGGCCGATCTTGTCCAGCTTGTCGACGATCCGCAGCACCCCGGTGATGTCGTCGATGCCGAGGCCGCGGTAGAAGCCCTCCGGGATCTGCCGGGTGTTCACCTGGATCCGGAACGCCGGGATCGGCAGCTTCCGGAACGCGTCCGCGATCACCAGCGGCAGCTCCACCTCGTAGTGGAACGGCAGCTCGCCGCTGTCGACGATGTCGATGTCGGCCTGGGTGAACTCGCGGTAGCGGCCCTCCTGCGGGCGCTCACCCCGCCACACCTTCTGGATCTGGTAGCGGCGGAACGGGAACACCAGCTTGCCGCTGTGCTCCAGCACGTAGCGGGCGAACGGCACGGTCAGGTCGAAGTGCAGGCCGAGCGCCGCGTCCTCGTCGCTGTCGGCGGCCAACCGCCGTACGCCGTAGATCTCCTTGTCGGCGTCCTCGCCCTGGTTGGACAGCCGCTCGACCGGCTCGACCGCGCGGGTCTCGATCGACGCGAAGCCGTGCAGCTCGAACGTCTCCCGGATCACGTCGAGGAACTTCTGCTCGACGATCCGGTCCTGCGGAAGGAATTCGGGGAACCCACTCAGCGGGGTCACCTTGCTCATGATTCGGGTATCTCCAGGTCCTGCAAGTAGGGGTTGGTCGCCTTTTCCCGGCCGATCGTGGTCTGGCCACCATGACCCGGCAGGACGACGATGTCGTCGCTCATCGGCAGGATCTTGGTGGCCAACGTATGCAGCATCGCCGGATGGTCGCCCCCAGGCAGATCCGTCCGGCCGATCGACCCGGCGAACAACACGTCACCGGAGAACAGAACCGCGGGCACGTCTTCCGGCCCGTCGTACGGCGTGGTGAACGTGACCGAACCCTTGGTGTGGCCAGGGGTGTGGTCGACGGCGAAGTTCAGGCCGGCCAGCTCGAGGCCGAGACCGTCCTTGAGCTCGGCGACGTCGTCCGGCTCGGCGAACTCGTGCTTGCCGCCGAGCAGCATCCGGGCCGACTCCGGGCTGATCCCGGCCAGCGGGTCGCTCAGCAGGTGCCGGTCGTCCGGGTGGATCCAGGCGGTCGCGTCGTACGTCCCGCAGACCGGGAGTACGGAAAACATGTGGTCGACGTGACCGTGCGTGAGGAGGACGGCGACCGGCTTCAGCTTGTTCTCCCGGACCACCTGCTCGACCCCGGCGGTCGCGTCCTGACCCGGGTCGATGACGAGGCATTCCGCGCCCTGGCCGGTGGCGACGACGTAGCAGTTCGTACCCCACGACCCCGCGGGGAACCCGGCGATGAGCACGACTGACCTTCCTGGAACGGTTCGGGACCACCCAAGGCTACCGGTGCCGGCGCGCGGAGAACGAACCGGATTGTGACTCAACCCCGTTGCGTCACAGCGTGGAGTTTGTGATTGTTCAGGGATAAGCGTCGAGACAGCGGCTCGACGCGCCCAGGCAGGCCCTGTTCGCGCGGTTGGACCAGGGACTGACCAGAATGGGCACGAGCGCACTGCATACCGCCGGAAGGGGCGAGTTGTGGCCGGAGAGAGCTGGGGCCGGGTAGCCGAGGACGGAACGGTCTTCGTACGGACCAAGGACGGTGAGCGGGCGGTCGGCCAGTGGCCGGACGCGAACCCGGAGGAGGCCCTCGCCTTCTACACCCGCCGGTACGACGCCTTGGCGTTCGAGGTGGACCTGCTGGAGAAGCGCGTCCAGGCGGGCACCGTGTCACCCGACGACGCCCGCGCCGCGGTGAAGAAGGTGGCGGGCACGCTCGAGGAGGCCCAGGCGGTCGGTGACCTCGACGGACTCCGCGCCCGGCTCGAGGCGCTCACGCCGCTGGTCGCCCAGCAGCGCGAGAAGCGCAAGGCCGAGCGCGCCGCCAAGGTCGAGGAGGCACGCTCCGCCAAGACCAAGATCGCCACCGAGGCCGAGACCATCGCCGCCGGCACCGACTGGCGGCACGGCGTCACCCGGCTGCGCGAGCTGCTGGAGGAGTGGAAGGCGCTGCCGCGGCTGGACAAGTCCAGCGACGACGAGCTGTGGCACCGGTTCTCCTCGGCGCGTACGACGTACACCCGGCACCGCAAGCAGCACTTCGCCGAGCTGTCCTCCAAGCGCGAGGAAGCCGCGGTGGTGAAGGAGCGGCTGGCCGCCGAGGCGGAGACGCTCGCGTCGTCCACCGACTGGGGCCCGACGTCCGGGCGCTTCCGCGACCTGATGCGGCAGTGGAAGGCCGCCGGCCCGGCGCCGCGCGAGGTCGACGACAAGCTGTGGGCGCGCTTCCGGGCCGCCCAGGACACGTTCTTCGGCGCGCGGGACGCCGTACAGGCCGAGGAGAACGCCGAGCAGGTGGAGAACCTGCGGGCCAAGGAAGCCCTGCTGGTCGAGATCGAGGCGATCCTGCCGGTCGACGACGCCAAGGCGGCCCGTGAGCAGCTGCGCGAACTGCTCGACCGCTGGGACCAGATCGGCAAGGTCCCGCGCGACTCGATGCGAGCGATCGACTCCCGGCTGCGCGCCGTCGAGCAGGCCGTCAAGGCCGCCGAGGACGAGGTCTGGAACCGCAGCAACCCCGAAGCCCGCGCCCGCGCCGAAGCCACCGTCAAGCAACTCCAGTCCCTGATCGCCGACCTGGAGAAGCAAGCAGCCAAATTCGAGGCCCAAGGCAACACCCGCAAAGCCACCGAAGCCCGCGAAGCCATAGCCGCCCGCCGCGAATGGCTGACCCAAGCCCAAAACGCCCTCTCCGACTTCAGCTGACCCCAGGCCCTGTGGACAACGCCCAGCAGGACTAGCCCCACTTCGGTCATCCTGCTGGGATGTTTCAGTACGACCTGCCGTATTACTTCGCCGGCCTGCCCTTCACCAGTCGGCAAGTCCCCCGCAAACTCGCCTGGCTGCTGGCCCGCGGCGAGATCCGCCAGGTGATGAAGGGCGTGTACGTCGACGTCCGGGTGCCCGACTCCCCCGAGTTGCGGGCCGACGCGCTCCGTCTCGTCGTGCCGCCGGAGGCCGTCGTCTGTGGTCAGGCGGCCGCGTGGCTGCACGGCATCGAGACGACGGCGTTGGGCCCGGAACCCACGATCAAGCCGCAGTGGACCTTCCAGCCACGTCCAACGGTCGAGGTCCTGGGTCTGAACGTGCTCACCCCGGCCGCAACAGCCATTGAGCTCGCTAGGTACCTGAACCGTCCCTTCGCGCTCTCCGCCGTCGACGCGCTCCTGCACAACGGCACAGTCACCATCGACGACCTCAAGACCGCCTCCGCCGCCTACTTCGCCGAGGACAGCACTTCCCAGGCAGCCCAAATCCTCCGGTACGCAGATCGGCGGGCTGCGTCTCCTGCTGAGTCCTGGCTTCGGTTGCGCTTGATCGACGCGGGCTTCGGGCGGCCTGAGTTGCAAGTCCGGGTCGACGGACCCACGCGCGTCTACAGCCTTGATCTCGGCTACCCGGACCGCCCCGTCGATGGGCGGCGGCTTGGGCTTGAGTACGACAGCGATCAGTGGCATTCCGGGCGGCGGGCTGAGGTGCGGGATGAGGGGCGGCGGGGGGAGCTCGAGGCGCTTGGATGGCACGTGATTTCTGTTCGGCGGACGGATCTGTGGGGGTCGTATCCGGCGTTGGAGCTCGCCGTGGGTGGATTCCTGTGTCAGCATCCGCGGTTGCCGCGGCGGTGGTGAATAGGCTGGACGCCGTGCGCTACGCCAGTCACTCACCTGACTTCCCGTACGACCTGCCGACCATGTGCTACCTAGAGGTCGCCGCCGACGGCGCCGTGCAGTCGCCGCCGTCGGATGGTGTCGAGGCGCGGGTGCGGGCGGGTGAGAGCCGGTTGTACGCCGTCTGGCCGGGGAAGTACCGCAGCGACCTGTTCCTCATCGACGACATCGACGACTACGAGAAGGCGCTCGGCATCCAGCACGACCCGGTGCGCACCGGGCTGGAGGACCACGAGCACCGCATCAGCTGGCAACTGAGCGCGGACGAGCGGAATCCGGGAGCGTCGTACGTGTTCGTGGACACGACACTGGAGTGTGGGTGCGAGATCAAGGACCTGAAGGCCTTTGCGCGGCAGGCTCGTGAGCAACTCGGCTGGGACGTCGCGACCACTGGTGGCGTGAGTACGTCGGTCCGCTTCGGCGCCGACGGTGAACGGCAAGGACTTGCCTACACCCTGCGCGTGCGCCGTAAGAGCCTCGGGTAGCAGTCAGTCGCACGGGCGGGCGAGTTGCACAACAGCAACGCCCCCCCCCCCCGCGCGAACGGCGTCTGCGCAAGCTCGCACGCGGACGTCGAGGAAGATGGCCGAGCCGCCCTTGAACAGCTTCAACCCTGGGCCCGACGGCGAGCCGCCGAACCAGTTGCCCACGGCACCTACTGTGTGACGCGGTAGACGTCGAAGACGCCCTCGACCGAGCGGACCGCCTTCAGCACGTGACCGAGGTGCGTCGGGTCGCCCATCTCGAAGGTGAAGCGGGACTTGGCGATCCGGTCGCGGGTCGTGGTCAACGCAGCCGACAGGATGTTCACGTGGTAGTCGGACAGCACCCGCGTGATATCCGACAACAGCCGCGCCCGATCCAGAGCCTCGACCTGGATCGCCACCAGGAACACCGACTGCGCCGTCGGGGCCCACTCGACCTCGACGATCCGCTCCGGCTGGGTCTGCAGGTTCTCGACGTTCGCACAGTCGGCCCGGTGCACGGAGACACCGGCGCCGCGCGTGATCCAGCCGATGATCTCGTCACCCGGCACCGGCGTGCAGCACCGGGCCAGCTTCGACAGCACGTCCGTCGCACCCTTGACGATGACACCGGCGTCGCCGCGCGCCGCGCGCTTGCGCCGCTCCTTCGTCGCCGGCAGCCGCAGGCCCTCGGCCAGGTCCTCGGCCGCGCCTTCCTCACCGCCGTACGTCTCGATCAGGCGCCGTACGACGGCTTGCGCGCTCACGTGGCTCTCGCCGACGGCGGCATACAGACCGGTCACGTCCGGGTAGCGCAGCGAGTTGGCGACCGCGGTCAGGGTCTCGTGCGACAGCAGGCGCTGCAGCGGCAGGCCCTCCTTGCGGAGCTGCTTGGCGATCGCGTCCTTGCCGTGCTCGATCGCCTCGTCGCGGCGCTCCTTGGAGAACCAGTGCTTGATCTTGTTCCGCGCCCGCGGGCTCTTCACGAACGAGAGCCAGTCGCGCGATGGTCCCGCACCCTGCGCCTTCGAGGTGAACACCTCGACGACGTCACCGTTCTCGAGGGTGCTCTCCAGCGGGACCAGCCGGCCGTTCACCCGGGCGCCGATACAGCGGTGCCCGACCTCGGTGTGGATCGCGTAGGCGAAGTCGACCGGTGACGACCCGGCCGGCAGCGACATCACGTCACCGCGTGGGGTGAAGACGTACACCTCGGAGTTGTTGATCTCGAACCGCAGCGAGTCGAGGAACTCCGACGGGTCGGAGGTCTCGCGCTGCCAGTCGACCAGCTGCCGGACCCAGGGCATCTCGTTCGGCCCACCGATCTCGGTGGTGGGCGGACCGGCGGCCTCCGGAGCGGCGGTGGTCGGGTCTTCCTTGTACTTCCAGTGCGCCGCGATGCCGTACTCCGCGCGGCGGTGCATCGAGAAGGACCGGATCTGCAGCTCCACCGGCTTGCCCTGCGGGCCGATCACGGTGGTGTGCAGCGACTGGTACATGTTGAACTTCGGCATCGCGATGTAGTCCTTGAACCGGCCGGGGACCGGGTTCCACCGCGCGTGCAGGATGCCGAGGGCGGCGTAGCAGTCCCGGACCGACTCGACCAGGACCCGGATGCCGACCAGGTCGTAGATGTCGCCGAACTCGCGGCCGCGGACGATCATCTTCTGGTAGATCGAGTAGTAGTGCTTCGGCCGGCCGGTGACGGTCGCCTTCACCTTGGCCGCGCGCAGGTCCTCGTGCACCTGGTCGATCACCGAGGCGAGGTACTCGTCGCGCGACGGCGCGCGCTCGGCGACCAGCCGGACGATCTCGTCGTACACCTTCGGGTGCAGGGTCGAGAAGGACAGGTCCTCGAGCTCCCACTTGATCGTGTTCATACCGAGCCGGTGCGCCAGCGGGGCGTAGATCTCCAGCGTCTCGCGGGCGATCCGCTCCTGCTTCTCCTGCCGCAGGAAGCCGAGGGTGCGCATGTTGTGCAGCCGGTCGGCGAGCTTGATCACCAGCACCCGGATGTCCTTGGCCATCGCGACGACCATCTTGCGGATCGTCTCGGCCTGCGCGGACTCGCCGTACTTGACCTTGTCCAGCTTGGTGACGCCGTCGACCAGCATGGCGATCTCTTCGCCGAAGTCGCGGGTCAGCTCGTCGACCGTGTACGGCGTGTCCTCGACGGTGTCGTGGAGCAGAGCCGCGCACAGGGTCGGCGCGGTCATACCGAGCTCGGCCAGGATGGTGGCGACCGCCAGCGGGTGCGTGATG
The DNA here is from genome assembly GCF_053592935.1 of Kribbella sp. NPDC002412. Taxonomy (NCBI): domain Bacteria; kingdom Bacillati; phylum Actinomycetota; class Actinomycetes; order Propionibacteriales; family Kribbellaceae; genus Kribbella; species Kribbella sp. NPDC002412. The sequence continues at coordinate 9,763 of NZ_JBSFBL010000089.1, forward strand.
TAGGCGTCACCGCTCTTGCGGAGCTGGCCGGTGTGGTACTTCTCCGCGGTCCGGTAGGCGCGCTCGATCATGCCGAGGTCGGCCTTCGGGTGGGTGGCCCGGACGACCCGGAACAGCGGCTCGAGCATCGGCGCCCGGTTCGGGTGCCGGGTGCCGCCCAGGCGGGCCAGCCGGGCACGGACCCGGGCGGGAGCGATCCGGGGCGGCTGGGCGACAGGCGGCGGTGACGGAGCCGGCCGCACCGGGGCGCGCGGGGGCTCCTGCGGTACTACGTTCGGTACCGCTGACGTCATCGCCGGGTCTTCGCCCACGTTTGTGTCCCTCCGCCGACAGACCACCAGTCTAGGGGGAACGCCCCAGGCTCGTTGAAACGCCCTGTGGACAACACGCCGGGTGAGTGTGTCGTGGCGGAGAGTTTGCCCGAATTCGGGTCAGACCGTGACGAGCGCGCTGAGCTGCTCACCGGCGAGCCGCTCGCGTCCGGGCAGGAAGGAGAGTTCCAGCAGGACCGTCGTACCGGTCACCTCGGCCTCGCAGCGGCGGATCAGCCGCAGGCAGGCCTCGACCGTCCCGCCCGTGGCCAGGACGTCGTCGATGACGAGCACCCGGTCACCGGGCCGGAAGGCGTCCTGGTGGACCTCGATGGTCGCCTCGCCGTACTCCAGGGCGTACGACTCCTCGTACGTCGCGGCCGGCAACTTCCCCTTCTTGCGGACCGGCACGAACCCGGCGCCGAGGGCGAGCGCGACCGGGGCGGCGAGGATGAACCCGCGCGCCTCGATCCCGACCACCTTGTCGACGATCGGGTTCCCGTCGTCGTCCTTGCCGGACGCCGCCAGCGCCTCGACCACCTGGGCGAAGCCGCTGTGGTCGGCCAGCAGCGGGGTGATGTCCTTGAACACCACCCCCGGCTGCGGGTAGTCCGGGATGTCCCGGATCCCGTCCTTCAGCACCTGCTCGAGCGACCGCATCACTTACCGCGCTTCGATCGCGGCTTGCGCGTCGGCTGCGGCCGGTTGTGCCCGGACGCCTTCATCGGGCGGGCCGACGGCACCGGCGCCGTACCGGAAGGCTTGTCCTGCGGCCGCGCCGGCTTGGCAGTCCCACCGCCGCCGGCTCCCACCGCAACGGGCGCGCCGGCGGCAGCCGGAGCCGGCGTCGCGGCCGACGAGGCCCGCTTCGCGGTCACCCGGCGGTTCAGCGCCTGCATGCCCGGCTCGCGCTCCTTGAACGCCGCGAGCAGCGCCGGCGCGATGAACACCGAGGAGTACGCGCCGACGGCGATACCGACGAACAGCGCCAGCGAGAGGTCCTTCAGCGGCCCGGTCCCCAGCACGACGGTGCCGACCACGAGGATCGACCCGACCGGCAGCAGCGCGATCAGCGTGGTGTTGATCGACCGTACGACGGTCTGGTTGACGGCCAGGTTGGTCGCGTCGGAGTAGGTGTACCGGTTGGAGCCGGTGATCCCGCGGGTGTTCTCACGCACCTTGTCGAACACCACGACGGTGTCGTAGAGCGAGTACCCGAGGATCGTCAGGACGCCGATCACCGTGGCCGGCGTGACGTCGAACCCGATCAGCGCGTACACGCCGACCGTGATCAGCACGTCGTGCAGCAACGCGATGATCGCGGCCATCGAGGCCTTGGGTTCTCGGAAGTAGGCCCAGATCACCAGGAACACCAGGCCGATGAACACGATCAGCGCGATGATCGCCTTGTTCGCGATCTGCTGGCCCCAGGAGGCGCCGATCTGCTGCGACGTCACCTGGTCGTCGGTGACCCCGGCCTCCTGGGCGATCGCCGACCGGACCTTGGTGATGTCGTCCTGCGCCAGCGGCTTGGTCTGCACCCGCACCTTGTCGGTGCCGACGGTGGTGACGACCGGGTCGCCGAGATCCTTGGCGTTGGTCGCCTTCACCGCGTCGGTGAAGTCCTGGACCGTGTTGTCGGTGACCTTGACGTTGGTCTGGTACTCGACGCCGCCCTTGAACTCGATACCGAGGGCGAGGCCGCGGGTGAACAGGCCGATCAGCGAGATCGCGACCAGCACCAGGGAGACGCCGAACCAGAGCTTCCGCTTGCCGATGAAGTCGTAGGAGACCTCACCGCGGTGCAGCTTGGCGCCGAGCTGTCCGAGCTTCGACATCAGACCTTCCCTCCCACCGGCTTCGGCGTCGACGGCCGCTTGGCCGGCCGCGCCGACGGCTTCGTCTGGCCGGGCAACCGCTCCACGCCGAGATGCTCCGGATCCAGGCCGGAAAGCTTGTGACCGTGACCGAAGAAGTCGGTCCGGGCCAGCAGCGTGACGACCGGCTTGGTGAAGACGAACACGATGAGCAGGTCGATCAGCGTGGTCAGGCCGAGCGTGAACGCGAAGCCGCGGACGCTGCCGATCGCCAGGATGTACAGCACCACCGCGGCGAGCAGCGAGATCGAGTCGGCCGCGATGATCGTGTGCTTGGCCCGGGCCCAGCCCGTCTCCACCGACGACCGCAGGCTGCGGCCCTCGCGGACTTCGTCACGTAGTCGTTCGAAGTAGATGACGAACGAGTCCGCGGTAATACCGATGGCCACGATCAGACCCGCGATACCGGCCAGCGTCAGCGTGAACCCGATCGCCTTGCCCAGCAGCACGACCGATGCGTAGGTCAGTACGGCGGCCGCGGCCAGCGAGAGCACCACGACGATCCCGAGGCCGCGGTAGTAGAGGAAGGAGAACAGCACGACCAGGCCGAGGCCGGCGATACCGGCCCAGATGCCCGCGGACAGCTGGTCGCCACCGAGCTGCGGCGACACCGTCTCGACCGAGGAGATGTCGAACGAGACCGGCAGCGCGCCGTACTTCAGCACGTTCGCCAGGTCGCGCGCCTCGGCCTCGCTGAAGGTGCCGGTGATCTGCGCCTGACCACCCGGGATCGGGTTCTCGACGCTCGGCGTGGAGATGACCTCGCTGTCCAGCACGATCGCGAACAGGTTCTGGCCCTGGCCGCGGGCCGAGATGTTCTGCGTCGCCTTGAGGAACTTGTCGCCGCCCTCGCCGGTGAACTTCAGGTTCACCTGCCACTGGAAGCCGCCCTGCGGGATGCCCGCGCTGGCGTCCGACAGGTCGGTGCCCTTCAGGATCGCCGGGCCGAGCAGGTACTTGAACGTGCCCTCGCGGTCGCAGGCGAACAGCGGCTTGTTCGGGTCGTCGGTCTGGCCTTCGGCACCGCACTTGTACGCCGCGAAGGCCGTCTGCGTGGCCGCGTCCGGAACGTACTGCAGCGGGTCGGTCGAGGCAGCCGGGGTGCTCGGCGTCGCGGCGGGGGTGCTCGCGGCCGGCGTGCTCGGCGCCGGGGTGCTGGGCTTCGGCGTCGGGGTGGGCGTCGGGTCGGCCTGACCCAGGACGCTGCTCCAGGCCCGGCCGTTCGGCGTGGCGCTCGGCTTGACCGTCGTACTGGGCTTGACCGTCGTACTGGGCTTGACCGTGGTGCTCGGCTTCGGCGTCGTACTGGGCTTGGTCGTCGGTGTCCCGGTCGGCGTCGGCGACGGGGTCGCGACCGGAGCCGCGGCCTGGGCGTCGTACACGATCCGGAAGTACAGCAACGCGGTCTGGCCGACCTGCTTCACCAGGCTGTCCTGGTTCGCGCCGGGTACGGCGACGTTGATGTGGTCCCGCCCGGAGGTGGTGATGTCGGCTTCGGCGACACCCGCTCCGTTGACCCGCTGGGAGATGATGTTCTTCGCCTCGTTCAGCTGGTCGGCGGTCACCGACCCGCCGCCGGCCAGGGACTTCGCGGTCAGCGTGATGGTGGTGCCACCGCGCAGGTCCAGACCGAGCTTGGGCTTCCAGGTCTTGGTCAGCCCCATGATCCCGAACAGCAGGACCACGATGACCCCCAGGACGATCAGTAGCCGCCCGGGCCGGGATGTCGTCGTCGTTGCCACGTCAGATTCAACCTTTGTGCTTCTGGGCGCGCCGAATCGTCTGGTGGACGCCGGTCGGCGCGCCGCAGGCCGTCAGAACAGGTCTACGTCAGTTCTCGGTGTGCGTCGGCGGCAGCTTCGGCGCGTCCTGCACCTTGCCGTCGGCCTTCTCGCCGGCCTTGTCACGGCCCGCGTCCGGAACGTCGACCGGGTCCTTCGCGGGCTCCTCGACAGCCTCGTCGGCGGCTTCGTCCGCAGCGTCGGCCTTGTCGTCGGCCGGAACCTCGGCCGGGGCCGCGGCGGCGTCCTCGTCCGGGATGACCCGGCCGATCGCCGGCTTGACGACCTGCACCAGGACGCCTTCGGAGATCTCCAGCGTCACGTACTCGTCGTCGACCTCCTCGACGATGCCGACCAGCCCGCTGGTGGTGATCACCTTGGTGCCCGGAGTGAGGGCAGCGACGGTGTCGGCCTGCCGCTGGCGCTGCTTGCGCTGCGTGCGGCTCATGAACCAGATCATCCCGACGATCAGGATCAGCGGCAGCAGCAGCGTGAAGCCGGAGCCGCCCCCGGAAGAGGCCATTGGTACGGCGATCAGTTGCATCGGGACTCAGAATCCTTCGTCATCGGGAGTACGGGGCGTCCGGCACGCTCTCTGCGCAAGCATGCAGGTCGCGGCGGATCGACCTGAGGACAGGCCATCGGGGAGTCTAACCCTGAGCAGCAACAACTACGTCATGACACGTGGTCACGTTTGTGTTACTCAGCACCAGGACTCCAGTCCAGTCTCCCCCGCATCCCCTCGATGTCAAAAGCCGCACCGGAGCGTGCCGAGTCAGTCCTCGTCGGTGTCGAAAAGGGTGTCGGCGAAGGTGGCGCCCTTGGGGACCTTGAGGCCGATGTGCCGCCAGGCGGCGGGTGTTGCGACGCGGCCGCGCGGCGTACGGGCCAGGTAGCCGGAGCGAACCAGGAACGGTTCGGCCACTTCTTCGACGGTCTCGCGTTCCTCACCGACTGCGACCGCCAGCGTCGACAGGCCCACCGGACCGCCGCCGAAGCGTCGGCACAACGCGTCCAGGACGGACCGGTCCAGGCGGTCCAGGCCCATCTTGTCCACCTCGTACAGCTCCAGCGCCGCCTTGGCCAGCGCCAGTGTGATGATGCCGTCGGCGCGCACCTCGGCGTAGTCGCGCACGCGGCGTAGCAGCCGGTTCGCGATCCGCGGCGTACCGCGGGACCTGGACGCGATCTCGGCCGCGCCCTCGGGGGTGATGTCGACCTCGAGCAGCGCGGCCGACCGGTTCACGATCTTCTCCAGCTCGGCGGCCTCGTAGAACTCCAGGTGCCCGGTGAAGCCGAACCGGTCCCGCAGCGGACCCGGCAGCAACCCGGCCCGGGTGGTCGCGCCGACCAGCGTGAACGGCGGGATCTCCAACGGGATCGCGGTCGCCCCCGGCCCCTTGCCGACGATCACGTCGACCCGGAAGTCCTCCATCGCCATGTAGAGCAGTTCCTCGGCCGGACGGGACATCCGGTGGATCTCGTCGAGGAACAGCACCTCGCCCTCGCTGAGCCCGGACAAGATGGCAGCCAGGTCGCCGGCGTGCTGGATCGCTGGGCCGCTGGTCACTCGCAGCGGCGCGGACAGCTCGCTGGCGATGATCATCGCCAGCGTCGTCTTGCCCAGGCCGGGCGGACCGGACAGCAGGACGTGGTCAGGAGCGCGGTTTCGGCCGCGGGCGGCGTGCAGCACCAGCTCGAGCTGCTCGCTCACGCGGCGTTGGCCGCCGAACTCGGCCAGGGTGCGCGGGCGGAGCGCGGACTCGATCTTGCGTTCTTCGAGATCCACTGCGTCCGCTGAGACCAGCGGCCGGACGTTGTCTTCCATACCTATGCCTTACCTATGCCTTGGAAAGCACGCGCAGCGCGGCGCGGAGCAGGTCGGGTACGGACGGGTTCGGGCTGTCGGCGGCGAGCGGTGAGACCGCGGTGACCGCGTCGTCTGCGTCGCGGGCAGACCAGCCGAGGCCGACGAGACCCGCATGCACCTGCTCACGCCACGCTTCCGTGGTCTGCAACGGCCGGCCGGTCACCGTCCTGCTCGGCGCACCGATCTTGTCCTTCAACTCCAGCACGATCCGCTGGGCACCCTTCTTCCCGATGCCCGGCACCTTCACCAGCATGTTGAGGTCCTCGGTCGCGACGGCCTGCCGCAACTGATCAGGACTCAGTACGGCGAGCGCCGCCTGCGCCAGCTTCGGTCCGACACCGGACGCCGTCTGCAACAGCTCGAACAGGCTCTTCTCGTCGTCGTCGGCGAACCCGTACAGCGTCAGCGAGTCCTCGCGCACGACCATCGAGGTGGACACCCGCGCCTCCTGCCCCGGCCGCAGCCCGGCCAGCGTGCCCGGATGGCAGAACACCTGCAGTCCCACTCCCCCAACCTCGATCACGGCGCTGTCCACCCCGATCGCCGCCACCGACCCCCGCACAAACGCGATCACCGCGAACCTCCTCGATCAACTACAAACTCACACATCATCCCGGCGCCCGGCCGGACATCCTCCGGCCGGGTTGTCGGAGGAGTGCCGGGTTCCACCCGGATTCCGGCCTCCGGCCACATGGTTGGGGCGGGGGCACTCATCTCTTGCTCTCCTGGGCAGCCACGGCTGCGCGCAGTCGGGCTACCTGCAGGCGGGATTGTGCCTGGGCGAGCGCTTCGAGATTCGACCGGCTTCCGGCCGCCTCCTGCAGTCGGGCCGCCGTACCGCCCCGCCAGACCTGGCAGATCGCCAGCGCGAGCGCGTCCGCCGCGTCCGCAGGGGTCGGGCGCTCGGCCAGCTTGAGGATCCGCGTCACCATCGTGGTGACCTGCTCCTTGCCCGCCCGGCCGGAGCCGGTGACCGCCGCCTTCACCTCACTCGGCGTGTGCAACGCAACCGGCAGACCACGCCGCGCCGCCACGACCATGGCGACGCCGGACGCCTGCGCCGTACCCATCACCGTCCGCACGTTGTGCTGCGCGAACACCCGCTCGACCGCGACCGAGTCCGGCCGGTGCTCGGAGATCCACTCCTCCAGTTCGGCCTCGATCCGGACCAGCCGCTTGGCCACGTCCAGGTCGGCCGGCGTCCGGATCACCCCGACGGCGACCAGCGCCGGCGGCTTACCAGGTGAGCCTTCGACGATGCCGAGGCCGCACCGAGTCAACCCCGGGTCGACGCCGAGCACCCGCATGGACCACCTCCGAACGTTTGTTCGACAACCCTAACCGCAGCGCGATCAGAAGTAGTCGAGCATGTACGGCGTGGCGCTTGCGAAGGCCGCGTCGAGCGCCGCATCCGCAGTCGTGGCTCCACCTCTCGCGAGACCAGCTCCGCGCAGTGTGGCAAGCGGCGTACCGGCGTACAGAGCAGCCAGCCCGCGCGGGCCGAGCTGCAGCACGTCACCGGACGCCTGGGTCGACGCGAGCTCACCGGCACCGTCAGCAACGGACAGGTGCCAGTCCCCGCTGTTGGCAGGTACGTCAGGATCCTCGACCCGCACGTCGACTTCGAGAGCCACACCGGGCGCGTAGCCACGCGCAGCGATCGCAGCGGGCGCGTCGAGGAGCCGCAGCATCCAGCGCTGGTGCTGCACCTCCTTCTCCGCCTCATGCTCGACCAAGAGGTGCACAGGGTCGTTCGGCGAGATGTAGGCCTGCACCGTCCGGGCAATCGAGGAGCCGGAGCCGACAGTCGCCCACAGCGCCCGGGCGGTCGCCTCGGAGCCGGCCACGAGCTCGTCCACGCACAGGTCGGAGCCGGACCAGTTGTAGACGACGAACCCGTCCTCAGCGAGGTACGCGAAGTTGTCCTCGTCCGCAAGCCACTCGGTCACCTCATTGAGCGGCCACACGAGGGGACCGCTGGTACGGCGCCGCTCATGCGACTGCCTCACCAACTCCAGGAAGCGCTCCGCGTCCCGCGGCCCAGCACGCCGTACTGCAACCTCTTTGCCGCCCAGCTCGCGCAGGTCAGCCGCCGGGAAGGAGAACCGGTAGCGCCCGCCACCGAACTCGTACCCGAGGTGCCGGTAGATGACTGTGGTCGCTGGGTAGAGCGCCGTCAGCGGGAACCCCTTGTCGGCCGCCCGCTGCAGCAGTCCGCGCATCAGCTTGCTGCCAACACCACGACCGCGGTACTCCGGTGACACGACAACTCCCGCGACACCGGCCACCGGCACACGCCGACCGCTCCACCACTGCTCGAAGTCCCAGAACCGCGCCGCCGCGACGACCTCGTCGCCGTCGGCCACACCGACGTACCGGCCGTCCCCGATGAACACCCGCGCGTCCTTGAGCCACTGCTCCCGATCACCGGCCGCCATCACCCCGAACGACCGCGCCCGCACCCGCAACACCGCGTCCAACTGGTCCTCGGCGATGTCCACAAACCGCAACGCGTCACTCACGCCGCCGACCCTATGTCCTACCGCCCACCCGAGCGACACCAATACCGCCATCCGACTGCTCGCTCAGGCGGGCTACTTCCGGTCGGTCACCCAGAGGTGAATGGTCCCCTCGACCACGACAGTGCCGTCGTCCCGCGTCGCCTTCACCCGGACCGGCACATCCGGCCCAGCGCTCCAGTCCTGCGGATCGGTCTCGGCCGAGCAGGTGAGGCTGGACGTGGACTTGGCCAGGTAGGCAACCTCCATCCCCTTCGGCAACCACCGCTTCCCTCTCGGAACAGTCGCCTCCGCCAACGCCCCCATCGCCGCCTCCAACCCGTTGCACACGGCAATCGCATGCACAGTCCCGATGTGGTTCTGCACAGCCCGCCGCTTAGGCAACCTCAACGCCGCGTAGTTAGGACTGACCTGCACAAACCGCGGCCGAATCGACCGAAAGTACGGCGCCTTCCAGGTGAACCCCAACGAGAACACCCGATCCCCGCCAGGCACCCCCCGCAACCGCTCCCACAACCCCAACACCTGACTCATACCCAGATGTTACCCACCAGTCACATCCCCGTCGAGAGCCCACAAGAACCCCACCCCAAAGGACACCACTCCGCGGCAGCAGCCCTTCCGGCACACCGTGAACACAACCCACCCAACCGGCGGCCCCCACCACCCACCACACAGAACGCACGCCGCTCCGCGGCGGCTGTCCTTCGGCCACCTTCCGCGGGCGCGCACACCGTGAACACAACCCACGCAACCGGCGGATCCACCGCCCGCCGCACAAAACGGACACCGCTACGTGGCGGCTGTTCTGTCGGCCACCTCCGGCGGCACCCCCAACCGGCCTCCCGGCCGCATGCTGGCGCGCCACCGGCTGACGTACCCCGCCGGCGTTGGGCCGATCGTACGGCGCACGCCGGGCAAGCCCGCTCGAATCCGCCCGCCGAAACCCGCCAGACGCCGGGGCTTGCACACCCGACGGCGGCCTTGAACAGGATATTTCGTGTTCACGGCCACTGCCGCATGCGTCACCCCACGACTCCCGACCCCGGGGGACCACGACCACCGGGAAGCGGTGACCGATCCACGTGGCGCGCAGCGCACACGCCGCCCGCGGTCCGCGACACCAGTGCGCCCGCCGCCGAAGGCGGCTAACAAGACAGCCGCCGCGAAGCGGCGACGGCTCTGCCCGGCGGACGTGGGATCCGCCGAACGGGTTGCCGGTGGCATCAATAGGCGCCCGCCGAAGGCGGCCGGAAGAACAGCCGCCGCGCAGCGGTGACCGATCCACCTGCCGGCCAGCGCACACGCCGAGCGCGGTCCGCGCGACACCAGTTCGCCCGCCGCCGAAGGCGGCTAACAAGCCAGCCGCCGCGAAGCGGCGTCCTGATGCCGATTTAGACGATTCAATTCACCCCGGATAGACTGAGGGTTCTTGACGGAGTGTGACCGGTTTCGAGGGACGATGGCGACGCCCAGCATCAAAGAGGTCGCGCACCGCGCGGGGGTTTCGGTGGGCACGGTGAGCAACGTGCTGAACCGGCCGTGGATCGTGGCGCCGGCGACCCGGCAGCGGGTGCAGGACAGTATTCGGGCGCTCGGGTTCGTGCGGAACGAGGCGGCCAGACACCTGCGGGCAGGCAAGAGCCGGACGGTCGGGCTGGTGGTGCTCGACGTGGCGAACCCGTTCTTCACCGATCTCGCCGAAGGCGCCGAGGCGCTGGCGTACGAGCACGACACCGTGGTGATGGTGTGCAACAGCAAGACCGACCCCGTGCGCGAAGGGCATCACCTCGATCAGCTCGAGCAGCAACGCGTGCTCGGCATTCTGATCACGCCCTTCGACAGCAACGATCCCCGGCTGACCGCGTTGGTCGATCGTGGGACGCCGGTCGTCCTCGTCGACCGTACGGCGGATCGCGGCCTCTGCTCGGTGTCCGTCGACGACCAGCTGGGCGGGCGGCTGGCGGGCAGTCACCTGATCGAGTCCGGGCATCGCCGGATCGCCTTTATCGGTGGGCCGTTCAGCATGCAGCAGGTGGCGGACCGGATGGCCGGTATCACCACGGTGGTCGAGCAAGCCGGCGGCCGTGACCTGCAACGCTTCGAGGTCGACGTGATGGGCGTCGTCGAGGGCCGCGCGATCGGTGAGCAGATCGCGGCGCTGCCGCCGCGCTCCCGCCCGACCGCGGCCTTCCTGGCGAACGACCTGCTGGCGCTGGGTTTCCTGCAGGCGATGTCCGTTGCGGGACTGCGCGTCCCGCGCGACATGGCGATCGTCGGGTACGACGACATCGACTTCGCCCGCGCGGCCGCCGTACCGCTGTCGTCCGTTAGGCAGCCGGCCGAGCTGCTCGGGCGGTCGGCGATGGAGTTGCTGCAGGAGGAGGTCGAGGCGGCCGAGCAGCATCGCCATCGGCAGGTGATCTTCCAACCGGATCTGATCGTCAGGGAGTCCAGTGACTTCAAGCGCCGCTGAGCTCATCTACGAGAACCCGCTGGCCGCACCCAAAGACGTAGAGAGCTTCCGCCTCGAAGGGGACGGTGCCGTCTCGTTCCCGCTCGGCCGGATGCGGCTGGAGAGCGTGCGGCCGCCCGAGGACGGGCAGGACGCGAACGTGGTGCTGTGGTGCCCGGAGGACTTCCCGCCCGACATCAGCGTGGAGTGGGACTTCTGGCCGATCCGCGAGCCCGGCCTGTGCATCCTGTTCTTCCACGCCAATGGTCGCGCCGGCGAGGACCTGTTCGACCTGGCGCCGCGGACCGGTCCGTACGAGCAGTACCACCACGGCGACCTGGACACCTATCACGTCTCGTACTTCCGGCGTCGCTGGCCGGCCGAGCGCGCGTTCCACACCTGCAACCTGCGCAAGAGCTACGGCTTCCACCTCGTCGCGCAGGGACCGGACCCGCTCCCGTCGGTCCTGGACGCCCAAGGTCCTTACAAACTCAGGCTCACCGTCGACCAGGGCCGCATCTCCTTCGCGGTCAACGATGTAACGAGCTTCGAGTGGTACGACGACCAGCCACTGGCCGGCGGGAAGCTCGGCTTCCGCCAGATGGCGCCGCTGATCGGCGAGTACGCGAACCTGCGGGTTTCCCGGCTCTAGACGCGACTTCGGGCAGTCCCCCAGGTCTTCGTGACCAGTCTCTGACAAACGCTTTCCGAGACCTTGACATTGAGACGATTCAACCATACGGTCACATCACTTTTCGCCCGAAACAAGGCAGGGACACCCGTGAAACACTGCCGCCACATCCCCGACCGCCGGCCGGCTGAAAGCTCTCGATGAGCAGCCCAGGCTGGTCGATCAAGCTGTACGACGCCGCGGACGAAGTCGTCTGGGCGATCAAGCTCAACGCGCTGTGGATCGTCTTCACGCTCCTCGGCGGTGTTGCGCTGGGTATCGGCCCGGCCACGCTCGCAGCATGTTCGCTGGTGGCTTCAGCGTCACTTCGCCACCCGGCGCGAGTCGCAGCGTCGAC
>NZ_JBSFBL010000090.1:0-20673 GCF_053592935.1 Kribbella sp. NPDC002412
GCCCGTCCTCCGGGCGCCGGCGCGCCCGCCCGCCCTCCGGGCGCCGGCGCGCCCGCCCGCCCTCCGGGCGCCGGCGCGACTGTCCGCCCTCCGGGCGCCGGCGCGACTGTCCGCCCTCCGGGCGCCGGCGCGACCGCTCGCCCTCCAGGCCTCGGCCCAGCCGGGCCGACAGGCCGGCCGGTCCTGTCCCGGCGCAAGCTTCTCGCGCTCGGCGCCGGGAGCGCGGCGGCTCTCGCCGGCTGCTCCTCGCCGTTCGACGAAACGACCCGGGGTGGTGGCCGGGTGCTGGAGTTCACCACCTTCTACACCGGCCCCGACGGCGCCCTGATGCAGACGATTGTTGATCGATACAACCGCTCCCAGGACGACGTCGTCGTACGGTTCACCGCCCCCGCGTACGGCGGTGACTACCTGACCAAGATCCTGACCGCCTCGCTGGCCGGCGCACCGCCCGCGATCATCGCGCTGCACAGCTACGAGATCCCGCCGCTGCGCCGGTTCCTGCACACCATCGACTTCGGCGACCTCGGCTTCGGCCAGGACGACTTCATCGACGGCACCTGGCAGCTCGCGAACATCGAGGGCCGCCAGTACGGCGTGACGATGAGCACCGGCCCCGCGGCACTCGGGTACAACCGCGCCCTGTTCGAGAAGGCCGGTCTGGACCCGGACCGCCCGCCGACCACCGGCGGCGAATTCGTCGCCGCCGCCCAGGCGCTGAAGAAGTCCGGCCCGTGGGGCTTCATCCGCGAGACCGGCGCCTTCAACCCCTGGCTCACGTTCAACTGGCAGGCCGGCGGCGACCTGATCGACGGCGACAGCCGCGCGCTGTTCGCCGAGCCGCCCGGCATCGAGGCCGGCCAGTTCGAACGCGACCTCGTGCACCGCTACCAGGTCGAGCCGGCCCAACTCGCCGGGCCGCAGCTCGGCGCGCTGTTCCGCAGCCAGAAGGTCGGCATGGTCTTCACCTTCCCGTGGGTGCTGTCCCAGCTGATGAAGACCAACGCCCAGCAGGGCACCCAGCTCGACGTCGCCCCGCTGCCGCAGTTCTTCGACGGCCCGCGGTCGGTGGTCGCGACCTCGCACATCTACTGCATCCCGAAGCAACGCAAGAACGACGAGTGGATCCAGGCCGAGGCGCAGAAGTTCATCGCCTGGCTGGTCCGTGAAGGCAGTGTCGACTGGGCGGGCGCGCAGGCGCCCGCCAGCAAGGCAGCCGCCGCGGCGATCGCTCGCAGCGACGATCCGGTGGTCCGCAAGATGGGGCTGTTCATCGACGAGGCCAAGCATGCGCGGTTCGCGCCGTACGCGTATCGCTGGAACCAGGCCTTCCAGTACCTGAACGACGCGCTCGACGACGTCGTCTACCAGGGCGCGGATGTGGCTACCGAGCTTCGCCGGGCGGCGGCCCGTGCGACCGAGAGCATGCGGGAGCCGAAATGAGCGTCCTCACCTCGCGCATCCCGCTGAGCCGCGCCGTGACCAAACGTGAGAAGAAGCCGCGCTCCTGGCAGGCGGCAATCTTCCTCGCGCCGTTCGGGGTGCTGTTCCTCTTCCTCTGGGCGGTTCCGGTCGTCCGCGGCTTCTACCTGAGCCTGACCGACGTCAACGTTGCCGAGGGCACCGGTGGATTCGTCGGCCTGGCCAACTACGTCAACCTGTTCGGCGACGGGGACTTCCAGGCCGCGTTCGGTCACACCGTGCTGTTCGTCGTACTGAACGTCCCGGTGCTGGTCGCCGCCGGCCTGATCCTCGCGCTGGTTCTCAACCGCGACCTGTCCGGTCGCAACATGCTTCGCGCGGCCTTCGTCGGTCCGTACCTGCTGCCGGGCGCGGCCGTTGCCCTGATCTGGACGCTCGTCCTCGACCCGGTCGACGGTTCGCTCAACACCGTCCTGAAGGCGGTCGGCCTGCCGGCCCAGCAGTGGCTGACCGAACCCGGTCAGGCGATGGGCGCCGTCGTACTGCTGACGCTCTGGTGGCGCGTCGGATTCCCGCTGCTCATCCTGCTCGCCGCGCTGCAGGACATCCCGAAACAGCTCTACGAGTCCGCACGAATTGATGGCGCGTCTCGGTGGCAGCAGTTCCGGTACGTCACGTTGCCAGGTATCGCGCCGGTCCTCGGCCTGGTGGTGCTGCTGCGGCTGATCGACTCGTTCAAGGTGTTCGAGCAGGTCTACCTGCTGACCCAGGGCGGTCCGAGCGGCAGCACTCGCGTTGTGCTGCAGATGCTCTACGAGACCGGCTTCCGGGACTTCCGGACCGGGTACGCCGCCGCGATCGGCTGGCTGCTCGCCTTCGTCATCCTCGTCGTCACGATCGTCCACCAGCTCGTCAGCCGCCGGAGCGTGAAGTCATGATCGGTTCCCGCCGCCGCGCCCGCTGGCTTGCGACGGCCGCGGCGCTCGTCTTCGCGATCCTGTGGGGACTGCCGCTGGTCTGGACGCTCTCGTCGTCGTTCGAAGGCTCGACCACGCCAGGCAGCCGGCTGCTGCCGAGCGACCCGACGCTGGCCAACTGGGAGATGCTGGTCGATCCCGGCGGCCGGGCGGTCAACATCTTCATCGCCTTCTTCAACAGCACGGTCGTCGCCGTGGTCTCCACGGTGCTGGCGCTGCTGGTCTGTTCGATGGCCGGATACGCGCTGGCCAAGCTGCCCTTCCGTGGCAACGCGGCCGTCCTAGGGTTGCTGCTGGCAACGATGTTGATCCCGGGCGAGGTCGTGCTCGTCCCGCTCTTCCAGCAGTTCCGCGAGCTCGGCCTGCTGAACACGTACGGCGCCCTGGCCCTGCCACACATCGTGTCACTGCTCGGCGTCGTACTCGTCCGGCAGTTCATCGTGAACCTTCCCGACGACCTGATCGACGCGGCTCGGGTCGACGGGGCCGGAGCGTGGCAGACGTACCGGCACATCGTCGTACCGCTGATCCGTCCGGCCCTGGCCACGCTCGGGATCCTGGTGTTCCTGGGCAGCTGGAACGACTTCCTCTGGCCGCTGATCTCCACCAGCTCGCCGAGTATGCAGACCCTTCCGCTGGCGCTCGTCACGTTCCGATCCGCGTACGGCGACGTCGACTACGGCGTCGTGATGGCGTCAGCGGCGCTCGCGATCACACCACCACTTCTCGTCTTCTTCCTCGCCCAGCGCTTCATCATCGCCGGCATCAGCACGACCGGACTGAAAGGTTGACATGACCCAGAACGCCTCTCCCAGCGACGTTCAACGTCTTCCGTACGCCCCCTCCGACCCCACCGCAACACCACTGCGCACGGCTCGCGTCACCGTCGACGCGTCGTCCGACGCCGGCGTTCTCGACCGGCCGTGGGCCAGCCTCGGGTACGACGAGATCAACTGGACCTACACGCCGCAGGGCCGCCGGACTTTGCAGACAATCGGACGATTCGCGGAGACGCCGTACCACGTCCGGCCGCACAACATCTTCAACAGCGGCACCGGTCTCGGCCTGCCGCACTGGGGGAGCGGGAACGTCTACCACGAGGACGCGGACGGCAAGCCGTACTACGACTTCACCATCGCCGACCTGACCTACGACGCGATCGTCGGGTCCGGCCACCATCCGCTGGTCGAGCTCGCCTTCACCCCACTCGCGCTGGTGCCCGAGTCCGCCAAGGAGGAGTTCCCCTTCGAGAACAGCCCCAGCCAGTACAGCGCCTACGAAGCCGGCTGGTGGTCGTACCCGCCAAAGGACTACGCGAGGTGGGGCGGCCTCGTCGCGGCTCTGGTCGAGCACTGCCTGGAGCGGTACGGCGCCGACGAGGTCAAGCACTGGCTCTGGGAGCTGTGGAACGAGCCGGACATCTCATACTGGCGCGGTACTCCCGAGCAGTTCCACGACCTGTATGACGTGACGGTCAAGGCGATCCGGGACGTGTACCCGGAGGCGCGTGTCGGTGGGCCGGCCGTGACCGGTGGCGACCGCGGCGCCGTGTTCCTGCACGGCTTCCTGCAGGCCTGCGCCGACCGCGATCTGCCCGTCGACTTCGTCTCGTTCCACACCAAGGGCTCGCACTTCACGCCGTGGCGCACCTACGGCCCGATCGGCGCGCCGGCGCCCCAGCAGCAGTCGCCGTCGACCCCGAAGATGCTCCGCGAGATCGACCGCGCGCTGCGTGTCATCGAGCAGTTCCCGCGGTACGTCGACGCGCCGGTGATCGTGGACGAGTGCGACGCGTCGGTGCCGGCCCACTGGGGCATCTACGACAACGCGAACTTCGCCTACCGCAACAACGAGTACTACCCGGTGTTCCAGGCCAAGCTGATGAAGAAGGTGCTCGACCTCAACGCGCAGCACACCGCGAAGGTGCACGAGGCCACCACCTGGAGCTTCTCGATGGAGGGCGAGCGCTACTTCGAGGGCACTCGAAGCTTCGTCACCGCGTCCGGGATCGAGAAGCCGCTGATGAACGCGTACCGGGCGTTCGCCCACCTCGGCGACCGGCGCCTGACCGCGGCCTCGGACCAGGCCGCGGACGTCTCCGACATCAGTGCCCTGGGCAACGGGTTGCCGGAGGAGGTCGACGTCATCGCGAGCCGCGACTCGTCCGACGGCAGCGTTGCGGTCCTGGTCTGGCGGCACACCGACGACCAGTACGCCGACGGCAAGGAGGCGACTCGCGTCGACCTCGAGGTCAACGGACTCGAGACCGGCGCCTGGACCGTGCAGCACTACCGGATCGACCACAGCCACAGCAACAGCCACACGGTCTGGCAGGATCTGGGCGCGCCGCAGGACCCGACCCCTGAAGAGCTGGAGAAGATCACCGCTCGGCAAGGGCTCGAACGATTCGCCGACGATGCCCAGCTGCAGGTCGACGGCGAGGTGGGTCTGCAGTTGGAGCTTCCACTCCCGTCGCTGAGCCTCGTGATCCTGACCAAGGTGGCGTGATGTTCATCGGTGGTGTCTGGCGCGAGGCGTCCGACGGCCGGACCATCGACGTACTGAATCCGGCCACCGAGCAGGTCGTTGCCCAGGTCCCCAACGCGTCGGACGCGGACCTGGACGACGTGCTCGCCGCGGCCGCGTCCGGCTTCGCGGTCTGGCGTCGTACGGCGCCTGCCGATCGGGCGGAGGTGCTCGACCGGGCCGGGCGTCTGCTGCTCGAACGGGTGCCGCGGATCGCCGCGATCCTGAGTGAAGAGCAGGGCAAACCGCAGGCCGAGGCCGAGGCTGAGGTCAGGCAGTCGGCGGAGTACTTCAGCTGGTTCGCGGGTGAGGCGGTCCGGTCGTACGGGCGTTTGTTGCCGACGGCACCGGGTCGCCGGTCCTGGGTGGAGCGGCGGCCGGTCGGACCGGTCGCCGCCTTCACCGCCTGGAACTTCCCGGCGTCCCTGCCCGCCCGCAAGCTCGCGCCGGCGGTCGCTTTCGGCTGCAGCATCATCGTGTGTCCGGCGATCGAGGCGCCGCGGACGGCGGGTGAGCTCGTGCGGGCGTTGACGGACGCGGGTGTGGCGGATGGCGTGATCAACCTGATCACCGGTGATCCGCCGCGGGTGAGTGAGCGGCTGCTCGGGTCGGACGTGATCGCGAAGATCACGCTGACCGGGTCGGTGCCGGTCGGTCAGACGCTGGTGCGGTTGTCCGCCGCACGGTTGCAGCCGTTGACGCTCGAGCTCGGCGGTCATGCGCCGGTGCTGATCTTCGACGACCTGTCCGCCGACCAGCTCGGGCGTGCGGCGGACGCGGTGGTCCGGGCGAAGTT
Source organism: Kribbella sp. NPDC002412 (assembly GCF_053592935.1). Lineage (NCBI taxonomy): Bacteria > Bacillati > Actinomycetota > Actinomycetes > Propionibacteriales > Kribbellaceae > Kribbella > Kribbella sp. NPDC002412. The sequence continues at coordinate 5,722 of NZ_JBSFBL010000090.1, forward strand.
CCGCAACGCCGGGCAGGTGTGCATCTCGCCGAGCCGGATCTTCGTCCAGCGGTCGATTGTCGACAATCTGCTGGCAGCCGTGCTGGAGCGGGTGGAAGGGCTGGAGATCGGCCCGCTGGCCAACGCGCGCCGGCGGGATGCGGTCGCGGCACTCGTCGAGGCGAGTGGCGCCAAGGTGCACTCCGGTGGGGTGCGGCCGGACGGCCCGGGGTTCTTCTACCCGCCGACCGTGCTGACCGACATCCCGGCCGGCGCGGCGGTGCTCCGCGACGAGCCGTTCGGGCCGATCATGCCGATCCTCCCGTTCGACGACCTGGAGGACGGGCTGGCTCAGGCGAACGCGGTGCCGTACGGCTTGGCGGCGTACGTGTTCACGGCAGACCTGCAACGCGCCGACGCAGCGGTCGCCGGGCTGGATGCGGGCATGATCGGTGTCAACGAGGTGGCCCTGGCATCCGCGGCTTCGCCGTTCGGTGGGGTGAAGCTGTCCGGGTACGGCAGGGAAGGTGGCACCGAGAGCCTGGAGGCGTACACGGTGGCCACTGCGGTGACGACGAGAGGAGCTCCATGACGTTGGATCCCGGGGTGTGGGGTGTGCTGGCGACGCCGTTGACGGCGGACGGCTCGGCCGTCGACACCGAGTCGCTGGCCCGGCAGGTCAGGCACTACGAGGCGATCGGCGCGACCGGGCTGACCGTGCTCGGTGTCTTCGGCGAAGCGGCTCGGCTGACCCCGGCGGAGCGGCTCACGGTGGTGGAGACCGTCGTCGCCTCCGGGGACCTGCCACTCGTGATCGGGGTCAGCGCACTCGGGCTGGACGAGGTGTGCGCGGAGGCGGCGAACGTCCTGCCGGCAGCGGGAGCTCGCCTCGCCGGACTGATGGTTCAAGTGAACTCCAGTGAGCCGGATGCCCTGAGCAAGCACCTCAACGAGGTGGCCTCTCGCACCGAACGGCCGCTGGTCGTGCAGGACTACCCGGTGATCAGCGGGATCCCGATCGCGACCGCCGACCTGGTGACCGCCGTACGCAAGGTGCCGGCCGTCGTCGCGGTGAAGTCCGAGTCGTCGCCGAGCCCACCAGCCGTGGCTGAGCTGGCGGCCGGGCTCGACGTGCCGATCTTCGGGGGTCTCGGCGGCACCTGTCTGCTCGACGAGCTCGCCGTCGGGGCGGCCGGCGCAATGACCGGCTTCTCTGTTCCTGAAGGGCTCCTCGCGTGCGTCAAGGCGTTCCGCGACGGGGGATTCGATGCCGCGCGGGAGGTGTGGCGCGACTACCTGCCGCTGGTCAACTTCGAGTTCCAGGCCGGGATCGCGCTCGGCCTGCGCAAACGCAGCCTGGTCTTACGTGGTCTGATCTCGTACGACGCCGTGCGCCCACCGGCCGCCGTACCACCGGAGAGCATGCTCCGCCTGCTGGCCGAACACCTCCGCCGCACACCTGCCGTCACCCTTCCTGCACTTCCCGAGCGACCCACGCCCCCCGAGCGAAGCGAGGGGTTGCTTTGAGTGGCATCTACCGTGGCCTGGTCAGCTACGGCGACCGCGACTTCTCCCGCTTCCTGCGCCGCGCCTTCCTGCACGCAAGCGGCCGCTCGCCGGAGTCGCTGGACCGCCCAGTTGTCGGGATCGCCACCTCCACCAGCGACTTCAACCCTTGTCACCGGCAGCAACCGGAGCTGGTGCAGTCCGTCGCCCGCGGCATCATCGCGGCCGGCGGGCTGCCGATGGAGTTCCCGACCATCTCGCTCGGTGAGAGCTTCCTCGAACCGACCGCGATGGTCTACCGCAACCTGATGGCGATGGACGTCGAGGAGCTCGTCCGGGCCCAGCCGATGGACGCCGTCGTGCTCGTCGGCGGGTGTGACAAGACCGTGCCGGCCCAGCTGATGGGCGCGTTCTCGGCCGGCCGGCCCGCCATCCAGCTCGTCACCGGGCCGATGTCGACCGGCCGCTACCAGGGCGAGCGCCTGGGTGCATGCACCGACTGCCGGCGGTTCTGGGCCCGCTACCGGGCCGGTGAGGTCTCCGAGGCCGAGATCGGCCGGGTGGAACGCAACCTGGCGACCACTGCCGGGACCTGTGCGGTGATGGGGACCGCCTCCACGATGGCCTGCATCGTGGAGGCGCTCGGCATGGCCTTGCCGGACAGCGCTGCCGCACCAGCAGTCCACGCCGACCGCCTGCGCATCGGCGAGGCAACGGGCGCTGCAGCGGTGTCGATTGCCGAGGCAGGCCGTACGCCGGATCAGGTGGTCACTGCGGCCTCTGTCCGCAACGCATTGCGTGTGCTGCTGGCGATCGGTGGGTCCACGAACGCGCTGATCCACTTGACCGCGATGGCTGGGCGGCTCGGTCTGGCGATCGATCCGGATGAGCTGAACGAGCTGAGTGAGACCACACCAGTGCTGGTGGAGCTCAAGCCGACCGGTGCGCACTACATGGAGGATCTACATGCCTCTGGCGGGCTTCCCGCCGTACTGCATGAGCTGAGGGACCTCCTCGACCTGTCTGCCCGCACAGTGACCGGCGAGACCGTGGGGGAGCGGCTCGGCGCCGGCCCGACCTGGGTGGACCGGGACGTGGTCCGGCCGCTGGACGCACCGAGCCGGGAGAAGGGCGGACTGGTCTGGTTGCGTGGCTCGCTGGCGCCGTCCGGTGCCCTGATCAAGCGATCTGCCGCTGATCCCGCCCTCTTCGAGACCACCGGACGCGCTGTCGTCTTCAGCTCGCTCGAAGACCTCGCAGCCCGCGTCGACGACCCGGACCTCGACGTCGAGGCGTCCGACGTCCTGGTGCTGCAGAACGCCGGCCCGCTCGGCGCCGGCATGCCCGAGGCCGGGTACCTCCCCATCCCGGCCAAGCTGGCGCGGTCCGGCGTACGGGACATGGTCCGGATCTCCGACGCCCGGATGAGCGGTACGGCGTACGGCACGATCGTGCTCCACGTGACGCCGGAGGCCGCGCTCGGCGGGCCGCTGGCGCTGGTCCGCACCGGCGACCGGATCCGGCTGTCGGTGTCCGAGGCGCGCCTCGACCTGCTCGTCTCGACCGAGGAGCTGGACAAGCGCCGGGCCGAGCTGCCGGAGCTCGACACGCCTCCTGTCACCGGCTACCGAAAGTTGTTCCGCGACCACGTTCTGGGAGCGGACCAGGGCTGCGATTTCGACTTTTGCCGGCCCGGCTCCTGACCCCTGCGCGGCCCCATAGTTTGCCCCTGCCGGGGGTCATCCGGGCGACGCCACGCGGGACTACACGAGGCCGCGCGAGTGTTGGAACGAAGAGACGCGCGCGGGATTCGGGCGTTCTTGCAACTGTCGGAGCAGCGATCTAGGATCCCTAGATGTAGTGGTTACACGGGTGTAATTTTCCACAGGTAGTGGTCAGTTACACACAAGTTGTCCCCAGGCAGTCCACAGGCCGCCGCCACGGCGGCCTCACGGGAGGAGTGATTCGTCGTGCACTGTCCGTATTGCCGGCACGCCGATTCCCGGGTCGTGGACAGCCGCGTGGCCGAGGACGGCGGAGCGATCCGCCGCCGCCGGCAGTGCCCGGTCTGCGAGAAGCGGTTCACCACTGTGGAGCAGATGCAGCTCACGGTCGTGAAGCGCTCCGGCGCGACCGAGCCGTTCAGCCGGGAGAAGGTCATCAACGGTGTCGGCAAGGCCTGCAAGGGCCGGCCGGTGGACGTCGACGCGCTGGCCCGGCTGGGGCAGCGGGTCGAGGACGCGCTCAAGGCGAGCGGCTCGCCGGAGGTGCCCGCGCACGAGGTCGGACTCGCGATCCTCGGGCCGCTGCGGGAGCTCGACGAGGTCGCCTACCTGCGGTTCGCGAGCGTGTACCGGCAGTTCGAGTCCGCCGACGACTTCGAGACGGAGATCGCGCTGCTGCGGGCGGAGAAGGAGCCGGAAGGCACCGAGCCGCGCCCGCTGAAGCCGACCCAGCAGACATAAATCGGGGAACCAGTAACACCACGCAGTACCGGCGGTTGAGCAGTCACGCAGTACTCAACGGGGCGGTCCCGACAGACCGCGGCAGTGCAGACAATGGGCGAGGAGCAACCATGACAGAGACGGTGACCGGCCACTCGGGGTCGACCAAGAGGTCGGCGGCCGGGTTCCGCGGGCGCAAGAACGCCCCCGCGGGACTCACCATCGAGCGCATCTTCACGACCGAGGGAGTACATCCGTACGACGAGGTGACGTGGGAGCGCCGCGACGTCGTGCAGCAGAACTGGAAGACCGGTGAGACGGTCTTCGAGCAGCGCGGGGTCGAGTTCCCCGACTACTGGAGCGTGAACGCCTCCACCATCGTCACCACCAAGTACTTCCGCGGCGCCGTCGGCCACGACAACCGCGAGTGGAGCCTCAAGCAGCTGCTCGACCGGGTGGTCAAGACCTACCGCAAGGCCGGCGAGGAGCACGGGTACTTCGCCACGCCGAAGGACGCGGAGGTGTTCGAGCACGAGCTCACCTGGATGCTGCTGCACCAGTACTTCAGCTTCAACTCGCCGGTCTGGTTCAACGTCGGGACGTCCTCGCCGCAGCAGGTGTCGGCCTGCTTCATCCTCGCCGTCGACGACTCGATGGACTCGATCCTGAACTGGTACAAGGAAGAGGGCCTGATCTTCAAGGGCGGCTCCGGCGCCGGCCTGAACCTGTCCCGGATCCGCTCGTCCAAGGAGCTGCTGCAGTCCAGCGGCGGGACGGCCTCCGGCCCGGTCTCCTTCATGCGCGGCGCGGACGCCTCCGCCGGGACGATCAAGTCCGGCGGCGCCACCCGGCGGGCGGCCAAGATGGTCGTGCTCGACGTCGACCACCCCGACATCGAGGAGTTCGTCGAGACCAAGATGCGCGAGGAGGAGAAGATCCGGGTCCTGCGCGACGCGGGCTTCGACATGGACCTCGGCGGCCGCGACATCACCTCGGTCCAGTACCAGAACGCGAACAACTCGGTGCGCGTCACCGACGAGTTCATGCGCGCGGTCGAGGAGAAGGGCGAGTTCGGGCTGCGGGCGCGGCTGGACAACTCGGTGATCGAGACCGTCGACGCGCGCGAGCTGTTCGACAAGATCTCCCAGGCCGCCTGGGCCTGCGCCGACCCCGGCCTGCAGTACGACGACACCATCAACGACTGGCACACCACGCCGGAGACGGGCCGGATCACCGCGTCCAACCCGTGCTCGGAGTACATGCACCTGGACAACTCGTCCTGCAACCTGGCGTCGCTGAACCTGATGAAGTTCCTCCGCGACGACGACCTGTTCGACTCGGAGAAGTTCGTCAAGGCGGTCGAGCTGATCATCACCGCGATGGACATCTCGATCTGCTTCGCCGACTTCCCGACCGAGGCGATCGGCGACACCACCCGCGCGTACCGGCAGCTGGGCATCGGCTACGCGAACCTCGGCGCGTTGCTGATGGCAACGGGCCACGCCTACGACTCCGACGGTGGTCGCGCACTGGCGGGCGCTATCACGTCGCTGATGACCGGCACGTCGTACAAGCGCTCCGCCGAGCTGGCCGGCGTCGTCGGCCCGTACGACGGCTTCGAGCGGAACAAGGACGCGCACACCCGGGTGATGCGCAAGCACGCCGCGGCCAACGACGCGATCCGGACCATGCATGAGATCGACAAGGACGTCCAGAAGCACGCCACCGCGGCGTGGGACGCCGTATTGAAGATCGGCGCCAAGAACGGCTGGCGGAACGCGCAGGCCTCGGTGCTCGCGCCGACCGGCACCATCGGCTTCATGATGGACTGCGACACCACCGGCATCGAGCCGGACTTCTCGCTGGTCAAGTTCAAGAAGCTGGTCGGCGGCGGCTCGATGCAGATCGTCAACCAGACGGTGCCGCGGGCGCTGCGGCAGTACAACTACACCGAGGAGACGATCGAGGCGATCGTCGAGTACATCGCCGAGCACGGTCACGTCGTCGACGCGCCCGGCCTGAAGCCGGAGCACTACGAGATCTTCGACACCGCGATGGGCGAGCGGGCCATCAAGCCGATGGGCCACGTGCGGATGATGGCGGCCGCGCAGCCGTTCCTGTCCGGCGCGATCTCGAAGACGGTGAACCTGCCGGAGACCGCGACCGTCGAGGAGATCGCCGACGTCTACTTCCAGGGCTGGAAGCTCGGCCTGAAGGCGCTGGCCGTCTACCGCGACAACTGCAAGGTCGGCCAGCCGCTGGCGGACGCGAAGGCGAAGAAGGCCTCCGACTCCGTCGCCGCCGAGGCTGCGGTCGCCGAGAAGATCGTCGAGAAGGTCATCGAGTACCGGCCGACCCGTAAGCGCCTGCCGAAGTCGCGGCCGTCGCGGACCACATCGTTCAGCGTCGGCGGCGCCGAGGGCTACATGACCGCCGGCTCCTACCCCGACGACGGCCTCGGCGAGGTCTTCCTCAAGATGGGCAAGCAGGGTTCGACCCTGGCCGGGGTGATGGACGCCTTCTCGATCGCGATCTCCATCGCGCTGCAGCACGGTGTGCCGCTGGAGACCTACGTCCAGAAGTTCACCAACCTGAAGTTCGAGCCGGCCGGCCTGACCGACGACCCGGACGTCCGGATGGCGCAGTCGATCATGGACTACATCTTCCGTCGCCTGGCCCTGGACTACCTGCCCTTCGACGAGCGGGCCGCCCTGGGCATCTACTCCGCGGAGGAGCGGTCCCGCCAGCTCGACACCGGCTCCTACGAGCCGGTCCCGGTCGAGATCTCCGAGGCCGAGTCCCTGAAGTCGGTCGAGCCGGCTCCGGAGCCCGTGGTCGAGGTCGAGGCGGCCGCCGCCAAGCCGGTCAAGGGCGAGGCGCGGACGACGGCCGAGATGTTCGAGCTCATCACCGGCACGTCGGTGGACGCACCGCTGTGCTTCACCTGCGGCACCAAGATGCGCCCCAGCGGCTCCTGCTACGTCTGCGAAGGCTGCGGCAGCACCTCCGGCTGCAGCTGACCGCCTGGTCGGCAGCTGACCCGCCTGGTCGGCAGTAGCCGACTGCTTGGCTGAAAGCGCCACGGCCCCCGGGACTTCCCACTTTCCCCGGGGGCCGCAGCGCGTCTACCTTCGAGGTGTGGAGGAGGTCGGCGGTCTCCTTGCGGCCGGGGAGAAGGCGCTCGGCGACGGGGATTGGGTGGCGGCGCTTGCCGCATTCGGGTCCGACGGGGTCTGTGAGACCGCGGAGGGCCTGTCCGGGCTGGGGAACGCTCAGTGGTGGCTGGGCGACGTACGGGCCGCCTTCTCGAGCTGGGAGCGTGCTTACGCGCTGTTCCGCCGTACCGACCCGGCCGAGGCCGTCTTCCTGGCGCTCGGCCTCAGCATGCTGTACGACGCCAACTTCGGCGACCGTGCGGCGGCACAGGGCTGGGCTGCGCGGGCGGTCCGGGTGGCTGCCGAGGTCGACGACCCCGTCGTGGTGGCGTGGGCCTCGCTGGCCCGAGCCGGCGCCTCGGACGACGTGGCGGCAGTGGCTGCTTGGTGTGAGGCGGCTTACGAGGTCGGGATCGAGGCGGGGGATCGTGACCTCGAGCTGTGTGCGCTGAGCATGTGGGGAGCCGCACTGATCGACCTCGGCCAGATCATCGAGGGCACGGCGCTGCTGGACGAGGCACTGGCCGGTGCACTTGGTGGTGAGGGGGCCCGACCGGACACAGTCGTTCTTGCGAGCTGCCTGCTGATGCGGTCCTGCGTGCGCGGCGGCGACTACCTCCGTGTCGTGCAGTGGGTCCGGTCACTCGACGCCTTCATCGCCCGCTACGGCTGTCCCTACCTCCACTCCTCGTGCAGAGCGTCGTACGGCGGCGTGCTGGTCTCCACTGGCGATTGGCCACGCGCGGAGGCCGAGCTGAGTGCTGCGCTGGAGCTCGCTCGGGATGCGCTGCCAACTGTGCAGGCAGAGGCGGCTGCCTTCCTTGCCGAGCTCCGGCTGGCGCAGGGCCGGGTCGGCGAGGCTCGGCAGCTCCTGACCGGCTTCGAGGACCGCACCGTCGTACGCCCGGTCCTGGCCGCCGCCTACCTGGCCGCGGGGGAGGTGGCGATGGCTGTCTCGCTGGCACGACGGCAGCTGGACGATAGCCCTCCACTGGAGGAGGCCCGGCTGCGTGAGGTGCTCGGCTCCGCCTGTCTGGCGTCTGGTGACGTGGCGGGCGCGGCTGCGGAGGCAGAGCGGCTGTCTGACCTGGGTACGGCGACTGACAGCGGGCTGATCGCAGCACGGGCTGCTCGGTTGTGTGGACGGACGCTGCTGGCGCAGGGCGAGTGTCAGGCGGCCGTGGCTCGGCTGGCGGCTGCTCAGACCTGGTTCGGGCTGTTGGAGATGCCGCTCGAGGTTGCGCGGACCCGGATGATGCTGGCGCAGGCGATGGCGCCGTACGACCCGGCTCCTGCGGTTGCCGAGGCTCGGATCGCTCTTGCGGTGTTCGAGGATCTGGGAGCGGCTGCCGATGCTGACGCGGCGGCTGCCTGGTTGCGGGCTGCTGGTGCCACGGCTGCTCGCGTGGGGCCTCGTGGGCTGGGGCTGTTGACCAAGCGGGAGCACGACGTGCTCGCCGTACTGGCTGAGGGGTTGCCGAATCCGGAGATTGCGGCCCGGCTGTACATCAGTCGCCGTACCGTCGAGCACCACGTGGCCAGCATTCTGTCGAAGCTCGGCGTACGGAACCGCACCGAGGCGGCCGCCTACCTCACCCGGGTCCACGAATAGGCGAGCTCACCGATGCTCCACCCGTCCTGGCGGTGTGACGCTGCTGGTGGGGATTGGAGACCACCATGAGCGAGACAACGCTGGACACGACCCGGCTCGAGGCCTTCGGGCAGCAGATGAGCGACGTACTGAACCACGGCACGCTCGCGTTGCTGACGAGCATCGGCCACCAGGTCGGCCTGTACGACGCACTCGCGGAGTTGCCGCCGGCCACCAGCCACGAGATCGCCGGCGCGGCCGGCCTGCAGGAGCGGTACGTGCGTGAGTGGCTCGGCGCGATGACCGTCGCCCGGATCGTCGAGTACGACGCTCGCGACCGCACGTACTGGTTGCCGCGCGAGCACGCCGCGTACCTGACCCGCGCGGCCGGACCGCAGAACCTCGCCGCGGCGACTCAGTTCATCACGCTGCTCGCTGGGGTCGAGTCCTCGCTGGTTGAGTGTTTCCGGCGGGGTGGTGGCGTGCCGTACTCGGAGTACACCGAGTTCCACCGGCTGATGGCCGAGGACAGCGGCGCGGTCTTCGACGCGGCGCTGATCGACGCGATCCTGCCGCTCGTGCCCGGGCTGCCGTCGCGGCTGTCGTCAGGGATCGACGTGGCCGACGTCGGGTGTGGCAGTGGGCACGCGATCAACCTGATCGCGGCGGCCTACCCGCAGAGTCGATGCGTGGGCTACGACCTCTCCGCCGAAGGGATCGCCGCAGGTCGGGCAGAGGCTTCGGCGCTCGGCCTGACCAACGCGGAGTTCGTCGTACGCGACGCCGCCGCGTTGGGTGAGCACGAACGCTTCGACCTGGTCACCGCCTTCGACGCGATCCACGACCAGGCGCACCCCGCCCAGGTCCTGGCCGGCATCGCGGACTCACTGCGGCCCGGCGGCGTCTTCCTCATGGTCGACATCCAGGCCTCCAGCAACCTGGAGGACAACCTGAACCACCCCTTCGCTCCCTTCCTGTACAGCGTGTCCACCATGCACTGCATGACGGTGTCGCTGTCCCTGGACGGCGACGGCCTAGGAACAGTCTGGGGCGAACAGAAGGCCCGCCAACTCCTCACCGAGGCCGGCTTCACCAACATCCAAACCACCCACGTAAAAGCCGACGCCTTCAACACCTACTACATCTGCCGGAAGGACTGACCTGCTGGCGCTGTCGGCAGAACCTGCTTGTCGCGGCCGGCTCTCAGTGGCCTGAGCGGTCCGAGTCGGCTGCCGGTCTCGCAGTACCATCGAGGGCGGCCAACGACTCCAGCTCCGCATCGGTCAGGTCGAAGTCGAAGACCGCCAGGTTCTGCTCGAGCCGCGCCCGGTTGGCCGACTTGGGAATCGGTACGACGCCCTGTTGCGTCTCCCACCGCAGCACAACCTGCGCCGGCTCCGATCATGTGCCTCCGCGATCTGCCGCACCGCCGCCTGCTCCAACAGGTCGGTGCCCTTCCCGAGTGGGCTCCAGGCCTCAGTCACGATCCCGTGCCGCTGGTGAAACTCACGCTCGGCGGTCTTCGTCCACACCGGACTCAGCTGCACCTGGTTGACCTCCGGCGCCACCCCGGTCTCGTCGATCAGCCGCTGCAGATGCGCCGGCTTGAAGTTCGACGTACCGATCGCGCGCACCAACTCGGCCTCGCGCAGCGCGATCAGCCCTTGCCACGCCTCGACGTACCGGTCCTGGTCCGGGTTCGGCCAGTGGATGAGGAGGAGGTCGAGGTAGTCGACGCCGAGCTTCTCCGCGCTCGCCTCGAACGCCGTCCGGGCCCCGTCCACGCTGTGCCACCGCTTGTTGAACTTCGACGTCACGAACACCTCGTCCCGCGGCGCGCCCTTGATCGCCCGCCCGACGCCGGTCTCGTTGCGGTAGTCCTCCGCGGTGTCGATCAGCCGGTACCCGGCCTCGAGAGCTTCCGAGACCGCCCGTTCGGCGTCGGCGTCGTCCATCGGCGAGGTGCCGAGCCCGATCCGCGGCATCGAGGTCCCACCACTCAGCGTGACGACCGGGACTGAACTCATCGCGTTTCCTCCTTCGCGGGGACGACGTACGGCCACCGTACGTCGTACCCGTCTCAGCGCACCGAGACAGGGCAGCGAACTGTCGGGGGTGTGGTTCATCATGGGTGCGCGGGATCGGATCGTGCGGAGGGGGAGGCGAATGAGAAATCGGCTGATCACTCTTGTGGACCTGGGTCTTGACAGCTCGTTCGACGCGTCGATGAGCTTCGTCCAGGGCATCACCGGGAACATCAACGCCGGCTGGGACCAGCCGTTCATCGATGTGAACTTCGTCCGCACCCGCGACCACGAGACCGCCTTCTCCGCGCTCACCACGCCCTCGACCGTCCTGCACGTGATGGCTCACGGTGACCACAGCGAGGAGCCCTCCTTCCTGTCCACCGACGGCAAGACCCAGGTCTCGCTGCGGTCGCTGGCCGAGTGGTTCCTCGACCGCCAGTGGGGTATCGCCAGCGGCGTGGTGATCGCCGACGGCTGCAAGACCGGCATCGGCAAGTGGCAGCGAGCCATCCGCGACTGCCTCCAGGACGACATCACCTACATCGGCACCAGCACCGTCATCGGCTGGTACGAAGCCACCGTCTTCTGCTCCGCCTTCTACGGCGCCCTGGTCCGCAACCGCGGCCTCGGCCGCACCCCCGCCGAACAAGGCTGGGACGCCGCCAACCGAGCCATCGCCGCCTACGAAACCCTCACCGACGCCCGCTGCCCCTACAAACCAGTCCTCCTGACCCCCTCCCGCCGAGCCCTCCGCTCCCTCACCGGCTAACCCGCCTCTGCGCGCACCGCCCGCCTGCACGCCAACCACAGCCACACCCGCGACCACGGCCGCTCCGCCCGTCAGCTCACCGACACGCGGGTGGCGGCTACTTTGGGTTAGGGGTGGGAGACTTTTGGTGGGCTCGTCGCGTGGCGAGGTCCGTGCTCTGGGTTGCCGGTGACCCGGGTGGCGGGAGGACGGGGAAGCCGTCCGGTACGCATTGGCCGACCTGCTGACGTCCGCCCGATGTGGTGAAGGAACGCCGCCATGAAGCTCCATCGGAACTCCCTCCTGACGGCTGCCGCCATCGTCCTGGTTCTGTACGTCGTCTGCCTGATCGTCGGCCTGCCGACCTGGGCCGCGACCGTGCTCACGGTGGTGTTGCTCGTCCTGCTGGCAGTCGTCTGGAAGCAACCCGACCCGCCGCGGCCCATAGTGACCCCGACGCCGGCTCCGCCGTCCGTCGTACTCCCGGACCCGGACCCGGTCTTCAGCGGACCGCCCTCGCGCACGGTCGCCGACGTACGGTTGCCGTCCGCGTCGCCCGACTTCCAGTTCAGCTTCTCGGCCGTCGTTCAGTGGTCGACCGTCTTGACCGGAGCGCGGCACGCCGACCTGGGCGCCGTCGCGGTCCACGCCTTGCTCGAGCGCGCCCGGGCTCTGACAGCGACCCAGCAGGTGACCGAGGAGTCCCTCAATCAGCACCGGCTCGCCGCCCTCCTCGGTGAGCCCGCGCTCGACGAGAAGGGACAGGTCCGCTGCTGGGCGACTGAGATCCGCCTTCGCCTGCCCGACGCGGACCAGAAGCACCTCCTGCACCTCGCAGCCCTGCACCGCCGAGAGCAGACCACACTGCTCGAACGCCGGATGGAGCAGGACAAGCGCGCGTACCTGAAGGACGACGTCTTCGCCACGCCTGGCTCGGCCGCGGTCTGGTGGCTGGTCAACAACCCCGGCGAGGTCGAGACCGCCCTCGGCCTGCTCGACACCCTCGCCGAACTCTCCGCCGCTGCCAACGACCTCCCGGTACGACGCTCATCCGCCGACGCCGTAGAGCAGGTCAAGCCAACCCGCGCCGAGCTCGACTTCAACTCAGCCGTCGACCACCTCCTCGAATCCGGCGAGCGCGCCGACCGGACAGCGGATCCGACAACAACCCCGACGGCGGAGCCGACACCAGACCGAACTGCCAGACCTACCGCGAGGCACGCCGACGCGCAGCAACAGCCTGACGCCACCGAAAGGCAATCCGACCGGCTGGCTGCCGACGCCGACGTACCTAGGGCCGCCCGCAACGGCACTGCGAAGCCATCGAGCCAGGCGCCAGATGAGAAGTACCGGGAAGAGTTCTATTCGGAGTAGGTCGGCGAGGCGGGCCGGCTGCAGGGTGGGCCCGCCCCACCGAGTTCGCGGGCGCATGTCATCCATCCAGCCACTGGATGGTGGTCGCGCCGTTGTGACCGTGGATTGTGAGGAGCGCCTCGAGGCCGTCCGGCCAGACCGTGGTGGTCGGGTACCGCCCGCGCCAGTGCAGGGCGACACTTCCGTCGCTCCACTCGACGCCCTCGGCGACGACGCCCGTACCGCTCACCCCGGAGACGTCGACATGGCGGACCAGCTGGAAGCAGCGTGGCCCGGACTTGGTCGCGACTTTCAGATGACGCCGTCGCGGGATCGTCCGCAGCAGCGTGGTGCTTCGACCGCTGATCTCGTTCATGCCTGAAGTCAACGCCCGCGGCGGCGTCCTCACCAGGAACTGAACAGGTATCCACAGGGCACAAACTCGGCACTCTCGCGATGACTCGATCGCCGTAACCTGATTGCAAGGAGTGATCAACGCGCAGGGAGTGATACCGATGACCCTCATCGAGAAGTGGACTGGCCGGCACGCGCATGCCTTGCGTGACGCGCTCCGGTTGACCAACGAAGCGTTCGCCGAGCATCTCGGCATCGCGCCGCGGACGGTGACCAAGTGGCGCGAGCGCCCGGAGATGGAGCCGAGCCATCTCATGCAACAAGCACTCGACACCTCACTGAGACAGGCGCCTCCCGACGCCAGGATCAGATTCGCCGCGAACCTGGGCCGCGACGAGCCGCAGCTCGTGGTCGACCCTGATGCGCTCAGCAGACTCAACGAAGCTCTCGGCGACCTCGCCCGTGCTGTGGCGCGCCTCGAGTCGGCCGAGCCTGAGCGATCACCGGCACACTAGGGCGACGTCGACGGACCCGAGGGGAGCGTAAGTGAGGCGACGACTGGTGAACTCGTCGAGTGTGCGATCGGTCGGCTGGTCCGACGGGACTCTGGAGCTCGAGTACGTCAACGGCTCCACGTACCAGTACTACGAAGTCCCGCAGACCACCTTTGCCGCGCTGCTCGCCGCGCCCAGCATGGGTGCGTACGTGAACACCCACATCAAGCCGCACTACGACTACCGCGAGGTTTGATCCGGACCGTTTCTGTAGGCGTCACGGCGGGAACTGGAGCTCCACACGGGGGTGCGCCCAGCCCTGGAGGTGACATGCGCACTCGTAGAGCATCTACGACTGGTTCTCGCACGGTGGCGATCATCGTGATTGTCTGGTTACTGATCGGCTTCGCGGCCGCTGCCCAACGGAACTACTTCGCAGGGGCCGACGCGACGTGCGCCAAGGTGGGCACGACGTTGGTCACCATCGTGGTCGGCCCACTGAACTACGTCGGTGCCAACCCGAAGATCGACTGCAGCGCACCACAACCATCGAGGTAGCCGCGAGTTCGGGGCCGAGCAGGACTGTGCTCGGAAGACTCGCAGCAGCCGGGAATAGGTTCCGTACGGCGCCGGTTACACCACATGCCGTCCGGTTTCATGACCCCGGGCCTCAACCTAAGCCGCTACGAGCGGCCACTCGCCGAGAGGCGTCTGCTGGACGGTGCGGTACGTGACTGGTGGGAGCCGGCACCCCGGCTCCCACCAGGTCTCGCAGCTCGACCGCCCTCTGCGGACCTTCGGGTACGACGACCTGGTAGCCGTCGCCGTGGACGCCGTACGGATATCCCGTGGAGGCCGCTTGAGCGGTGGGGCATCATGGGAGACGTCGCTCGCGGAGACGCGAGTGAGTGATGTGACCAGAGGGACCGACGACTGCCTCGCGGCCGTGCCGGCTGACCGGCTCCGAGGGTGCTTCGTAAGGGTTCGGACAGGGTCCGGCACCCCGATTTGCATCTTCACCGCGAAAGTCAGTAATGTTCTTCTTGTTGGAGCGAGACGCAGGACGCGAAAGCGGCCGGTCCTCCGACAAACTCCCTGAAGGTCTCGGAAGCCGAAACACGCCTCGGCGGGTTTCGGACACTGAGTCGCGCAGGGAGACTGGGACGGAAGAGGCCGATTTGACCGGCCCCGGACGAAACAGTAAAGTTGGGCGAGTTGCCCCGGAGCTTCAAACGAAAGTCTGAAGCGCGGTGTGCGTCCGATTCTTGAGAACTCAACAGCGTGCCGAAAGTCAATGCCGA
>NZ_JBSFBL010000091.1:0-20383 GCF_053592935.1 Kribbella sp. NPDC002412
TCCTGCGCACGGTTCTCGACTGTGCCCGGGTGCTCCCGTTCGGCGAGGCGCTCGCTGTGGCCGACGCCGCCCTGGCCAGTCGGCACCTCCACCCTGAGGAGTTGCTCGCCGCGGCCCAGGCGATGCGCGGTCCCGGCTGCGCGAATGCGCGGACAGTGGCCGCATCGGCTGATGGGCGTGCAGAGAGCTTCCTCGAGTCGATGCTGCGAGCATTGCTGATCACCGCAGGCGTGGAGGGCTTCGAGCCGCAGGTGCTGGTGCGTTCCGGCGCCTTCCGGGCAAGGATCGATCTGGGCAACCGCTTGGCCCAGGTAGCTCTCGAAGCGGAGGGGTACGAGTTCCACGGGACGGCGACCGGCTTCGCCGCCGACTGCGGACGGTACGACGAACTCGTGACAGCGGGCTGGCTCGTCCTCAGGTTCACTTATCAGCACGTGATCGGAGATCCGGGCTGGGTCATTCACATGGTCCGGCAAGCGCTGGCGAGACGCGTCGACGGACCGGCGGACAGGAGGTAGTCGACGAACGGCCGCGCTCCGGCGCCCGGGGTACGCCGGAAGGATGCATGCGAGACCGGGCACATCCTGTCCGTCCGTCCCAGCAGCCGTTCGGCTCGCCGATCAGGCCACTCAGCGCTGCAACAGCTGCAACTCGTTGAGGTTATATCTATTCACGGGTGACTTGGCAGAATGAATACTTCCTCGTGGCGCCGTGTGGGCGCGAGTTTGCTGGTGATGGCGGTGGGCGCGGCGGGCCTGGTGGACTCCGCGGCTCCGGATAGTGCGGACGGTGCTGGTGGCACGCAACTGGTGACGACGTGGGGTGCCAGTGACGACATCGCGGGCGGGACGTTGAGCGACATGACGGTGCGGAACATCGTGCGCACGAGTGTCGGCGGATCGGATCTGCGGATCCGGCTGACGAACGCGTACGGCGACCAGCCGTTGGTGACCGATTCGGTGTACGTCGGACGACATCAGGACGGCGCGAGCGTCGTACCGGGGACGAGTCGGCGACTGACCTTCGGCGGGAAGACGTCGGTGCGGATCCCGCCGGGTGGGCTGGCGATCAGTGATCCGCTGCCTGGTCAGGTGCCGGCGCAGACGAGCCTGACCGTCAGCCTGCACGTGGTCGGGCAGACCGGCGTGATCACGGCGCACAACCGCGCGATGCAGCACAGCTACAAGTCGGTCTCCGGTGACCACGCGGCTGATGAGTCGGCGACGCCGTACCAGACCGAGTCGTCGGCGTGGTTCTTCCTCAACGCGGCGATCGTCACGGCGCCGCAGCAGGTCGACACGGTCGCCACGCTGGGCGACTCGATCACCTCGTCGGTCGGTACGACGATCGACACCAACCGGAGGTGGCCGGACGTGCTCGCCGACCGGTACGCGACGCTGCCCGAGCATCGGCGGCTGGCGATCTCCAACGAGGGGATCTCCGGGAACCGGGTGCTGAACGGCGTCGCGAAGGCGGGGAGCGCGGGGCCGAATGCGCTGGCTCGGCTCGACCGGGATGTGCTGACGAAGCCCGGCGTACGGACTGTGCTTGTGCTGGAGGGGATCAACGACATCTATGCCGGGGCGACGGCGGACGAGTTGATCGATGGTTATCGGCAGTTGATCGAGCGGGTGCACGCGTCCGGGCGCTGCATCGTCGGTGGGACGATCACGCCGGTCGGTGGGTCGTTCGTGTACACGCCGGAGAAGGAGGCGGCTCGGCAGGCCGTGAACACCTTCATCCGCACCAGCGGGGAGTTCGACGCCGTCGTCGACTTTGACGCCGCCACCCGCGACCCCGCCGACCCCACCCGCCTCCAACCCGCCTACGACGGCGGCGACGGCCTCCACCCCAACGACGCCGGCAACCACGCCATGGGCAACGCCGCCAACCTAGACACCTTGCGCTGCAACTAAAACAGCCGCGTGCACCGCCCGCAGGGGCGGTGCACGCGGGGTGTTTACTTGCGGCCCTGGATTGTCATGGCTTGTTCGTATTCGGAGCGGATGGCGTCGCCGCCGGACTTTCGCCAGTCGGCGACGGCTTTGTCCCAGGCGGAGAGTTCGGCTCGGCCCAGCTGGATGTCCTTGGTCAGGGCGTCGAAGCGGGTCGTGAAGACCTTGCCCTTGGTGGACTCGGTCGGCGAGTAGAGTCCGTAGACCGGTGGGAGGACAGCCGTGGGCAGGACCGCCTTGAGGTGGCCGTACGCGACGTCGACCGCCTCGGGACGGCCCGGGAAGTAGACCGGGTAGCCGCCGTCGGCCAGGTACTGGATCGGGAACTCGCCCAGGCAGACCTCACTCTGGCCGGCCTCGGTCAGCACCGGGTCGGTCCCCTTCAGCGTGTAGTGGCGATCGGGGAGGCCGAACTTGCGGAACAGGTACTCCTCGGTGCCGAACGGCGCGGCCATCCAGTTCAGCACCCGCAACAGCATCTTCGTCCGCTCCGGCGAGCTGGGCTTGATCGCCGCGATCGAGTTGTTCGGCTTGCCGAGCAGCACCCGGCCGGTCTTCCCGTCCTGGTCACGCACGACCGGGATGCCGATGGCGAAGTTCTTCACCACGCTGCGCCGGTAGAAGCTCTGGATCGACGAGTAGGTGTCCTGCGTCATCACCGCAGACCCCTGGCTGAACCAGACCTTCTGGTTGTGCTTGGCCACCCCGTCGGGATGGATCAGGCCGTCGACCACCATCTGCCGGGTGATCGTCAGCATCTGCTTGTGTTCCGGCAGCTCCCAGCTGTGCACCAGGCGGCCGTCGCGCACCTCCCAGTCCCTCGGCAACCCCAGCATCGCGCTCAGCGCCCACTTGGGCGGTACGGCGAACGCCCAGCGCTTCTTCTTCTCGTCGGTGACCGCCTTCCCGACCTTGATCAACTCGTCGAGGTTCGGCGACTCGAGCTCGACGCCGAGCTGATCGAGGATGTCCTGCCGCGCCAGCAGCAGGTCGGTCGACATCACTCCGCGCTGGATCGGGACCGCCCGGATCCCCCCGGAGTACACACACCCACGCCACGACTCGGTCGACAGGTTGGCCAGGAACGGGTACTCCAGGATGGCGTCGCCGGACAGGTACTCGGTCAGGTCCTGCGCCCGAGCCTCCAGGAACTGCGGCAGGTAGGCGAACCCGCTGTCGATGTTGAACAGGTCTCCGAGCGTGTCCCCGGCCACGGCCGTCGCGAACTTGTTCGGGTAGTCGGTGGCCGACGTGATGGTCAGACCCAACGGTGAGCCGAGTCGCTGGTTCAGCTCCTGCCAGTACGCGTTGCGGTCGGCGGTCGGTGGGATCGGGTTCGAGGTCGGGGCACTCCCGGACAGGTCGCTGCCGTCCCCCGGTACGCCGTCGGTCACCCGACTGGGCTGTGCCGGGAACCGGTAGAAGCAGTCCGGCATCAGCGGATGGCTCAACGGCAGGTCCGGCTTCGGCCCGTCGAACCGCCGGTACGTCGGCAGCCGCACCGGCTTGTTGAGCGCCGCGATGTCGGTCGATCTGGTCACCGTGGCGCAGCCGCTCAACCCGCCGGCGACGGCCGCGGCGGCCAGTGAACCGCCGAGGAACCTCCTTCTGCTGAGCGTCGTCATCCCTTCACCGCCCCGGTCAGCATCCCCTTGGCGAAGTGCCGCTGCAGGAACGGGTAGACGATCAGGATCGGCACCAGCGAGATGACCAGGATCGCCATCTGGATGGACTCCTGCGGCGGCAGCTGGTCGGCCGCCGCACCGCCGAGGTCACCGCTGCTGAGCTCGGTGTTGTTGATGACGTACGTCCGCAGCACCAGCTGCAACGGCCACTTCGCGGTGTCGCTGATGTAGAGCATCGCGCTGAAGAACGCGTTCCAGTAACCGACCGCGTAGAACAGGCCGATCACCGCGAGCACCGCCCGCGACAGCGGCAGCACGATCGACCAGAAGATCCGGAAGTCGCCGGCGCCGTCCACCCGCGCTGAGTCGACCACCGAGTCCGGGATGCTCATGAAGAACGCCCGCAGGATGATCACGTTGAAGCCGCTGATCGCGGTCGGCAGGATCAGCGCGAACAGCGAGTCGAGCAGGCCGAACTGCTTGACCACCAGGTAGTTCGGGATCAGCCCGGGGCTGAACAGCAGGCTGAACAGCACGATCATCAGGATCGGCCGCTGCCCGACCGAACCGGGCCGGCTGAGCGCGTACGCCAGCATCGTGGACCCGGCCAGGCTGATGAAGGTGCCGCCGATGGTGATCAGGAAGCTGACCGTCAGGGCCTGCAGTACGACGCCGCCGTTGAAGATCGTGCGGTACGAGTCGAGGTTGATGCCGTCCGGCCAGAGCACGAAGCCACCGGAGTTGGTGACGTGCGCCTGACTGGCGATGCTGGTCGAGATCACGCCGATGAACGGCACGACCACGACCAGGCAGCAGAGCACCAGCACGATGCCCTTGATCACCCGGACCGGGATACCGGGTGCGTCGATCAGCTCCGGCTTACGTGTGGAGCGCAGGAGGTTCGTCGATGTGCTCATGCTTTCCGGTACACCCCCGCCTCGCCGAAGACGTGTGCGATCTTGTTGGCGCCGATCACCAGGGCGACGCCGACCAGACCCTTGACCAGGCCCACTGCGGCCGAGACACCCCATTGGCCGGCCAGTACGCCGTTGTTGTAGACGTACGTGTCCAGGACCTCACTGGCCGGTCTGCCGACCCAGCTCTGCTGCAGGATGATCTGCTCGAACCCGACCGTCAGCGAGTCGCCGAGCCGCAGGATCAGCAGCAGGATGATCAGCCCGCGGATGCCCGGCAGGGTGACGTGCAGCAGCTGCCGGAAGCGTGAGGCTCCGTCGACCCGGGCGGCTTCGTACAGCCCGGTGTCGATCTGGGTCAGCGCGGCCAGGAACAGGATCGTCCCCCAGCCGGTGTCTTTCCAGATCACCTGGCTGGTGAGCAGCGCGATGAAGCTGTCCGGGTTGCCGAGGAAGTCGATCGTGTCGATGCCGCGCGCCCGCAGCATGTTGTTGATCAGGCCGCTGCCGCCGAGGATCTGCTGGAAGATCGCGATCACGATCACCCAGGACAGGAAGTGCGGCAGATACAGCACCGACTGGACGATGCGCTTGATCCGCTCCGACAGCAGGCTGTTCAGCAGCAGCGCCAGCGCGATCGGGGCCGGGAAGACGAAGACCACCTGGACCAGCGTGATCAGCAGCGTGTTCTTCAGCGCATTGAGGAACTCGGCGTCCCCGTTGAAGATGACCGCGAAGTTGTCCAGGCCGACCCAGGCGCTGCGTCCCATCGGGACGAACGGCAGGTACTCCTGGAACGCGATCAGGTTGCCGAGCAACGGCAGGTAGTGGAAGGCGAGCATCAGGCCCAGACCGGGCACCGCCATCAGCAGCAGCACCTTGTCCCGGCGGACTCGTCCCCACCAGGTCAGCTGCCCGCCGCGCTTCGGTGGGGCGGATCCCCCGGTGGCGGCGCCCGGGGGTCCGGAGCCGGTCACACCGGCTCGGTCGATGGTTGTGGACTGGTCGATCTGCGGGCTGAGGACTCCGTCTGTTCGAGCCACGCGACACTCCCTGCGTCGTTGCCGGACGCCGCCCTCCGTCGTTGGAGAGCGCTTACCATTACAACGTTGATATCGTGTCTCGGCGTGTGGCGCCAGGTCGAACGGTGCGTCTTTACAGTCAGCTCAGGTGCCAGCGAGGCTCGGCGAGCCGCTCGCGGGCCAGCAGTTCGAGGTGAGCCCGGGCCATCTGGACGGTCTGCAGGCAGAGCCCGCCGAAGGCGCCCAGCTGGGTACCGATCTCACCCGCAAGCTCACGGACCGTGAGCGATCCGCGGGTTTTGAGGAGCTGCCGGGTGAAGCCGTCGACGTCGCTCACCCACTCGACACTCTCGATGATCCGGCGCCGTCCGGCGGCGGCGTCGAGCGGGTCTCCGTGCGAGGGCACGAGAGCGTCGAAGTCCAGCTCCAGCAGGCGGTTGAGGCCGTCGACGTACTGGTTCACGTTGGTGTACAGCGGGGCCAGCCAGGTCTCGCTGTCGAGAAACGGCCGGCCCCGGCCCTGGACGTCGTCGAAGGTGAACAGGGTCCGGCTGGGTTCGTCGAGTACGGCGATGTGGCCCGGGCTGTGCCCGCTCGTGGTGACTACCCGTAAGCCTCGATCGGCCGGCAGCTGGTCGCCGTCGCGCAGCAGGATGTCCACCCGCACCCGGTCGTCGAGCATGCCGAGAATCTCGGTCCGCTCGCCGTCCGACAGGTCGAGCGCAGCGGGGTCGGTTCCCCACAACTCGGTCAGCAGCCGCTCGTTGTCCTCCAGCCAGCCGGCCTCCAGCGCCGGCGCGGCGAACCGCGCGCCGCTGTGCTTCTTCAGTACGGCGTTCCCGCCCATGTGGTCCGGATGGGCGTGACTGTTCACCACGAGCGTGAGGTCGCCGAGCCCGAGTCCGAGCGCCGCCAGCTCCGGAGCAGTCGCGGCCTCGGGCGTGGATGCGATCCCGGCGTCCAGCAGCACGAGCTCCGAGCCCGCGTCGATGACGTGCAACCACAACGGCAGTCCGCAGACGTGCGGGTAGTCCGTCGCCAGCTGGTGGATCCCTGGGGCGATCTGGGTCGGCATCGCTCACCGTCCTTCGAAGGTTCCGGTACGACGTTCCGCGAAGGCCGCCCGGCCTTCGGCAGCGTCGCGGGTCCCGAGAGCCACCGCCTGCAGCTCCCGCTCGTACTGGATGGCCGGCTCGAGGCCCATCGACAGGGCGGCCCGGAGGTTGGCCTTGGCCGCCTGGGCCGCGATCGGCGGCCGCTCGGCGATCCGGTGCGCCAACTCGGTGGCCGCGGGCAACAACTCGTCCGCGGACAGCACCCGGCTGACCAGGCCGATCCGCAACGCCTCCGCGGCGTCGATCGGGTCGCCCGTCAACAGCATCATCGCCACGTCACTCGCCGCCGCGCTCGCGGCGAGCAGCGCGGTCACTCCACCGCCGCCGATCCACCCCAGCTTGATCTCCGCGGCGGCGAAGCGGGCGTGGGCAGCCGCGAGCCGGATGTCACACGACAACGCGAGCTCGAGCCCACCGCCGTACGCGTAGCCGTTGATCGCGGCGATCACCGGCGTCCGCAGGCTGCGGAGCGCGTCGCAGTAGTCGCGGCGGTTGCGGAAGTGCCACGGGCCGTCGTACCGGTCGAGCTCGCCGATGTCGCTGCCGACCGAGAAGGCCCGGTCGCCGGCGCCGGTCACCACGACCGCGCGGATAGACGGGTCGTCGTCGATCCGTGGGATCACCTCGAGCAGCTCGGTGCTCATCGCGCGGGTGGCCGCGTTCAGCTTGGCTGGGCGGTCGAGGGTCAGCAGCCCGACCCCGCCGTCGGTGTCGAAGCGGATCCGGCCGTCATCCATCGCTCGCCCTCCGATAGTCGTCCTCGATCCGGTCGACCGCTGTCCCGACGTCGACCGCACTGCACAGCAGTTCCCGCACTCGTGACGACAGCTCGTCCTGGAAGGCGATCCAGCCGTCGAACCGCGGCCGGACGTACGACGTCATGAGCGTGCCGACCGTGGCCGAGTAATGTCCGTTCCACGCCTTGTCCACCACGTCGGACGCCCACACCGCCGCGGTCGCCGACTGCGCACCAACCGTCGATACGGTGTCGAGCTGTACGCCGACATCCAGCAAGCCACGCACGTACTTCGTCACGGCCAGCACGCGGGAGTAGGCGCGAGGCGTTACCGCCAGCCCAGTGCCGCCGAGCGTGCCGTTGCCCAACCGGTCCGCCGGCCGCAGTCGCGGAGCCGCCGACCAGGCCAACGCCACACGATCCGCGGAGTCCGCGCCGTAGTACGCGTAGCTGTAGACAAGCGGGCAGCACAGCAGCTCGTTGCTGGTGGCAAGCAGCTCGTGGATGCCGATCGGGTCGAGCTCGGCAGCACTCTGATCCGACCGCCGCCACACAGCCCGCAGCAACTCCACAGCCTCAACCGCCCGGGCCCGATCGAGCAGACCGGCGCCAGTCCGATCCCCAGCGAGACCGAGCAGCATCAGCCCGGCGTGCGGCCCGGCAACGCACATCACGACGCCAGACAGCTCCAGCAGATCGGACCACGCAGCGGGAGGCACCTCGAGCAGGTCTGGACGGTAGAGGCAGGTCTGCGTGGCAGCATCCAGCGGCAGCGCCCAGCCGTGCCCGTGCAGCCGATAGCTGTCCCACGTCGGCTGAACTGCGCGTTCCCGCCATACCTTGAGGTCACGCGCCGCGAACACGTCCTCCACGGGCAGGATCGCCCCGGCGTCGATCGCAGCGCCGAGACCTGGATGGTCCACGACCAGCAAGTCGTACCGCTCGGCGAGCTCAGACAGCGGCGTCGACTCGAAGCCGGACAGTGGCTGCCGGTCCCACACCACTTCGACACCGGGCGTCTCGAACGCCTCCAGCGGTCGATACCCGCGTGGATGGTCCCAGGTCAGACCGCGCAGCTGGACGGTCACCGCGACACCACCACGCCCCGCCGTACCAGTTCTTCACGACGTTCGGCGGACAGACCGAGCTCGGCCAGTAGCTCGTCGCTGTGCTCACCGGTCAGCGGTGCGGGTCGACGTACCGCTGCCGGCGTCTCGCTGAAGCGATACGGGAAGCCAGGGGTCGTCACGGTGCCCTCGGTCGGGTGCTCGTAGGTCACGAACGACTCGTTGTGCAGCACCTGCGGATCGGTCTGGAGATCGGCGTAGGAGTAGACCGGACCACACCAGATGCCACGTTCGCGCAGCTTCGTCAGCCAGTGATCCGTGGACGCGGTGCGCAGTGCCGCCGAGACCGCCGCAGAGATCTCGTCGCGGCGGGCAAAGCCGTCCCGCTCCGCGTCGAGCTCACTCAATGACGGCGCGTCCAGCACCTCGGCCAGCACCGACAACTCGGCGAAGGCCAGCGAGATGTAGCCGTCGGCCGTGCTGAAGATGCCGTACGGCGCGCGGATGTAGCTGTGGGCGTGCACTTCCTGAGACCGCGTCTGCGGGACGCGACCGACCGTGTGGACGGACAGCTCCTGCATCTGCATCGCGATCACCGCGTCCAGCATGTTCACCTGGACGAGCTGGCCTTCACCCGTGCGTTCACGATGCAGCAGCGCCGCGAGCACACCCTCGAACGAGCTGTACGCGGTCACCGCATCAGCCAGGAAGTACGGCGCTGCCACCGGCGGCTCACCTGGTCGACCGGCGCTGAACAACGCACCGCTCATCGCCTGCACGAGCAGATCCTGCCCGGGCCACAACGCGTACGGACCGCTCTCGCCGTACCCGGACACTGACACGTACACCAGGTCGGGCTTCAGTGCGCGCAGAGTCTCGTAGTCCACGCCCAGCCGGGCCGCGACCCCTGGCCGGTAGTTCTGCAGGAAGACATCGGCGGTGCGCACGAGGTCGTAGAGCAGCTCACGGCCTTCGTCGGACTTGAGGTCAACCGCCAGGCTGCGCTTGTTCCGGTTGAGGGACAGGAACGACGCGTTCACCTCGGTGCCGACAGCGCCGCCGGCGGCCGTGTGCCGCTGCCATTCGCCGGTGACCGGCTCGACCTTGACCACGTCGGCGCCGAGGTCGCCGAGCCGCATCGCGGCCAGCGGGCCTGCCATCGCCACTGAGAGATCGAGCACGCGATAGCCGGACAGGATGCTCATTGGGCCGTCCACCCGGCGTCGACCGGCAGTACGGCGCCGGTGATGAACGACGCGTCGTCACTGGCCAGGAAGGCGATCGCGGCCGCCACCTCGGCCGGCTGCCCGATCCGGCCGAGGGCGTGGTGCCGGTCGACCATCGCCTGCATCGCGCCCGGGTCGTCCTCGCCGCTGACCTTGCCGTTGCGGATCAGCGGGGTGTCGATGAGGCCGGGTGCCACGCAGTTCGCGCGGACTCCGTTGCGGCCGTGGTCGAGGGCCATCGCGCGGGTCAGGTTCTCGACGCCGGCCTTCGCCGCGCAGTACGCGGACCGGTTGCGCTCCCCGACCGTGCCGATCGCGGACGAGATCGTCACGATCGCGCCGTTGCCCTGAGCAATGAAGCGGGGAAGCACCGCGCGGCAGGAGTTGTAGACGCCGGTCAGGTCGACGTCGAGGATGGTCCGCCACTCGTCCGGGCTGGTGTTCGGCACGGTGTCGCACACGTCGACGCCGGCCGCGCTGACCAGCACGTGGACGGCGTCGAGCGCTGCGACCACTTCCAGAGTGCGGTCCAGATCGGTGACGTCCAGCTCGACGCCGGTGCCGCCGAGCGACTTGCCCAGCTCGACGGCCGCCGTGCCGTCGCGGTCGCCGACCACGACCGTGCCGCCCTCGGCGGCGATCCGGTGGGCCGTGGCCGCGCCGATCCCGGAGGCTCCTCCGGTGATCAGCGCGACCTTGCCCGCAAAGCGTTGCGTGTCCATATCTACTGAGGGACCTCAGGGCTTCTCGTAGGGGAAGGAGGGCAGCACGCCGATCCGGTCGTACTGCATCCGGGAGTCGTCGAAACCGTCCTCCCAGCTGACGTTCTCGAAGGTGTCGCACGGACCCGCGGACGGCCCGTGGTACGGGTCGCTCTCGGTGTTCGTCACCTTCACGTCGGAGAACGCGAACCCACACCCGCCGAAGTCCATGTGCACGCCGTACGGCTTGCTGTCCGGCATCGACGGGTCGGCGTTGGCGTCGTCGATGATCAGCTGCGACACGGCCGCGTCCGGGGTGTACGGCGGCTGGTTGCGGACGCCGTACGCGTAGAACGGACCGGTGTCACCGCTGTCCTTGGCCAGGTGCGACAGCCGCACGTGGTGGACGGTGTTGCCGCCGGTGTAGTTGTCCTCGTTCGGGATCTCCGGTCGCGACTCGATGCTGATGCCGTACCGGGCGCCGTGCTCGACGACGGTGTGGCTGATTTCGTTGCGGCCGCTGTTCATGATCTCGACGCCGGCCGAGTCGCCCGGGACGAGCTCGCCGAGGTGGTGGATGTAGTTGTTGGTGAACGTGTTGTCGTGCGCGAGATCACCTTCACCTGGCCAGCCGCCTTCGACCTTGATGCCGTCGTTGCCGAGGTGCTCGAGCAGACTGTCGGACACGGTCGTTTTCTCGTTGGCGAACAGCAGCTGGATCGCGGTGAAGCCGGTCCGCTGCAGGTGCAGGCGGGTCAACGTGACCCCGCGGGTGTTGGTCAGCGTGATCGCGCCCCACCGGTTGCGCGGCAGCTCGATCTGCGTGTCGTACTTCGGGTACTTGTGCGCGAACCCGGAGCCGCCGGTGCCGTTCCAGCCGTACCGGTACCACTCCATGAAGTCCGTGTTCTGGATCGCGAGGCCGTCCAGCGTCAGGTTCTCCACCCGCCGGCTCGTCGACGCGCCGGCGATCGAGAACACCTGGGTGACCGTCGGCCGCGACACCTTGACGCCGTCCATCGTGCCGCCGCGCGGCTTGTAGTACAGCGTCTTCGCCGGGTAGTCCAGGTAGTACTCCCCCGCCTGGTCGAGCAGGCTGAGCGAGTTCTGCACGAAGTACCGGGAGCCGCCGCCGGAGTTGATGAACCCGTACCGTGCCGGGTAGATCAGCGTGGTCCGCCGCTTGGTGTGGTTGATGTCCAGCAACGGCACGGTGTCGGTGAACCACGACCACGAGCCACCCGACCACACCGTCACCTGCGCCGGCCACGACGTACCGAGCCGCAGGTCCCAGGACGGATCCCAGTCACCGGTGTTGAAGCCGATCTGGTCGCGCACCGCCTCCTTGGTCGGGTCGAACAGGATCGACCGCAGGTACGGCGCCCACTCGTCGTCCGACCGCCGGTTCGGGTATCGCGCCGTGGTCGCCCGGGTGCCTTCGGCGTACAGCGTGTAGAACGGCTTGTCCACGTCCACCGGCGCCTTGAAGATCCCGTCCCGGTACGGCGTCCACCCCGTCACCTCCGCGGCCCCTTCGAACACCGCCTTCCCCGGCCCGTCCGCACTCCGGTAGGTCACCCCGGAGTCCCGGTCGTCGAAGGTGATCGTCTTGTCGACCCGGTAGGTCCCCGCCTTCAGGTTCACCACGAGTTCGCAGGTCGGTTGCCGGTTCCCGCCGCGGGACCGGATGGTGTCGCGAGCATGCTCGACCGTCCGCCAGGGCTTGGCCTTCGTCCCCGGCGCCGAGTCGTTCCCATCGGGTGCCACCCAGAACGACGGGCAGTCTGCCTGGTCGGCGGCCGGCGTGGCGTCGGCGCCGAGCGCCGACACCCCGACGAAGGCGGTAGGCACCACCAGCCCGGCCGCGAGGCCGATGATCAGTCCCGATCGCGTCGACATCCCGTCACCGCCCTTCCACGTCGTACGGGAAGGTCGGCAGCACGCCGATCTTGTCGTACTCCATCTTCGAGGCGTCGAAACCGGCCGCCCAGTTGGCGTTCGTCACCTGGTTGCACTGGTACGACTGGTACTTGTCGTCGGTCACCTGGCCCACCTCGACGTTCGCGAAGCTGAACCCACAACCGCCGGCGTCCATGTGCACGCCGCGGGTGCCGCTGTCCGGCATCGAGGCGTCCGGGATCACGTCGGTGATCACCACCTGCTCGACGGTGTTCTGGACCGGGTGCGGCTCCTGGTTGTCGATGCCGTAGGTGTAGAACGCACCCATGTCACCGCTGTCCAGGCCGGTCTCCTCCAAGCGGATGTACTTGAACGAGTTGCCGGACGCGTACTGCTCGCCGTCCTTCACCTCCGGACGCGACTCCAGGCTGATCCCATAGCGCGCACTGTGCTTCACGACGACGTGCGAGACCTCGTTGTTGCCGGTGCCCAGGAGCTCGATCCCGGCCGCGTCGCCCGGCACCAGTTCGCCGACGTGGTCGATGTAGAGGTTGGTGAACGTGTTGTGGTGCGCGACGTCACCCCCACCGGGGTACGGACCTTCGACCTTGATGCCGTCGGCGCCGATGTTCTCGAGCAGGCTGTCGGCCACGCGAACGTGGTCGTTGGCCGACAACAGGTAGACGCCGTGGTAGCCGGTGTCGCGCAGGTGCAGCCCGGTCAGGTCGACGTTCCTGGTGTTCGTCAGCGTCACGGCGCCGAACCGGTTCCGGGTCATCTCGATCTGCCGGTCGTACTCCGGGTACTTGTGCTTCTGCCCCGAGTCGCCCGCGCTGATCCACCCCGAGCGGTACCACTGCATGAAGTCGGTGGACGCGATCCCGAGGCCGTCGAAGGCGATGTCCTGCAGCCGGCGCGTCGGCGTGGCGCCGGCCAGCGACAGCACCTGGGTCTGCGTCGGACGCAGTACCCGCTTGCCGTCCATCGTGCCGCCGCGCGGCTTGTAGTACAGCTCCTTGTTCGCCCAGTCGAGGTAGTACTCGTCCTCGGCGTCGAGCAGGTCCAGTGAGTTCTGGACGAAGTACCGCGAACCGGCCCGGGAGTTGATCATCGCGTACCGGGTCCAGTAGTCCAGGATGACCTTGTTGTCCTTCCAGTCCGCATTCTTGATCGGGACCGTGTCGGTGAACCAGCTCCAGGATCCGCCGGACCAGATCATCAGCTGGGCCGGCCAGTCGGTGTAGCTGTTCAGGTTCCAGGTCTCGTTCCAGTCGCCGTCGGTGTAGCCGACCTGGTCGCGGACGGCCTCCTTCTCCGGCTCGATCAGCACCGACTCCAGGTACGGCGCCCACTCCTCGTCGGACCGCCGGTTCGGGTACCGCGCCGTGGTGGCGCGTTCGCCGTCGACGTACAGCGTGTAGAACGGCTGGTCGATGTCCACCTTCGCCTTGAAGATGCCGTCCTTGTACGGCGACCAGCCGGTCACCTCCTGCGCGGCCTCGAACACGGCCTTGCCCGGACCGTCGGCGCTCCGGTAGACGACCTTGTGCCCGTTCGACCCGGAGTCGCGGTCGTCGAAGGCGATCGTCTCGCCGACCTGGTAGGTGCCGGCCGTCACGTTGACCACGAGGTCACACGACAGGTGCCGGTTCAGGTTCCGGGCCCGGATGGTGTCCCGGGCGTGCTCGATCGTCCGCCAGGGCTTCGACTTCGTCCCCGGCGCCGAGTCCTCGCCGTCCAGCGAGACCCAGAACGACTGGCATCCCGCGGTCTGCTCGGCCGGCCTGGCGCTGAACGCCGTACCGGCCCCGACCACTCCGAGGGCTACCCCGATGACCAATCCACCGAGTACACGCATCGAGGTCACCGCCCCGCCACGTCGTAGGGGAAGGTCGGCAGCACGCCGATCTTGTCGTACTCCATCTTCGAGGCGTCGAAGCCCGTCACCCAGTTGGCGTTGGTCACCTGGTTGCACTGGTACGACTGGTACTTGTCGTCGGAGACCTTGCCGACCTCGACGTTCGCGAAGCTGAACCCACAACCGCCGGCGTCCATGTGCACGCCGCGCGTACCACCGGCGTCCGGCATCGACGGGTCGGGGATCACGTCACCGACGACGAGTTGCTCGACGGTGTTCTGCACCGGGTGCGGCTCCTGGTTGTCGATGCCGTAGGTGTAGAAGGCGCCCATGTCACCGCTGTCCAGGCCGGTCTGCTCGAGGCGGATGTACTTGAAGGAGTTGCCGGACGCGTACTGCTCGCCGTCCTTCACCTCGGGCCGCGACTCCAGGCTGATCCCGTAGCGCGCGCTGTGCTTCACGACGATGTTGGAGATCGTGTTGTTGCCGGTGTCCATCAGCTCGATCCCGGCCGCGTCGCCCGGCACCAGCTCGCCGACGTGGTCGATGAAGACGTTCGAGATCGTGTGGTGGTTGCTCAGGTCGCCTTCACCCGGCCAGCCGCCTTCCACCTTGATGCCGTCGGCGCCGATGTTCTCCAGCAGGCTGTCGGTGATCCGGGTGTGGTCGTTGGCGAACAGCAGGTAGATCCCGGTGAAGCCGGTGTCGGACACCCGCAGCCGGGTCAGGTCGATGTCGCTGGTGTTGGTCAGCCGGATCGCGCCGAACCGGTTCCGCGGCAGCTCGATCTGCCGGTCGTACTCCGGGTACTTGTGCTCGACACCGGCGTCACCACTGGACACCCATCCGTTGCGGTACCAGGTGACGAAGTCGGAGTACTGCACCCCGAGCCCGTCGAACGTGACGTCGTGCAGCCGGTCCTGCGGGGAGGCGCCGGCCAGGTCGAGGACCGTCTTCACGGTCGGCCGCAGCACGCGCACGTTGTCCATCGTGCCGGACCGCGGCTTGTAGTAGACCTCGCCGGCCTTGTAGTCCAGGTAGTACTCCCCCGGCTGGTCCAGGAAGCTGAGCGAGTTGTGGAAGAAGTACCGGGAGCCGCCGCGGCTGTTGACCATCGCGTAGCGGGTCCAGTGCTTCAGCGTCGTCTGGGTCTTCTTGAAGTTGGTGTCCAGCAACGGGATCGTGTCGGTGAACCACGACCAGGAGCCGCCGGACCAGATCGTCACCGACGCCTGGCTCAGGTCCCAGGTGGGGTCCCAGTCACCGGGCTTGCCCCACATCCAGTTCCGGACGTCCATCTTGTCCTCTTCGTAGAGGATCGACGTCAGGTACGGCGACCAGGTGTCCTCGGTGCCACGGTTGGGATAGCGCGCGTTGGTGGCCCGCTTGCCGTCCTCGAACAGTGTGTAGAACGGCTTCGACGGGTCCACCTTGGCCTTGTAGATCCCGTCCTGGTACGGCGTCCAGCCGGAGATCTCCTCGGCTCCGGACAGCGTCGCCTTCCCGGGACCGTCCACACTGCGGTAGACCACGCGGTGCCCGTTCTTGCCGGAGTCGCGCTGGTCGAACCCGATCGTGGACGTGACCGGGTACTCGCCGGCCTTCAGGTTCACGGTGATGTCGCAGCCCATCCGGTCGTTGAGCTGCTTGGCCCGGATCTCGTCGCGGGCCCGGGTGATCGTCTTCCACGGGCTCTTCTCGGTGCCCTTGGCCTGGTCGTCGCCGTCGGGCGCGACGTAGAACGTCTCGCACCTGGCCGCGCCGGCGGGTTGGGTGTTCAGCTGGACGGCCGCGACTGCCACCAGGGCAGCGGCGACCACCCCGGCGCCGACGCTGAGCGTCGTACGCCTGGTTCTGGGTTGGGACATGGTGGGCGGTGTCCTCTCAGGGATCAGTCGCCGGCGCCGTTACCGTTCTGGTCGCGCCAGCGCTCGTACTCGAGGCGGGTCTTCTCGGTGAGGGGGTAGTAGTCGCGCAGGGGTGCGCCTTCGTCGATCCGCCGCCGGCTGAACTTCTCCCACTCGTCGTGCTCGGCGGCGGCTTGCACCACGGCCTCGGCACGCTGCCGCGGTACGACGACAGCGCCGTCGTCGTCCGCGACGACCAGGTCACCGGGCAGTGTCAGCACGCCGCCGACCGCGACCGGGACGTTGTAGGCCCAGGGGAAGAGCTCGGACTGGGATGCGTAGTGCGGAGTTGCTCCGGTGGACCAGATCGGGACGTCGAGCCCGGACACGCGAGGCACGTCGCGGATCCGGCCGTCCACCACGATGCCGGCGCCACCGCGGAGCTTGAAGTAGCGGACCAGCATGTCGCCGAAGCAGCCGGTGGTGTGGCTGCCGTAGGCCTGGACCACGAGCACGTCGCCGGGCTGCACCTCGTCGAGCACGGCCCACAGCGCCGTGCTGCGCTCGATGTACTCCTGCGTCTGGCCGTCCGCGATGTCCTCCCGCTGCGGCATGAACTGCAGCGTCAGCGCGCGGCCGACCACCTTCTTGCCGGGGAACATGCTGGTCGGTCCGTCGACGAAGGTCCGGCGGATGCCCTGTCCGTGCAGCCGGGCGCAGGCGGTGGCCGACCCGATCGCGGACAACCGCGACACCAGTCCGGGGTCCGGGGCCGGCGGGTTCTCGCCGCGCACCGGGAGGTCCCAGACCGGGGCCACGGGGGCTTGTTCGATGCTCATATGTCTCCTCAGTCAAGCGCCACATGCGCGGCGCGATAGGCGTTACGGGTCAGCCGCAGGTCGAGCCGGATGGTCCGGCCCGGCGGCATCGCGATCTCGAGTCTGTTGCCGCCGACAACGACCGTCTCGGTGCCGGGGGTGGGCGGCGGCGAGGTGTACGCCGGGGACGGGCCGGGGTACTCGCCGGTCGCGGTGCTCACGACTGCCTCGTCGATGCGGTCGGTGCCGAAGCTGCCGGCCTGGACGACCACGCGCCGGGTCTGGGTCGCGGACAGGTTGACCAGCTGCAGCCCGGTGCGGTCCGGTTCGACCGTGTCGACCAGCGCGGCGACGTCCGCCGGGAGACCGGGACGGCCGCGCTCGGGGTCGAGGTACAGCACGCGCAACGGCAGCAGGCCGCCGTTGTAGAGGAGTTGCGGCGTGCCGGTGGTCAGCTGGAGCAGGGCCTCGGTCGCGACCGGGTTGTGCCGCTGCCAGTGGTGGATGTTCAGGTCCGCCGGGTCGACGGTGTCGGCGGCCATCAGGTCCATCCGGCGCTGCACCTGGGACAGCGCGACCCCGAGCATCGCCTCGGGATAGCCGGGGTTGTCACCGGCGAGGTAGGCCAGCCAGGGCGCCTCGTGACCGGCGTCCTCCTTGTTCCGGAAGTCGCGCACGGTGCGCCAGTCGTAGCCGCTGCGCTCGCGCAGGTCCGCCAGCCGCTGCCGGTCGGAGGACTCGAAGGCGGCCTGCCACAACCAGATCGGCAGTCCGAGCTGCGGGGGCTGGTAGTCGAACCATCCGTCGTCGCCGTACCGGTTCGGGATCAGCAGTGTCGGGGACGCGCAGTCAGCGCCGAGCTCGGCCTGCCAACGGTCCCGGATGCTCAGCTCGGTCTCGTCCACAGCGGCCGTGACGCCGCGCTCGTACAGGTGATCCAGCAGCCGCCGGGCAAAGTCGAGCCGGGACGAGTCACCGGTCAGGAGTACGCCGTTCAGCGCCGCGATGCAGGCCGCGGAGCCGACGCTGTAGACACCGTGCGGCCAGTTCCAGCCGTAGTTGCCGCCGTACCAGCGGCCGTCGTGCAGCTCGCCGACTTCACCACTCGGTCCGACGTTGTCCGGGAGCAGGCCGCCGTTGGCCGCGGCGCGCTCCTGCCAGGCGTCGAGGTACTCGAGGGTCCACGCCGCGAACCGGTCGTTGTGGTCGTAGAGCCAGGCGTTCGCGGTCAGCGTGGTCGCGGCGAGGTTGACCGCGACGTCGCCGGCGCCGAGGCGGCGGATCATCTCCGCGCCCATCAGGTCGGCCTTGGCCGGGTCCTTCAGGTCGTCCCAGGTCTCGATCCCCGCGACGCCGGGCAGTGGCAGCCCGAAGATCCGCATGTTGGTGAGGTCGGCGCCGTACGAACGCCACTCGTCGTTGATCCCCCAGCGCGGTCCACCGCCGCCGTTGTGCGGCGCCCGGATCGTCCGGGTCGCCGGGTCGTAGTTGCCGGCCGGCGAACCGGGCAGGTAGAGCTCGGCGAACCGGTACGCGCGCTCGCGGAACACCTCGTCGCCGGGGTCGGCGGCGCACAGCGAGTAGAAGAAGATCATCGACTCGCCGATGTGGAACCAGTCGTAGCCGCGCTCGAACTCGTCGACCAGGAACCCGAGGTCGGTGAGCTGGCGGGTGACACCTTCCCAGTGCCACTTGGCGACGTCGATCAGGTCGTCCGCGCCGCCGAGCTGGTAGAGCACCGGCCAGTTCACGAACGCCTCGTAGAAGTCGTCGGCGCCGTCACGGCTCGGCACCGGACCGGCGTACCGGAGACTGCCGTCGGGCAGGCAGTAGCGTTCGCGGAACAGCCACCAGCCCTCGTCCATCACGTCGAACAGGCGGCGCTGCATGATCGCCCACGCGGGCGGGCTGCCGATCGGGGTCTGCGCAACGATGGTCGTCATCCCTTGGTCGCTCCTGCCGTCAGGCCGCTGATCACGTGCCGCTGCAGCAGCACGAAGACCACCAGCAGTGGCGCCACCGCGAGCAGCAGCGTCGGGAAGACGACCGTGTAGTCGGTCGAGTACTGGCTGACCGCCGCGTACACGCCGGTGGTCACGGTGTAGAGACCGCTGCCCGGGCCGAGGATGATCTGCGGGTTCACGAAGTCGTTCCACACCGAGAAGGTGTTCAGGATGACCATCGTCACCACGGCCGGCTTCATCAGCGGGAACACGATCGACCAGAAGATCCGGTGCTTGCCGGCGCCGTCGACCGCGGCCGCCTCGTCCAGGCTGGCCGGGATGGTCATGATGTAGCCGGCGTACAGGAAGATCGAGAACGGCAGCGTCAGCGTCGTCTCGAACAGCACGAACCCGGGGATCGTGCCCATCAGCCCGAGGAACTTCAGCGTGTAGACGACCGGGATCACCAGCACCTGGCTGGGGATGAACGTGCCGGCCACGAACAGCAGCAGGAGCACCCGGTACCGGCGTTCGGTGCGACGGGCGATCACGTACGACACCGGGCCGGCGAGCGCGACGGACAGCACGTTGACCAGGACCACGAACAGTCCGGTGACGCCGTACCCCTTGAGGATGTTGAAGTCCGGGTTCGTCCACGCCTTCTGCAGGTACTCGGTGGTCAGCAGGTCCGGCGAGAGCGAGAACGGGTGCGTGAGGATGTCCTGCTGCGACTTGAACGCGCTCACCACGAGCAGGTACATCGGCACCAGCATCAGCAGGCTGGTGACGATCAGGAACGCGACCCGACCGGCGCCCTTCACCTTGACCGGCCTGGGCTTGAGAGCCACGGTCCGGACCCGCGGCATGCGAATGGCACTCATGCCTTCACCCCCTGGTCGACGCGCGAACGCAGCCGTGCGACGGTGAGGGCGAGCGCCGCCGTGACGATCATGAGTACGACGGACTGCGCCGAGCCGAAGCCGAGCGCGTTGTTGTGGAACGAGTCCCACAGGATCAGGTACGCCGCCGTCTGCGTGGACCCGGCCGGACCGCCACCGGTCAGCGACACGACCAGGTCGTACGTCTTCAGCAACGTCACCAGCGACAGCACGAGATTGACCGTCACGACGGGCGCGAGCGCAGGCAGCGTGACGTTGAGGAACGTCTGTCGCGTCGACGCGCCGTCGATCCGCGCGGACTCCAGCAGGTCACGTGACACCGTCTGCAGTCCGGCCAGGTACAGCACCACGTTGACGCCGAACCCGGCCCAGACCAGTACACCGATCAGGCTCGCCAGCGCCCAGTTCGGGTTCGACAGGAACGGCAGCACCTCCGCGCCCTTGGACGTCAGCCAGCCGTTGACCACACCCGAGGTGCCGAGTACGGCGCTCCAGAGGAAGCCGACCACGAGGGCGCTCAGCACGTGCGGGTAGAACAGCACGACCCGGAAGAACGCGTTCAACCGGGACGCGCCGTTCACCAGCAGCGCGAAACCGAGGCCCAGCACGCTGAGCAGCACGGTTCCGACGGCGGCGATCAGCAGGGTCACCCACCCGGCGCGGATCGCCTCCTCGCTGCGCGCGAGGTCGACGTAGTTCTGCATAGAGCCGGGCAAGCAGCTTCCCGCCGAGACGACGCTCACTAGCCGGTTCGGCGT
>NZ_JBSFBL010000092.1:0-20277 GCF_053592935.1 Kribbella sp. NPDC002412
GGTCGTGGGAGAGTAGGACGCCGCCGGACATTCACACTGTTAAGGGCCACCCCACTAGGGGTGGCCCTTAACATTTCCCCAGCCGTTTCCACAGCCCGCGAAGCGGAGCCACCATCCGCACACACCTGGTGCTGTGGCCGGGGCCGCTGTGGGGCTGGACAGCGAGGCTGGGTGTGGTTGCTCGAGGCGCCATCCGCCATCCGCCATCCGCCATCCGCCATCCGCACGCAATTGGTGCTATGGCCGGGATGGCCTGTGCCGGCGCAGTTGGCGCTCGGTTGCCCGAGCCGCAGTCCGCTATACGCACGCAACTGGTGATGTGGCCGGGGCTGCCGTGCCGAGGCCGGCCCGCGCAGCTGGTGTGCGGGTGCTCGAGGCGCAGTCCGCACTCCGCCCATCCGGACGCAGTTGGAGCTGTGGCCGGGATGCCGGGGCCGACTGCCGGAGCTGGTGTGGGGGTGCTCGAGGCGCAGTCCGCCATGCGCGTGTGTCCGGTGCTGTGGCAGGGATGCCTCTGCCGGAGGACGGCCGCCTGCCGCGGTGCTGCGTCGTACTGCCTGACACCGGCCCTGTCGTCGCCCAAGACCCGGCGGGACTGGTGTGCAGGCGCCGAGACCGCGGTCGCCGAGGACTGCGGTACAAGATCTCGAGTGCTAACTCCATGAATTGGTGGCGGCATGCCTCCTGCTCGAGTGCTAACTGCACGAATTGGTGGCGGCATGCCTCCTGAAGGAAGCGTTGGCAGTCGCTTATGCGGCTTGCCCCTGCCGAAGAGCTGATCCCAGGCGGCGACTCGGCGAGGACATCGATCGGGCGGTTGGAACCGACGAGCGGAATCCCAGGCGGGTCAGTCCTGTGGAGTGGTGTACGACGTTTGGTCCTTCGTTGGTGTGTGGTTAGGCGCTGATGGTGGTGGTTGCGGTGGTGGTGGTGTCGTGTTCGGGTGCGCTGGTGGTGATGAGGGTAAGCCGACTGCGGTTGAGGGCGTCGAGGCCGAGGTAGCGGCGCCGTCGGCCCATTCGTCGTGTTGTTCGGCCAGGACGGCGCCTACGAGGCGGACGATGGAGTTGCGGTCGGGGAAGATGCCGACCACGTCGGTGCGTCGCCGGATCTCGCGGTTCAGTCTCTCGTTGGGGTTGTTGGACCAGATCTGGCGCCGGACATCACGCGGGAACGCGGTGAACGCGAGCACGTCGGCGCGGGCGTCGTCGAGATGCTGGTGCACCTCGGGCAGGCTGGTCTCGATCTGGTCCAGCAGTTTGTCGTACTGCGTGTCCACGGCTGTGGCGTCGATCTGGTCGAACACCGAGTGCAGCATCGCCTTCACTCCGCCCCAGGCGTGTTTCGGGCAGGTCGCCATGAGGTTGGCGGTGTAGTGAACCCTTCCATCAGCTCCCGGAGCAGATCCGGGCTGGCCTGCTCGAGGTGCTCGTGCAGGAACTCAGCAGGGTCGATACTGGGTTGTGCGGTCATCGCAGTGAACTTCCTCTTCGAGAGGGTTGTGAGAGATTCCTCGAAGAATCACGCGGTGACCGCACCCACGTCTACGCCCGGGCCGGCCACCACGCCGTACACCACTCTGCTGGACGCAACTGTTTCGGGGCGGGGGTGGGCGCGGGCCGGGGTGCCTGGGTGCGGGTGGGAGTGGCGCGCGGGTTGCAGGTGCTCGTGGGAGCCGCGCTGGGGTGGGCTGTGGCGGTGGGTGGTTCTAATGGCTGGGGGCGCCGGGGCAGGGAGGGCGTTAGGAGTTGGAGGGGGCAGGAACGGGTTGCTGGGACAGGAGTTGTTTGCGGTGGGGGGTGTAGGTCCACCAGGGGCGGGGTGGGTTGCCGTTGGCTTGGTCGATGGCGGACATGATCGTGTCGAGGAGGCAGGGGTCGTGGTGGTGGGCGTCGATTTGGCAGATCGAGTTGTAGAGGTCGACGGGGTCTTGGCCGGTTAGCTGGTCGATGCGGGTGATGCCGGCGCGTTCGAAGTACGCGGCGACGGATTTCCCGACGTTCATCAGGTCGGTGAGGTTCGAGGGCATGTGTCGATGCTTACTGGATCGCGCGGACGTGTCTTGAAGGTTTCGGACGCGGGGTTCGTAGGGTTCGGGTATGCAGCGTGCGGTGATGGTGTTGATCGTCGGGTTGCCCGGCGCGGGGAAGACGACCCTGGCTCGGCAGTTGGAGGAGGAGCGAGCGGCGCTGAGGTTCACGCCGGACGAGTGGATGGAGCCGCTGTTCGGGGTGAGTGAGGACGGCGGGCGGCGGTGGGTGCTCGAGTCGCAGCTGTTCTGGGGTGTCGCGGCCCGTGCGTTGTCGTTGGGCGTGAGCGTGGTCCTGGACTACGGGTGCTGGTCCGAGACCGAGCGGGACATGTTCCGCAACCGCGCGCATGGGCTCGGTGCGCTCGCGGAGATCGTCGTACTGAATCCGCCGTTCGAAGTGTTGTGGGAGCGGCTGGCGGCTCGGAATGCGGCGCTGCCGGAGGGGACGTTCCACATCACCCGCGAGGAGTTGGAGGACTACAACTCCAAGTTCCAGGTGCCGGATGCTGCGGAGTTGGCGCGATGGGATCAGCAGGTCGTGGTGACCGGCGTACCGGCGAACTAGCTCTCAGGGGCGATGCCGACTAGCGCGGCGGCGGCGCAGATGTGGACCGGCGTGAGGTCGGCCGGAGCGACCGGGGCCTGCAGGAGGGTGCCGCGTTCGAACGGGGTCAGGCCGATGTCGATGCCGTGGGCGCCGGCCACCATGCCGCGGACGTACGTCAACCAGCCCATCATCGGGATCCCGCGCCGGAACACGCCGGCCGCGGCGGCGAGCTCGGTGTCGGCGATGCTGGCCCACTCGGGTTCCCAGATCGAGACGACCGCGCGCAGGACCTGGGCGAAGCGCTCGGACTGGACGAGGGCGTCCTCGTCGCTCCAGTGCAGCGTGAGCTGGTCCGAGACGGTCGTCAGGGTACCGCCCATCGACAGGTCGAACAGCCAGGGCAGATCGCCGGTGCTCTGCAGGTGCAGCCGGGTCGTGCTCGAGCCGTTGGCGAGGACCTTCGTAGTGGCCTCGACCATCTCCTGGAGCGGGGTCGAGCCGTCGGCCTCGAGGACGTGGTAGCCCCAGCGCTCGTCCTGAGTCCAGTTGTGTACGTCGGGAAACGCCACGGCCACCGCGGTCAGGGTGCGGCCGACGCGGAGAGCGCGGTGCTCCACGGACTCGTCACGGTGGGTCCACTGGGCGCGGAGGAGCCACGATGCCATTCACGCCCTCCGATCACGAGCCGGCCGGACCTGCGCAGCAGACGGTACGCCGGTAGTCGGACGGTTGGCCAGAGTTCCGCCTACACGGCGTAAGCAGTCGCTGCGGTTCTCTGGAGCTTCCACCGGTCCAGTCTGAAGCACCATCGGGTCCGGGGTAACCACCGGGGTCCGGTTTTGGCAAATACATGACTGAAGTCATGGGTGAGTCGATGGGAGCGCTACCGCGGCCGGTGGTTCTCGAGGTGCCTCTGCGATGAGGTCGCAGGTGTGCCGCAGGCCCGGGATGACGGGAAATTGAGTAGACCTACCGCGGCAGAGCGCCGCGGCAGGTCTGTGGAGTGGTCAGGCCGCGGGACGGTCGGGGAGGGCCCGGCGGCGTAGGTGGGCGTGGTGGACGGCGGGTGGGTTGTAGGCCATGTCGAGGGTGCCGGTGTCGGTGCCGGGTGGGGCGATCTTGTCGATCTGGTCGAGGACGTCATCGGTGAGGGTGACGTCGACGCCGGCCAGCAGGTCGGTTAGGTGATCCATGGTCCGAGGGCCGATGATGGCCGACGTGACGCCCGGGTGGGCGATCGCGAAGGCCATCGCGAGATGGGTGAGTGGCATCCCGGCGTCGTCGGCGAGTGAGATCAGTTCCTCGACGGCGTCCAGGCGGCGCTCGTCGGTCAAGTGCCGGAAGCCGAACTGGGACCGGTGCGTGCTGTTCTCCTGGTCCTTGCGGTAGCGGCCGGTGAGCAGACCGCCGGCGAGCGGGCTCCAGACCAGCGTGCCCATGCCGAACTCCTCGGCCACCGGCAGGACCTCGCGCTCGATGCCGCGATTCAGGATCGAGTACGGCGGCTGCTCGGTACGGAACCGGGTCAGGCCGCGCCGCTCGGCAATCCAGTGCGACCGGACGATGTCCGACGCCGGCAGCGAGGACGTGCCGATCGCCCGGACCTTGCCGGCGCGCACCAGGTCCGTCAGTGCCGACAGCGTCTCCTCGAGATCGGTGTCAGGATCCGGTTGGTGGATCTGGAACAGGTCGACGTAGTCGGTATCGAGCCGGCGCAGCGAGTCGTCGAGTGCACGCATCAGCCACCGGCGGGAGGCACCCGACCGGTTGGGCACGGCCGGCGTCGTACCGCTGGGGTCGAAGTCGACCGGGAAGCGGGCCTTGGTCGCGAGTACGACGTCGTCGCGCCGGCCCTTGAGCGCCTTGCCGACGATCTCCTCCGACTCACCCCGGGAGTACATGTCCGCGGTGTCGATGAAGTTGATCCCGGCATCGAGGGCCCGGTGGATGATCCGGATCGAGTCGTCGTGGTCCGGGTTGCCGACGGCCCCGAACATCATCGCGCCGAGCGCGTACGGGCTGACCTTGATCCCGGTCCGTCCAAGAGTGCGGTATCGCATAGCAGTTCTCCTCAGTTCGCCTTGATCAGTTGTTCGCTCAGCTCCCACAGCCGTTCCGCCGAGGCCGGGTCGAGGGCGTGCGGTACGACGGTGGACTCGACGACCGGCTCGGTGCCGAAAGCAATGGACTTCGGGTTCTCGTCCAGCGGCGAGATGTCGTTGTTCATCAGGTAGACGCCACCGAGGTCGGCGAGCAGCGGACTGGTCGCCGCGAACACAGTGGTGCTGGCGCCCTGCTGCGCTGTCTTCTTCTCCTGCTCCGGGTCGATGATCGGCTGACCCGACTCGTCGATCAGCTCCATGGCCAGGTACATCGCCCGCTTCTCGTCCTCGGGCACAGAGCGACCCAAGTTCGTACTCACGACGACGCCCGGATGTACGGCGTACCCGCGAATCGACTCGTCGGCCCAGCGGCGATCGAGCTCGACGGCGAACAGCACGTTGGCCGTCTTGGACTGGCCGTACGCGAGCAGCGGGTCGTAGCCGGTGGTGAAGTGCGGGTCGTCCCAGCGGATGTCGGAGAGCCGGTGACCGCCGGACGTCACGTTGATCACTCGGGCGCCGTGCGCGGCGCGCAGCGCGGGAAGCAGCGCCAGAGTCAGCTGAAAGTGGCCGAGGTGGTTGGTCGCGAACTGCGACTCGTAACCGCGCGCGTCGCGCACCAGCGGCCCCGCTCCGATCCCGGCGTTGTTGACGAGGACGTGCAGCGGGCGGCCGGACTCGAGGTAGCGGTTGGCGAACGCGTCGATCGACGCCGCGTCGAGGAGGTCCAGTAGTCCGACCTCGACATCCTCGATCCCGGCCAACGCAGCCGCGGCACGCTCCGCATCGCGCGCTCCGACGGTGACTGCCGCGCCGGCCTTGCTGAGTGCGCGCGTGGTCTCCAGGCCGATCCCGGCGTGGCCGCCGGTGACCACGACATTCGTGCCGGACAGATCTTTGCCGCGCAGCACTTCGTCAGCCGTGGACGCGGCGGTGAACCCCGATCCGAGGGGATGTTGTTTCTGGGTCATACCGCCAGTCTGCTGGGCGCGGTCCGGACTCTGAATAGTTGTCAGTTCGCATTTCTTGCGCGAGAGTACGGACGTGGCCAATGATCAGCTGTCCGAGGTGTTCGACCTCGTGGAGGTCCGCGGCCTGATGTCGGGCGGCTTCGCGATGCGCGGTCCCTGGGTGACGCGCGGCCTGTTCAGTGAGCCGATGAAGTTCATCGCGATGGTGTCCGGCCGGGCCCGGCTCAGCTCCGACGGCATCGAGCCGATCGAGCTCGAGCCGGGTGACGTCGCCATCCTGAACAGCCGGTCCTGGCTGGAGCTCGAAGGCGGCGCCGGCGACG
Organism: Kribbella sp. NPDC002412; assembly: GCF_053592935.1. Taxonomy (NCBI): domain Bacteria; kingdom Bacillati; phylum Actinomycetota; class Actinomycetes; order Propionibacteriales; family Kribbellaceae; genus Kribbella; species Kribbella sp. NPDC002412. Next base: position 5,976 of record NZ_JBSFBL010000092.1, read on the forward strand.
GACCGCGCCGCGAGATCGAGCCCGAACCCGGCTTCCCTTCGCCGGACCTGATCGGCGCCGACACCGAGATCGACGACATCGTCATCGGGGGCCGCATCGAGCTCAACCCGGCCGGCCAGGCGTTGCTCTCGCAGGCATTCCCACCGGTGGCGCACGTGCGCGGATCCGCCCCCTCGGCGGCCAACCTGCGGGGGAGCCTGTACCGCCTGTACGACGAGGTGACGTCGAACCGGCTAGGGTCCGCCTTCGCGATCCGGCAACACAGCCAGCTGGTGCTGCTCGAGGTGCTGCGCGCCTACATCGACCAGGCCGACCTGCCGCCAGGCGGGCTCCGGGTGCTGACCGACGTACGGCTTCGGCCGGCGCTCAGCCTGATGCATGAGGAGCCGGGGAAGTCCTGGGGGCTGGAGGAACTGGCCCGTGCCGCTGCGATGTCGCGGACGTCGTTCGCGGAACGGTTCCGGACCGTTGCGGGCGTACCGCCGCTCACCTATCTCAACCGCTGGCGGATGTTGCTGGCTCAGCGCGCGCTGCGGGACGACGACGTTCGCGTCGGGTCGCTCGCGTCCGACTTGGGGTACGCGTCGGAGAGTGCGTTCAGTACGGCGTTCAAGCGTGAGGTCGGCGAGTCCCCGTTGCGCTACCGGCACCGGGTGCGCAACGAAGTGCCGGAAGACTCGCCCGTGGAGTCAGCGATCTAGGGCGTCAGTGTCGGCGCCGCCAGATCAAGGGTGGGAGTCGTCCCGCGGTACGACTCCAGCCAACTGCGAAGCAGCTCCACGCGGGCGGCGTACTCCTCGTTGCCCTTGACCACCGGTGCCTGGTTGTACGGCATGGTGTCCGAGCTGCGCCGGAGCTTGACGTAGAGCCGAGAGGACGAGAGCGCGTAGCGTTCCATGTCGTCCTGGAGTGCGCCGATGACCGTGATGTTGCGGTCGCGGCCGATCTGCTCGAACAGGGCGACGGCCTCGCGGCGGTGCTGGGAACCCAGGTTCCGGCCGAGCTCGTCGAGGATCAGCAGCAGGGGACGATCGGACCCCCCGGCGAGCGCGGCGGCGCACACCAGCTTGACCGCCTTCTCGTCCATCTGGGCGGTGTTGCCCTTCACGTTGAACGCGGAGAACGGGCCGCCTTCCGAACGCCGCCACTTCGGCGTGACCGTCCAGCGCCACGGCTTGTCGGGCTCGGCCGGCGGGTCGGGCTCGGGGAACTCGAGCTTCGCGCCGTACCCGCCGTACTGCTGGTCGAGCCGGTCGAACTCCTGTGACACCAGGCGAAGTCGCGCTTTGATGCCGTCGGCAAGTGATGCGCGGTGCGCGCGGGCGGTGCTCTCGGCCTCGCCGAGCCCTTCGCGGGCGCGTTCGAGGGCGGCGTTGCGTTCGGCGCGCTGGCTGGCGATCTGCTGTTGCTGCAGGCTGTCGAACGTCTCGTGCTGGGCGAGGTGGCTGCTCAGCGTCCGGTGCAGCGCCGGGACCAGGCCGACGCGGACGCCGAGCGTGCCGTTCGTCCAGCCGTCCGGGCCGTTCAGGATCTCCCACAACTCGGTCGGGATCTCCTCGCGTGAACGGGCGTTCGGGAAGCAGCGGCGGATGACGTCGTCGATCTGCGTGCAGGCCTGGTGGTTCCAGTCGGCCGTCGTACGGCGTTGTGCGTCGTTCGGCAGTCCGAGGATGAACTCCTCCGCCTCCGCCGGCGTGGATCCCCACGCGGTAGTGCGCGTCGCGAGGTCGAGGGACGTCTGCTCTTCGAGAAGCGCGAGCCGGCGAGCGGTCAGGTCGTCGAGCAGCCGCTCGTGGTCGCGACGGGTGGCCTCGAGGTTCTTGAGTCGTTCGTCGCGAACGAGTTGCTGACCGGCTGCTGCTTCGGCGGACTCCTTCGCGGCCTGGAGTTGCGGCGCGAGTGATTCGCGATCCGTCTCGTGCCGGTCGATCGACTCGCGCAGGGCGAGGATCTGCTCTTGCACCGACTCGGCGTCGGCGAGTGCGCGGGCGGCCGCCGTACGGCGCTCCGCCTGCTCGACTCGGGCACGCGCCTGTTCCAGGGCTGCGGAGGCGACGGCACGGGCCTCGACCGCGGCTTCGACGCGGCGGCGGGCAGCCTCGATCCGGGCGGTGCGGCCGGTCAGCGGCTCGTCGAACTGGCCGACGGCCACGACGCCGGCGAGGTCGTCGATGTTCTCCTTCGTCGCGCGCTCACCGATCGCCGCGAAGAACCCGTCCAGGTTGAATCGCTTGTCGGCCGACTTCGGTCCGCGCTTGCCCTTGCCAGCGGCGCCGGGCCGATTCGCGAGCACCAGCAGGAATCCGGCGTACCCGGCGTCTGCCAACGCGGCCGACGCGACAGCGGCGTCGCCGAAGTCGATGACGACGGCCTCCCGGTACGGCGCGAGCCGCGGCTCCCACTCGGCACGCTCGCCCGTCGACAACTCGGTGATGTCGGTGAGAGCGCCGCACTCGAGGCCTGCGTTCTCCAGCACCTGTTGCTGCGGCGCCGACACGGTCTGACCGCTCTCGGCCTCGCGCAACTCGGCGGTCGCGAAGTCGACGGCGGACCGAGCCGCGTGGTCGCGACCGATGTGCTCCTCGAGTACGGCGCGGGCCTCGGCCTGCTCCTCGCCGGCGGCAGCGAGATCACGACCGTCCGCCGAACGCCCCGCCTCCACCAGCCGACGGTGCTCCTGACCCAGCCGCTCGAGCTGCTCGCGCACCGAACGCTGGGCCAGGTCGAGCTCACGGTCCCGCGCGTCGAGCTTGTCCCGCTCCTGCCGGGTCAGCTGGACGTCCCGCAGCAGGACCTCCTCGTTGCCGAAGGCATCGATCTCTGCATCGACCGCTTCCCGGCGCGCTTCCTGCTCGGCGACCCGTTCGTCGAGTACAGCGAGCTCCTGCAGGATCTCGCGGGTCCGCGCGTCGCCGTCGATCAGGTGCCGGGCACACCGTGCCTGCCACGACTCCTTCGCTGCGGCCAGCGCGTCCCGGGCCGCGGCACGCTGCAGGATGCCGGCTTCGACTGCGGCCATCTCCTGCTCCCACCGCTGCAGGTCGGCCGTTGCCTGCTTGGTCGCCTCGCGCTGGGTGTGCTCGGCGGAGCGGTGTGCCTGCTCCTGCTCGAGCTCGTGGTCGAGGCCGGTGAGGGTCGCGATCGCGTTGAAGATCCGGGCCGGGCCGAGCTCGTTCAGCGGCTCGGCCAGCAGGTTCGCGGTCGGGCTCGACCGGACCGACGTCGACAGGAAGGAGACGCAGCGGACCTGGCCGCCGTACAGAACAGTGGACAGCTTGTTTGCGTGGAAGTCGGTGCGGCCGTTGGAGTGCGGCAGGGCTGCCCACAGCGCGTCGGCGCCGGCGGCCCGCTCGGCCTCGGTGGCGCCGTACGGGACGTGCAGGCCGTTCTTCCAGCGCAGGTCGATGTACGACGCCTTGCGGTTGATCCGGATCCACACGGTGATCGCGGCGGCCTCGATCTCGGCGAGGTCGGTGAGGTCGGGATCGGAGAACACGCCGACGATGTAGCCGCGGTCGACGTTTGACCAGTTGCCTTCCTGACCTGCCGCCTCGGCGGTGAACAGCAACTCCGCCGCGCCGGGCGCACCGCTGGTCAGTCGCCATTGGTCGTCGGCGTGCAGCAGGCTGAGCGCCGCGATCCAGGACGACTTGCCCGCGCCGTTCGAGTCGGTCGGGCCTTGGCCGGCCACCGTGACGAGTCCTTGGCCGACCATCGGAATCGGATGCGTCGACAGGCGCGACAGGTCGACCACCTGTACGCCGAGCAACACCTTCGACCCGAGAATGTCGAACGGACCGTCCTCCACCGGAGTGCTCATGCCATCCCTTCCCCGGTACGGCCGTCAGCCGCCTGCTCGGTCGGTGTCGTGCTGCTGGTTACTTCGTCGGCCGGCTTCGTCCAGGTGCCGTTGCGGGCTCGGATGGCTTCGGCGATCGGGCTGGCGGGGGCCGCGGCCAGGATGAGTTGGTCCTGGAGGCGGCGTCGGGCTGCAGGTGTCAGGCGCTGGAGTTGCGGGCCCGGGATGTAGCTGGGGCCGCCTGAGTGGTCGCCTGACAGTTGGATGAGGCCGGCTGCGCGGAGGCGTTGGAGGGCGAGGCGGCGTTCCTCGCTGCTGATCTTGGTTGTGCGCAACTCGTCGACGGTGGTCGGACGGGCCGACTTCCAGCTGTCGCCGGTGAGGATGCCTTCGCTGCGGGGGATCGCGACGGAGTGGATCAGCACGAGGACCAGTACTGCGCGGTCGACGACCGACAGTGGCTGCCAGCCTTGCGCGGTCAGGGTTGCCGCGATGTCGTCGGCGTACCCGGATGTCCAGTGGGTGCCGTCGACGTGTACCAGTGTCCGACCGATGAGCTTGAGCATTCGCGAGACATGTCGACGTAGCGTTACGTCGCGCAGGCCGGGCAACTGCACCTCGGCCACCGGGTGGGCGGCGTACTGGACCGCGCTGAACGCAGCCAGCACCTCATCGCGCGCCCGATCGCTCAAGTCCTGCAGCAACGGATCGAACAACACATGCTGCTCACTCATCAGCCACGTCCGACTCAGTGGCGAGCAGTGGGTCGCGTTCCGGCTCGGGAGGTGGTGCGCTGGCGATGACGGCGGGTGGGGGCTCGGGCAGGTGGCGGCAGAGGTCTCGGAGGGTCGAGAGGTCGCTGCCGGTCCAGGTGATGGTGCGGGGACCCAGGCGGACTTCGGCGGCCTGCTCGTTCCAGAGCAGCCAGTGGGTGGCGTGGAGGCGGCGGAGGCTGCCGATGATGAGGGTGAGGTCGCTGGACTGTTCCGGGCGGCCGCGCATCCCGGCGTACACGGACCTGACTTGCGCGAGCGTGCCGACGGAACCCGGCCAGGCGGGACCGCTGCGGTCCGTCCAGCAGCAGGCGACGCAGATGGAGAGGACGCGAGCCGTCTCGTTCGGTTGCTCGACCGCGACCGGGGGAGTGCCCAACTCCTCGAGCACTGTGTGACCGGCACCCGACGGCAACGTCGGCACCAGCCACACCGTCGAGCCGTCCGGCGAGGCGGCGCGGGTCAGCCCTGCGACCGCCGGTGTGTCCGGCTCGACCTCCAGCGGACCTGCCGACTGCACCTTCGCCCACCACAGCGCGTTGAAGAGCCGGCGCTCCACGGCCTCCGAAGACGGCGTGCTCATCGCGTCACCCGCCGGAACACGCCCTCGGTCGCCCACGGGGTCCCCGCGCTCGGGTCGATCCGCATGCCGTCCGACCACACCAGCTCGTAGTCGAGCTCGTCATGCAGGTGCGCCGCCGTCAGCTCTGCCAGCACGCGGCGAGCCGTGATCCAGTCGCCGGCCGCGTCGACCACCTCGACGATGTCGACCGACGAGCGCCCGGCCAGCACGCGCTCGGCTTCGGCCCGCAGCTCCTCGCGATCTGTGGCCGCCGCCGACTCCGGCGCGACCGTGTCGTCGGTCGGTCGCGGCGGCGCCATCCGGGCAGTCCCGGTACGGCGTCCGGTCTCGACCGCCTCGACCATGGTCTGCGGCGAGAAGTCCGGCGCGGCCGCATCGAACAACAGTCCATCGAGCACACTCGCCAGTACGTCGGGCTCGCTGGTGCGCGTGAACGTGAGCCACGTTTCGATCGGCAGTAGTCCGAGGGCACGCGTCGTACCGGCTCGCTCCACCAGGCGACCCGCGGCGAGTTGTACTGCGTCGGCGTACGCGGCCAGCGCCATCCGTAGCGACGTACAGGCGCGGTGCAGGGTGGGCCACCGCTCCAGGACGATCCGGTGGACCTTCTCGGCCTGCTCGATCAGTCGCTCGTTGCCCCAGGCGAGCTGCGCGTTCTCCCGCAGTTGGGCAGTGGTGCTGGTCGACACCAGGATCGCAAGCTCGTTGCCCAGCAGGCGGAACACCTTCGTCAACCGCTCGATCGACGCCTGGCCGTCGTCCTCGGTCGCGCTGGGGTCGCTGACGCTGTGCGCCTCCAGGGTGAGCAGTTGGTGCAGCTCAGCCTGACCGCCCTGCACCGACATCCGGCGCAGGAACATCAGCATCACGTACGGCGCGAACGCGGCGCGGTGCCGCAGCTCGTTCGGACGGTCGACGAGTTTGGTGATCGCGCCGTACTGCCGGAGTACGTCGAAGCGGCGGACGATCACGTCGTGGGGGTAGGACCGGCAGGCCAGGGTGGCCTGTTCGACCGTGAGGCCGTCGCTGCCGGCTTCGGCGAACGCGTCGAGGATGGCTTGGTCGACGTCGAGGAGGTCGGGGTCGACGATCATCGCGCCGGCTTCGCGGGCGAGCACGGCGAAGACCTGACGGTAGACGCGCAGTACAGCCGCCTCGGCCTCGGCGTCCAGCAAGGTCGCGTCCATCAGTACTCCTCCCGTGTGTCTACCGCCCCCGCGCGAGCGCATCGGCAACAGGAGAAGGACTCTAACCACCGCGGGGGACAGACCAAAACCGGGTTGGCCGGCGGCTGTGGACAACCTGGGCTGTGGAAAACCGGGTGACTGGCTGCGAGCGGGATGCCTACGATCCGAGCGTGAAGAGAATCCTTGGCTGAGCGGTCCAGGTAGACCGCGCTCAGACCACGGCGCCTTCGGGCGTTCGCCACGCCGGCGCGGACCCGCGACAGGGTCCCCGGCGCGCTTGCTGATTCTCTCCTCACGGAGCTGGCACATGACTGTGCTTCACGCGCGCCCCATCGGCGCGCACCACCCCCGAGTCCGCGACCTGCTCGCCGTACGCAAGGACGGCGTCCCCGGCCGGATCATGATCGAAGGCACCTGGGAACACGACCGGCTGCTGACCACGAAAACCCCGATCGACACGTTCTTCTGGTGCCCCGAGGCCGGTACGGCGTACGACGTCGAGCGGATCGCCGAACGCGCGACCGAGGTCTACCGCATCTCGGAGAAGCTGCTCGCTCGGCTGTCCCGCAAGACCCGGTCCGACGGCCTGATCTCGAGCGTCCGGCTGCCCACCTGGCGACCGGAGACGTTCCGGTTCAACGGCTCCTCGCTCGTCCTGGTCGCCGACGGGGTCGAGTACGCCGGCAACCTCGGCACCCTGATCCGTACCGTCGACGCGGCCAACGCCGACTGCCTCGTCCTGACCAGCCGCCGGGCGCGGCCGAGCCACCCCGCGGTGTACTCGGCCAGCCGCGGAACCATCCTGTCGACCCCGGTCCTCGAGTTCGACGAGATCGGACAAGCGGCCGGCTGGCTGCACGGCCACGGCTTCCGCATCCATCTCGCCGACCCGGCGGCGACCGGCAGCTACCGCGATGGCGCGTACGACGGCCCGACCGCGTTCGTGGTCGGCTCGGAGGGCAACGGGCTGTCGAGGACCTGGCACGAGCAGGGCTGCGAGGCGGTGTCGATCCCGATGCTCGGCCAGGCGGACTCGCTGAACGTCGCGCTGTCGGCCGGCATCCTGCTGTTCGAAGCGCGGGCTCGGAAGGACGGGTGGTGACCGGCCAGGCAGAATTGCACCCGCCACCCGAAGCCCGCCATCCGAAGACTGAGGAGTGAGACGTGCCGTTCGAGCCTGGTGAGGTCGTCGCCCCGGGAGATCCCCGCATCGTCCTGGAAGGCCAGTGGGGACACCAGCCGGGGCTGGCGATCACCGTCAACTCCGGCTCGCGGATCACGTTCTCCTTCGCCGGCGAGCGGCTGCAGCTGCTCTTCGACACCGCCGGCCTCACCGTCGCGCCGCACCTGTGGATCACGGTCGACGACGGTGAGCCGGCGCTGCACGTGGTCGACGACCCGGTCATCGAGCTGTCCGCGCCGGACGGCCGGCACCAGGTCGAGATCGTGGTCAAGGACGTCAACGAGCACGTCAACCGGTGGAACCCGCCGTTCGAGTGCGCGGTCGTGTTCGCCGGGCTGGTGCTCGACGTGAACGCTCGACTGCGGCTGAGCGGCCGCCCCGGCGGCCCGCGGCTTGAGTTCTACGGCGACTCGATCACGCAGGGCGTGCTAGCCCTCAGCACCCATCCTGAGTCCGAGGGGGCTGACGGTACGGCGTCGTACGCCTATCTGACCGCGCGGGCGTTCGGCGCCACGTCGTACCAGGTCGGGTTCGGGCGGCAGGGCATCCTTCGGCCGGGCAACGGGGACGTGCCGCCGGGGGTGGAGTCGTTCGGCTGGAACTTCGCCGGGTCGCCGGCCGAACGCGTGGAGCCGTCCGACGTGGTCGTGGTCAACCTCGGCGTCAACGACGAGACGCTGGAGGCGGAGGAGTACGCCGACTTCGTACGGCGGGTGCGTACGACGTACCCGGCGACGACGATCGTGTCGCTGACCCCGTTCAACGGCAAGCACGCCGACGTGATCCAGGCGGCGGTGAAGTCGCTCGACGACGCCAACCTGGTGCTGGTCGACTCGACCGGCTGGATCACGGACGCCGACACGACCGACGGTGTCCATCCCTCCGTCGCCGGGCACGCCAAGATCGCCGAGCACCTCGTCGCCGCTCTCGAGACTCACACCTCGCTGCGCCGGCGCTCCTGAGGGGCCTTGCCCGGACTGGCGGTCGCTGCCCACGATGGCGGGTATGGCGGAGAACAAGTTCGCGACCGTGGACGAGTACATCGGGTCGTTCCCCGGCGACGTCCAGGAGGTGCTGGAGGAGGTACGGCGTACCATCCGCGCGGTCGTCCCGGACGCGGGGGAGAAGATCAGCTACCAGATCCCAGCGGTCACGGTGGACGGCAAGGCGCTGATGTACTTCAGCGGCTGGAAGGAGCACGTCTCCGTGTACCCGATCCCGCCGGTCGACGACGAGCTGGCCGCGCGGATCGCGCCGTACCGCTCGGGCAAAGGCACTCTCAAGTTCCCGCTGAAGGAGCCGATCCCGTACGACCTCATCACTCGGTTGGCGCAGGCCTTCGTCGCGGCGCGGGCGCAGTAGTCAGCGGAGGAGGTCCTGCGGGTCGGGGGAGGGCGGACGGGCCAGGGTCCAGTCACTGAACTGCTGGTCGAAGCGGTACCAGAGGCCGTCAGGGCCCAGGCGGAGCTGGATGCGCCCGGCGGTGACGCGGTTGGCCTCGACAGTGCCGCCCAGTGCGTCGATCCCTTCGGCGAGGGCTTGCGGGTCGAGGTCGACGGGCACGTCGACGGTGGCAGCGAGTCCGCCGGGACCGCCCTCACGCCATGCGACCGCCCAGCTGGTCAGCTGGCGGGCTGACACGCCGGCCCGGTGCGCGAGGTCAGCCAACTCCGGGGTGCCGAGCAGGTCAGCCGCGCGGCGAGCGAGATCCTGGTCGACGGTCAGCTGAAGCCCACCATCGCCGTCACCCGACGCAAACTCCCAGGCCCGCCGCGCCGCATCAGTCGCCAGCACCACCAGATCCCGCACATCCACGCCAGCCGACCGAGGCGGATCCAACGCCTGCACAGCCGCCGGCACCCCAGCAGCCCCCATCGGTCGAGGTGGCACCGGCACAGCAGGCCGACGAGCCACGGGCTCGGCGGGCGGAGGAGTCGCGGGCTGAGCGGGCGCGAGGGGATCGTCGGTGGAGTGGGTGGTGGCGGTGGTGGTGGCTGTGGTGGGTGGAGGGGTGTCGAGGGAGATGGATGCTCGGGTTGCGGCGAGGTAGGGGGCGAACGCCTTCTTGGCGGGGATGCCCGGGGGCGGGGGTTGGCGGACGGGGGTCGTTGACGTGGTTGTGGAGCGGCGGGTGCGGAGGGTGGTGAGGAGATCGTCTTTGGGGCGGCCCCGGAGGAGGAGCAGGGCGAACGGGTCGTCGTCGAGGGCGTCGGCGATGAGGTAGCAGACGGCGGCTGAGTGTTTGCAGGGGACGGCGAAGTCGGGGCAGCTGCAGTTTGTGTGGACCTCGCCGGCACCGGGGAGGAGGTCGAGGCCGGCGGCGTGGACGTCGTCGACGACCTCGGGTGGTAGCTCGCCGTCGAGGAGTGCTGCGACGCGGCCGATCTGGGCGGAGACGACGTCGAGTACGGCGTCCCACTCGGCGGCTGTGAAAGCGCGGATCCGGACTGTCACCTGGTACGGCGTGACACGGCTGCCCTGCACCACGGCCTCGACCTCACCGGGTGAGACCGTGAGCTCGAGCACGCTCCCGCGACGCGCGTACGAGCGGCCACGGGACAGCCGGTTCGGATCGAGTCGGGCCCGCTGCTCCAACGCCTCCAACCACGCCCGGCCCCACCAGGTCGCCCCGAACGGCCGCCGACTCCCCGCCCCCTTGGCCGCCGGCAACCCAGCATCCTCACCCTTCCGCCGCCACCCCTGCCACGGCACCCGCTCATTCATCGTCATCACCTACCTCCGCGGAGGTCGAGGCCGGGGAAGATTTGCCTATCGCGGAAGGGTTGTGGGCGCTTGCTGAGCCGGATTTTGAGGGGCCGGTGGAGAGTTCGACCAGTTCGGTTAGGTCTGCGTCTGACAGTTCGCTGAGCCAGGCTTCGCCGGAGCCGACTACCGCGTCGGCTAGGTCGCGTTTGGATGCGATGACGGTGGAGATGCGGTCTTCCAGGGTGTTTTCGGTGACCAGGCGGTGGACCTGGACCGGGCGGTCCTGGCCGATGCGGTAGGCGCGGTCCGTTGCCTGGTCCTCGACCGCCGGGTTCCACCACCGGTCGTAGTGGACCACATGGGTGGCCCGGGTGAGGGTCAGCCCGACGCCGCCGGCCTTCAGCGACAGCAGGAAGACCTGCGCCTCGCCGGACTGGAACTCGGAGACCAGTTGTTCGCGCTTCCGCACCCCGATCCCGCCGTGCAGGAACAGCGACCTGATCTGCCGCGCCGCCAGGTGCGCCTCGATCAGCCGGCACATCTCGACGTACTGGCTGAAGATCAGGACCGACTCGCCCTCGGCCAGGATGACGTCGAGCAGCTCGTCGAGCGCGGCCAGCTTGCCCGAGCGGCGCTCCAGCGGACCTGGCTCGTGCAGGAACTGCGCCGGGTGGTTGCACACCTGCTTCAACTGCGTCAGCAGACTCAGCACCAGCCCGCGCCGCGCGATCCCCTCCGCAGACTCGATCTTGGCCAGCGTCTCCTTCGCGACGGCCTGGTACAGCGTGGCCTGCTCCACCGTCAGCGGTACGACGACGTCGTGCTCGGTCTTCTGCGGCAGCTCCGGCGCGATCCCGGGATCACTCTTCCGCCGCCGCAGCAGGAACGGCCGCGTCACCCGCGCGAGCCGAGCCGTCGCCTCCTCGTCGTGATACCGCTCGACCGGTACGGCGACATCGTGCCGGAACCGGTCGAGCGTCCCGAGCAACCCCGGCGCCGCCCAGTCCAGGATCGACCACAGCTCGGACAACCGGTTCTCCACCGGCGTCCCGGTCAGCGCGATCCTGGTTGCCGATGGCAACGTCCGCAACGCTCGCGCGGTCCGGGACAACGGGTTCTTCGCATGCTGGGCCTCGTCCGCGACCGCGAGCCCCCAGAACACCTCGCCGATCACGCGATGGTCCTGCCGCACCACGCCGTACGTCGTCAGCACGACCTCGTCCGGCGCGAGATCGCTGAGTGTCCGGCCGGCGCCGTGAAATCGCCGAGTCGGGACGTCCGGCGCGAACCGCGCGAACTCCCGCTCCCACGTCCCGAGCAGGGTCGACGGGCAGACCACCAACGTGGGGCCGCGGCCGAGCAAGGCGAGGTGCAGCGCGATCACCTGGATCGTCTTGCCGAGGCCCATGTCGTCGGCGAGACAACCACCGAGACCCAGATTCGCGAGCTGAGCCATCCACGCGACACCACGCCGCTGGTAGTCGCGCAAGGTCGCATTCAACCCTGTCGGCTGCGCGAACGGCGCAGGCTCCTCGGCCGCCCGCAGCCGGGCGAGCATCGAGGCCAATGATCCGTTCGGATCGAACGCAACCAGCTCGCCGTCGACTTCGATGGTCCCGGTCAGCGCGGCACCGAGCGCCTCCGCACCGGTCAGCTTCCGCGTGTCACCGCGCCGCAGCTTGCGAACCAGGTCGTGATCGACCCGCACCCAGCGCCCGCGCATCCGGATCATCGGGCGCTTCGCCTCGGCCAGCGCTGCGACCTCCTGCTCCGTCAGCTCCTGCCCGTCCAGCGTCGGCCGCCAGCGGAACGCAACCAGTTCGTTGAGGTTGAAGTCCGGTCCGGTCACCGCGCCCGGGGTCGGCGTCGCGACCGTGCCACGCACAGCCAGCTCACCCGCGAACAACTCGGTCGGCCACAGCACCTCGATCCCGGCGCCCTCCAACGCCGTGCTGCCCTCGGCCAGCTCTTCGAGCGCCTCGTCGTCGACCTCGACCTCCGACGGAGCCGCATCACGCAACGCCGATCCCAGGGGCGGCCAGACCCGAGCCCCACGCCGTAAGGCGAGCAGCAGATCGGTCTCCGCCCGCTCACCGAGCGCGGACAGTACGGCGGCCGGCGCGTTCCACACGTCCTCGACATCCACCAGCAGACTCGGATCCACACCACTCCGCAGCTGCAACACAGCCCGGAAGTCGGTGTCGTCCTCCGGCGGCTCGATCCGCAGCACCAACCGCGAACCCGCCTCCTCGCTCTGAGCCGTCTCCTCGAGCCAACCAGTCGGCCCAGTCACGTCGACCGGATCGACCGACGCGAAGGCAACCGCACCAGGCCGTACGGCGACTGCCGCGGCGGGCGTCCGCACCAGCGTGTCCGCGATCGCATCCCAGAACGCCCGCACCAACTGCTCCGGATCGACCAGCCGCACCGGTCGCGTCCCTTCGATCGGCAGCGCATGCGCGTACGGCGGCATCGAAGCGCCCAGATTCTTCAACCAGCCGCGGTCCAGCGGATCCAGGGGCGCCACCCGCCAAGCGCCGTACCCACTCGCGCTGCGGTCTGGCACCAGCCGGCCGCGCGCGATCAACCCCAGCCCCGCCAACGCGGCCGTCCGCCAGACCTCCCAACTCGCCGAGCCGTCGGACCAACCGCCCGAGCCGTCGGCCCAGCTGCCCGAGCCGTCGGCCCAACTGCCCGCGCCGCCGCCGTCAGAGCCGTCCCGCACCCGATCAAGCACCTGCGCGATGGTCAGCAGCCGCGCCGGCACCGTCGTCCGCCGCACCTGCGACCCCTTCGGCAGCACCAGCGAGACCGTCCCGTCCGCCACCTCACCGACCGCCGCGAGGTCGCCGTACAACGCCAGCCGGCCCGCGCGCGGCGGATCGGCGGGGACGAAAACGGCGTCGAACATGCCCTGCACAGTACGCCGGACCACCGACAGATTCCCGCCCGTCACCCACCCCTGTGGACAACCCCGGATTTGACCTCAACTCAAGTTCAGGTTGCAGCCTCGGAGTTCCACACCAAGGGAGAAACCATGCGAGCAGCGGTAGTCACCGAGTTCGGCAGCGCGGACGTCATCCAGACCCAGGACTGGCCGGACCCCGTCCCAGGCCCAGGCGAGGCGCTCATCGAGGTCGCGGTCGCCGACGTCATCTTCGTCGAGACCGCCATCCGCCAGGGCCACCACAGCCAGTACTTCGACGTGAAAACGCCCTACGTGCCAGGCAGTTCGCTCGCGGGCACCGTCCGTGCCGTCGGGCCGGATGTGCCAACAACCTGGATTGGCAAGACCGTCCTAGGCCGTGCCTTCGGCTTCGGTGCCCACGCCGAGCTCGCGCTGGCCGACGCCTCCGGCCTGCTCGAGGTGCCGGAAGAACTCAACCTGGAGACCGCGATCGCTGTCCTCGGCGACGGTCAAACCGCCCTCATGCTGGAGGACCTCGCGCCGCCGATGCAGGGCAAGGAGGTGCTCGTCACCGCGTCGGCCGGCGGCATGGGCCTGCTGCTGATCCAGCTCGCCCACCGGGCCGGCGCACACGTCATCGCCGCCGCGCGCGGCCAGGCCAAACTCGACCTCAGCAAGGCCCAGGGCGCCGACGTCGTGGTGGACTACTCCAAGCCCGGCTGGGAGAAGCTGGTGCTGGAGGCAACGAACAACCAGGGCGCGGACATCGTCTTCGAGGGCGCCGGCGGACAGCTCGGCGCGACCGCGTTCACCGTGGTCAAGGACGGCGGCTGGTTCTCCGCCCACGGCGCCCCGAGCGGAGGCTTCGCCGCCTACGACCCCGACGAGGCAGTACGGCGCAACGTCACGGTGAAGGGCATCAACGACCTCAGAGCCGACACGACCACCACGACGATCACAAGTGCCGACGTGATCGCCAGAGCCGTCGCCGGCGACCTCAAGCCCGTGGTCGACAAGGTCTACGACCTCGACCACGTGGCCGACGCCCACAGGGCCCTCGAGCAGCGCACCCTGCTCGGCAAGGCCCTGATCAGAGTCAGCAGCTAGTTGTACTCGGCCGGGAGGTTGGTGACGGTGGGGTTGGTGGGTTGACGTGGGGAAGA
>NZ_JBSFBL010000093.1:0-20054 GCF_053592935.1 Kribbella sp. NPDC002412
CTCACACGCCCTGCGCGGCCTCACCGCCCGCTGGCTCGAGCTCGACGTCACCGAGCTGGCCCGCAGGGGTTTCTCGCCGGAGCAGGCGGACGTGTTCGTGCAGTTCGCGGAGCACCAGCGTGCGCTGTTCGCGGAGCAGCAAGCCCGGCTGGAAGCCCTGCAGCAGCAGATCGCCGCGCAGCAGGCCGGGCGTGGGCGTCGGGCGGCGCCGTTCGTCGCGACCGCAGCGGGAGCGGCCGCGGTCGCCTCGGACCAGGGCCAGTCCGTGATCGGCGATGTCGGCCGCTGGACCGGTGACCAGGCCGTCGCGTTCGGGCAGTACGCGAGCGAGCAGTACACCGCCGCCAAGGAGGGCCTGCAGGCGTTCGGCCAGGACGTGGCCCGCGAAGCCACCGAGCGGTACAACGCCGCGGTCGACGGCCTGCAGCAGTTCGGTCAGGACGTCTCCCGGGAGGCCACGGAGCGGTGGAACGCCGCCGTGGACGGCCTGCAGAGCGCCGCGGGCACCGTGTCCGGCTGGGCGGTCGAGACCTGGCACAACGTGGCCGACCCGGTGTCGAACGCCGCCCACTCGGTGGGAGCGTGGGCCGCGCAGTACGCCGACTCGGTGGCCGCGAATCCAGGGAACGCCGCCGCGACCGCCGCACTGGCAGCCGGCGCAGTCGTTGCCGCGACACCGCAACTGCGGCAAGGGGTCGCGCAGGCGGCCAACGCCGCCAGCCGGTGGGGCCGGGCGGCCTACCAGGCGACGACTGACGCCGTACGGAACGCACCGTCGCGGCTGGCGCAGCTGGGCCGGAACGCCATGGAGGGTGCGAAGAAGTTCTACGACCACGCTCGGACGGACCCGCGCGTGGACTACGCCCTGACCCGCCTGGGCATCCCGCCGCGGCAGGTCCACGAGGCGGCGACCGAGGCCGCCAACGGGGTCACTGCGCCCGAGTCGACGCTGCCCAAGGCCGCCGAGGTGCAGACCGGACTGGAGCAGAAGGCACTGGGGCAGGACGGATCCCAGGCGTCTGCCAGCCGCGCCGTGGTGGCCGCGGAGGCGACCGGCGCGAGTGCCGAGCAAGGCGAGGCCGCGACCCCGCAGGGCAAGGGACTCAACACGAAGGTGGAGCGCGGCGGCCAGGGCCGCTGACCCGAGCTCACGACAGCGCCGCCGGGGCTTCCCGGCGGCGCTGCGTCGTACTAGCCGTCGACGACCTCGGGGGACGGCTGTCTTCGCCGGGGTAGCTGGCGGCGGGGTGGCTCGGGGTCGACGTCGTTGCCGGCCAGATGGTTGACCACGGCGTTGATGACGGCAGCCGTCGGTACGGCGATCAGCGCGCCGACAATCCCGGCGACGACGACACCGGTCGCGATCGCCAGGATGATGGCCAGCGGGTGCACGGCGACCGCGCGGCCGAGCAGGAACGGCTGCAGGACGTGGGCCTCCAGTTGCTGTACGCCGATCACCACCCCCAGCATGATGATCGCGACGAGCGGGCCCTTGGCGACCAGCGCGACCAGGACCGCGACGCTGCCGCTGATCAGCGCGCCGATCACCGGGATGAACGCGCCGACGAAGACCAGGATCCCGATCGCGCTGACCAGCGGCAGACCGAGGATCGCCGCGCCCAGCGAGATTCCGATCGCGTCGACGGCCGCGACGATGACGGTCGCCCGGACGAACGCGGTCAGCGACACCCACGCCTTCCGGCCGGACGAGTCGGCCTTCTCCCGCGCCTGCCGCGGGAACAGCCGGACCAGCCAGGCCCAGATCTGGTCGCCCTGGTAGAGGAAGAAGAACAGGCAGAACAGCGCGATGAACAAGCCGGCGAACACGTGCGTCGCCGTCGTCCCGACCTCGGCCGCGCGCTGGCCGAGCGCGCCGCCGGACGTGATCTCGTCGCGGACCGAGTTGAACGCGTTGCTGATGTCCTGGTCGTCGAGGCCGAAGTTGAGCCGGAGCAGGTCCCGCAGCTTCTGCACACCTTCGCCGACCTGCGTCGAGAGGCTCTCGAACTGGCTGGCGATCTGCGTGCCGACCAGGGTGAGCAGGCCCGCCACCACGATGACGGTCGAGAGCACGGTGAGCCCGGCCGACGGGCCGCGCGGGATCTTCAACCGCTGCAGACCGTTCGTCACCGGCACCAGCAGCGCGGTGAGCAGCACGCCGACCGTCACCGGGACGACCACCTCGGACAGGTAGCGCATCCCGTACGCGATCACGAGCACCGCGGCCATGATCACCAGGAACCGCCAGGCCCAGGCCGACGCGATCTGCATCGCCGGCGTCACCCCAGTGTCCACCCGCCCGCCACTCGACGCGGCCAGGAGGTGATTGTCCGTGCTCGACGACTCCAGCACCTCGTTGTCCGCCAACGGACTCAGCTTGTCACTGCCGACCTCAGGAACATCCGCCTGGGTTACGCCGGCCTCGTGGTCCCGCCCCACCTCGCTCATCACACCTCCGCAGCTTGCCGTGCTGTTGAGACTAGTGCCCGGTGCGGACCGTTCTATGAATGCGAGCTGCGAGGCCCTGGGCGGCCTGCGGGTGGAGGTCGGCGAGCAGGCCGACGCCGGCCAGCACGTAGTCCTGGTCGACGGCGATCGCCGCACGCTCCGGGACCAGCCAGCCCTCGGCCTGCGCGTTCACCGCCACCGAGCCCAGGATCCGCTCGGCGACCTCCGGGCCGTTGTGCCGCAGCACTCCCCCGGATCCGACCAGCAGGTCCACCTCGCGCAGGTCCTTCCCGGACCGCTCGATCACCCGTCCGCCCGGCCCGAACACGATCCGCTGCCGGCCCGCGTGCCGTCGGATCGCGACCGTGGCCGCGATGCTCGCGAGCGTCTCGTCGTACGACGTCTCTGTCGGGGAGTCCGGCAGGTACGACGGGTCGTCGTGCCGGCGGATCGCGGCTGCCTGGAGGCCGTCGTCCTGGACGAGACCGGCTTCGACGCCGGCGGCTACGACGGGGACTGCGCTCCAGCGCATGCCGAGGTCGCCCTCGACGGTCCGGGTGACCGGGTGTGTCGCGACAACCTCACGTCCGAGGTTCGCGTCCTCCGGGTCGAGCTCGATCACCGAGTGCACGTCGGTGGTCGCGCCACCGATGTCCACGACCGCGACATCGCCATGCAACCCGGCCAGCACTTCGACTCCCCGCAGTACGACGTCCGGCGTGGCGGCTCGGACCATCTGCGCGAACTGTGGGTCCTTGGAGAGGTTCTTGCCGCCGATCACATGCTTCAGGAACATCTCGCGGATCGCCGCCCGCGCCCCGTCCGGCTCGAACACGCCGATCTCCGGCACGACGTTGCCGGCCAGGACGTGCGGCACGTCGGCGAGGATCCCGGCGACCTCCGCCTGGGCATCGATGTTGCCGGCGACAACGATCGGCCGGCGCCAGCGGTACTTCGCCAGCGTCTCGGCGGCCTTCAGCAGAACGGCCGAGTTGCCGCCGTCGGTGCCGCCCAGCAGGAGTACGACGTCCGGCCGGTCCTTGCGGAGTGCCTTGAGCGAGGTCGCGGTGAGCCCGCCGTTGACCACGGCAACCACCCGCCCGCCGCTGGACAACGCGACCCGGCGGCCGGCCTCCGCGGTGACGAGCTCCTCGTTGCCGACGACACCGATCCGGAGACCACCGCCGGCGCTGGAACACGCCAGCACCTCAGCCTTGGCGACCCCACGGTCGACGTCCTCGAGCACGGCCCGGCAGGCGTGCCAGCCGTCCATCACGTCGGTGCCGATCGTGGTGCGGTGCTCGGCCCGGGCGATCAGGTCGCCCGAGCCGGAGTCCACCGCGATCGCCTTCGTGAAGGTCGACCCGAAGTCGACCGCGACCAGAAGGCCCATCGCTCAGGACATCGCGCGGTCGAGGTCCTGGAGGAGGTCGTCGATCGTCTCGATGCCGACGCTCAGCCGGATCAGGTCGGCCGGCACCTCGAGCGGCGTACCGGCCACCGAGGCGTGCGTCATCTTGCCCGGGTGCTCGATCAGCGACTCCACGCCGCCGAGCGACTCGCCCAGCGTGAAGACCTCCGCCTTGTTGCAGATATCGATCGCCTGCTGCTCGCCGCCGGAGACGCGGAACGAGACGATGCCGCCGTACCGCTTCATCTGCTTGGCGGCGGTCTCGTGACCGGGGTGGCCGTCGATGCCCGGGTACAGCACCTGGGTGACGGACTTGTGCCGCTGCAGGAACTCGACGACCCGCTCGGCGTTGTCGCTGTGCCGGTCCATCCGGACGCCGAGGGTCTTGATCCCGCGCAGCACCAGCCAGGAGTCGAACGGGCCGGCGACCGCGCCGATCGCGTTCTGGTGGAAGGCGATCTTGTCGGCCAGCTCGGTGTCGCGGACGATCAGCGCGCCGCCGACGACGTCGGAGTGGCCGCCCATGTACTTCGTGGTCGAGTGCACGACCACGTCCGCGCCGAGCTCCAGCGGCTGCTGCAGGTACGGCGAGGCGAACGTGTTGTCGACGACCAGCAGGGCGCCCGCGTCGTGCGCGATCTGCGCCACGATGGCGATGTCGGCGACGTTCAGCAGCGGGTTGGTCGGGGTCTCCAGCCAGACCACCTTGGTCTTGCCCGGGCGGATCGCGGCGCGGATCGCCGCCGGGTGGGTGACCGCGGCCGGCGTCATCTCGACACCCCAGGCGCCGAGCACGCGGGCGAACAGGCGGAAGGTGCCGCCGTACGCGTCGTCGGGGAACACCACGTGGTCACCCGGCACGCACAGCGAGCGGATCAGGGTGTCCTCGGCGGCGAGACCGCTGGCGAACGCGAACCCGCGGTTGCCGCCTTCGATCGCGGCCAGACACTCCTCGAGCGCGGTCCGGGTCGGGTTCGCCGACCGGGAGTACTCGTAGCCGTTGCGCAGCCCGCCGACGCCGTCCTGCTTGAAGGTGCTGGTCGCGTAGATCGGCGGCACCACCGAACCGGTGGTGGGGTCGGGCTCGTTCCCGGCGTGGATGGCGAGCGTCTCGAAGCCGTAGTGGTGTTTCTTGTTCACCGGACCAGCGTACGGCCTGGTCTGGTGATGCTCGCGCCCGCCGTCCGCAGCTGAGACGAAGCGATGGATCCAGGTTGTCCACAGCCGCGTCGAACCCGCTGGCAACTGACCCGTGCCGGGCTCTACCGTTGCGGTCAGTGATTGCCCTGGTCAACACATGGAACGGGAAGGACGACCGCGCCGGATGAAGACACAAGCCAGGCCGCTCGACCAGGACGACCTGGCGATGGCCGACCTCGCCGAGATTCGGGACTGGACCGTGATCGCCGGTCCGGACAACGACGACTCCGGCCCGCAGGTCGTCCGCGCGCTCGTCAACCGGGTGATGAGGCACACAACCTGGCAGCCGTGGCCGCTCCAGCCCGGTGAGGTGATCGCCGACGAGATGGTCTCCTGGGGCTTCACCACGCCTCGGGGGACGACGATGATCGTGTTCGACGGCCTGGTGTTCTCCGACTGCCCGGACAGCGGCTGGTCGGGGTACGAGATCGGCCCGGACGACATCGCCGCGGCCGAGGCCGGCCTGGACGCGCACTGGCCGGAGCACCTCGCGCTCGCGACCCGGCACTGGGGTCCGCCGGACTACGTCGGCTCCGACAACAGCCCGACCTTCGCCGACGAGTGGGAGCCCGGCGCCGGCGCGGGCCGGCGGCACCTTGCGGTGTGGCTGCGGCCGGGGGCGCAGTTGCACCTGTACAGCAACAAGCCCAGCAAGGACCCGCTGACGACGTCGGTCGGGGTCAACTACGCGGTCTACATCGACTAGGAGAGCCGATGACCACGCCTGCCCCTGAGTCCCGGCTCCGTCGTACGTCGAACAACATCTCCCGCTGGCGCGACACCCGGCGCGGCACCAAGCAGATGAAGGCCGGGCTCGCGCTGGCCGCCAACACGGCCGCGCGGACGAACCCTGCCCTCCGTGAGCAGATCGGTCGCGCGCGGCTGACGCAGTCGCAGCTGCAGGAGCTGGTCGAGAGCCACTACGCGGCGTCCTTCGGCAGCCAGCAGGGCCAGGACCGGTCCGCGGCGATCCAGCAGACCATCTCCGACCGCATCCAATCCGCGGGACCGGGGCGGCGGAACCGGATTTCGCGTTGGTTCGACCGGCGCCGCGGCACGAAGGCGCTGACGGGCGCTCTCACGCAGGCGGCGAAGGACGTCAAGAACATGGACGGCAACGTCCGTCAGCAGGCCGGTCAACGCCGCTTCACCGCTGCGGACCTGTCGGACATGGCGATGGATCGCATCCGAGAAGTCATCCGCCCCGAAGGCATACCCGGTGCGGCTCCACCCGGCCAACAGCAGCAACAACCACAAGCTCAGCAGCAGCCCGACCTCGACCCGCTGCAGCAGGCCCAGCAACAGGTCGAGATCGCCCGCCTGCAACACGAACAAACCCGCCTCCAAATGGAGTCCCTGCAGATGCAGGTCGCCATCCAGTCCCTCCAAACCCAACTAGCCAACCAAGCCACCCACACCCAACAGCCCCAGGCCCAACAGCCCCAAGCGCAACAGCCGCAGGCGCAGCAACCCCAAGCGCAACAGCCCCAAGCGCAGCAGCCCCAGGCCCAGCAACCCCAGGCCCAGCAACCCCAGGCCCAGCAACCCCAGGCTCAACAGCCCCAGGCTCAACAGCCCCAGGCTCAACAGCCCCAGGCTCAGCAACCCCAAGGGCAGCAGCCTCAGGCTCAGCAACCCCAGGGGCAGCAGCCGCAGGGGCAGCAGCCGGTGGTGGCTGCTGGGCAGGGGGTTGATGGGCAGGCTCCGGGACCTGGCTCGCGGGAAGCGTGGGTGGATCGCGGCTTCGGGAACGCCGTCAACCAGCCCGTCCCGATCCAGCAGCCGGCGGCACAACAGACCGACCCACAGCTGGCCACCGACGGACTCCACAACGACCCGGCGCAAGGCCCACCCACGCAACTGGTGCGCAACCTCTCCGAGACGAGCGAACAGCAGCAGCCTGCCCCTTCACAGCAGGCAGCCACCACGGAAGAGGCCGCCGCAGCCAACCAGAACTGGCAGGCCCCCGCCGAGTTCCAGACCTCCGGCATGTCCCCCCAGAACCAGGCCGACCTCAAGAGCGACACGTCCCGGGCAGCTCACGCAGCCTGGACAGGCCAGGCCCCACCCAGCGTCTCCACCGAAGGCCGCACAACCGACGCCGGCGAACGCCCCACCGGCAACGAACACCACCGCACCCAATCCCAATCCCCCCGCAAACCCACCCAGGAACGCTGACCTCCTGCACCAAGACCGTCAGCACTCACGCCACCCAGCAACATCCCCGGACACCCGCGGCGCCCCGCCCCCGGCAGCGTCCGCTGTCCCCTCGTTCCTCCGGTTCACCTTCTCGAGGGTGTTGGTGTGCGACACTTGACGCAACCTCGGGGTTGCTATAGTTTTATGGCAACTCACTGGTTGCTACTTGGAGGTTGTGATGGGGTTTCCGGATCGGATTGAGCGGACTGTGGAGATTGGGCACCCGCCGGCGAAGGTGTGGGCGGCTTTGACCACGGCTGAGGGGCTGGGGACGTGGTTCGGGCACCAGGCGACGATCGACCTGCGGCCGGGTGGGACCGCGCAGATGTCGTGGACCAGCGGCGACCAGGCCGAGATGCGGATCGAGCGGGTCGAGGAACCGACCACGTTCGGCTTCACCTGGCACATCTACGGGCTGCCGGCGGAGGACCCGCGCCGTACGTATGTCGAGTTCACCCTCGAGCCCGTCGGCGCCGGCACCCGGCTGACCGTGGTCGAGACCGGCTTCGCCCAACTCCCGGAGGACGAGTACCGCAAGGCGTTCGAGGCCAACACCCAGGGGTGGACGTCCGAGATCGACGAACTGATCGAATACCTCGATGCAGCCTGACAGTCAGCACCCCGAGCCGACCCCTCCGTCCGGCGGCCTGAGCCGCGCCGACATGGAGGGGGTGGCCGAGCAGGTGTTCGTGGCGCTGGGCGACCCGAGCCGGCGCAGCATCCTGGCAGCGCTGGCCTCGGGTGGGCCGGCGACGGCCACGGATCTGGCGAATCGCCTGCCGATCACCCGGCAGGCGATCGCCAAGCATCTGACGTTGCTGTCCGACGCCGGCCTGGTGATCGCGGAGCACGGTGAGCGCAGGCGGGTGCGGTTCCGCCTGCACTCGGCGCCGATGCAGGTCGCCCAGCAGTTCCTGGCCGCGATGGCCCGCGACTGGGACTCCCGCCTCGACGCGCTCAAGGATCACCTCGAGCGCTGACCGTCAGTGGTGACCGGGGATCCGGGTGTCGACCCAGACGAGCCGGTGGTCGCTGGTCGGGAACGGGAAGACCCCGGTCAGCCGGAACAGCGGATCCGCCTGCACCGGCCAGAACACGCCCGCGCCCACCGGCCGCAACTGCCGCGACGGCAGCACGTAGTCCGCCCGCAGGTTCCCCGGCGCCGGGTTGTCGTTGAAGTCGGCAGTGTCGTACTTCGGGTCGCCCTCGTGCGCCGCGTTCGCCCCACCCTGCAGTACGGCGGCCTCCGCCGCGCCCGCCGAGGCCGGCAGCGGGTCGATGATCCGCGGGTGGTCGATCAGCTGCTGGATCGACCCCGGCACCGAGTCGCCGTCGACCGGGTCGCTGTTCTGGTCGCCCGCGATGACGAACGCGCTGCCCGGCTTCAGCCCGCCGTACCGGCCGTTGTCGTCGTAGATGTACGACGAGCGCTTGCCAGGCTGCACGTAGTCGGCCCAGAACCGGATCTCGTCGTGGTTCCGCCGGCCGTTGCGATCCTCGGCGCCGTCGAAGGTCGGCGGGGTCGGGTGTGAGACGAGGAAGTGCACGGTGCGCTTGCCGATCTTGATCGGCAGGTCCCAGTGCGACTTGCTGGACAGCCGGAAGACGTTGAGCTCCGCGGGCGAGTACCAGTCGGCCGGCGCTGTCGTCGCCGGGTCGTCCGGCAGCAACGCGCCCGGCATGTCCTTCCACCTGAACAGCTGGAAGGTCCGCACGTGCCGGGTGTCGATCGGGTAGCGCGAGTACACGACCATGCCGAACTGGCCCTCGAACGCGCCGAACCCGAACGCGTCGTCGCCACCCGCGATCTGCCCGTCGTTGTTCAGGTCGAACCCGCTGGGGATCCCGGTGTTCGACGGCGCGACGTACACGTACGGGTAGCTGATCGGCTGCGCGCCGCTCTGCCCGACCGCGAGGTAGTTGGCCCGGAACAGGTTCGCCGCCTGCTGGTTCGGCACGAAGTCGAACTCGTTGATCAGCAGTACGTCGGGCCGCGTCCGCTGGATCACCTCGGCAACCGCCTTGGCCTGCGCGTTGTTCCCGGTGCTGAGGTCGGCCACCAGCTGGCCGGCCGCAGCCCGGTTCAGGCTCGCGTTGTACGTCGCGAACCGCACCGACTCATGTCCGCCGCCGGCATCCGCCGGCACGACTCCCGCCGTACCAGCGCCAAGAAGCACCCCAACCGCAACCAGCAACCTGCTCGTCCTGCGCATGACACCCCTCCGCTCAGACTGAATGCCCAAACGCTAACCACCGCAGCGTCGGCCCCACCTGAACGCCAAGTGAACTCTCCCGAGCCGTCGGCCGCTACAACTCAGCCAGCTTCAACCTGGTTTCCACGTCGGCGCCGGGGGTCAGATGCTCCGCTGTGCGCACGGGCTTCTTGACCGGCAGCAGGTACGTGCCGGACTTGCTGTCCGGGAAGACCGAGGTCTGCCAGGTGGTGGAGCCGATGGTCGCGATCACCCGGACCGACCCGAAGCCGTGCCGGGTCGCAGCCGTCAGGTGGGCGATGTCGTCGCTGACCTCCGGCGGCACCGAGATGAAGTGCCAGCCGCTCTCCCCCGGATACTGCCACAGCGGCGCCGAGAACTGGAAGCTGCTCACTGACCGACCGTAACGCCGCCCACCGACAACCCGGACGGCCGATCGCTAGGCCGGGGTGCCGCGGCGGGCGAGGATGGCGGTGGCGGCGTCGATCAGGACGGCACGGATCTCGGCGTCGGTGACGCCGAGGTCGAGCTCGACGGACATGGCGGCGCCGACGGTCTCGACGGCCGCGGCGGCGCGGAGGCGGTCGGCGGGCGTCGGATCCGGGCCGGCCAGCCACAGCTGGAAGCGCCGGCTCTGCGCGATCAGCTTGTCCAGATCGTCCCCGAACGCGGCCAGTACGGCGGCGATGTCACGCAGCAGCGTGGGTCCGGTCGAGCGGTGCGCGATCACGACGTCGACGTACGCGCCGAGCAGCTCGCGCTCGGACTCGGGCGACCACGGCACCTCCTCGACCAGGCTCAGCACCCTGGAGATGTCGTCCAAGAACGTCCCGACGATGGCCCGGAGCAGCTCCTGCTTGGACGAGTAGTGGTAGTACAGCGACGCCTTGGTGATGCCGACCTGCTCGGCGATCTCGCGCAGGCTGGTCTTCTCGTAGCCCTGGGTCGAGAACAGCTGCACCGCCGCCTGATGGATCTCGGTCTTGGTGTCCCGCACCCGCTCGCGGGGATTCGTCGCGTGCTGCACGTGACCACCCTCTCACTGATCTTCGGGCCGGGCAGCTTCACGTACCTACCGACCGGCAGGTAGTCTACCAACCGACCGGCAGGTAGACAGACCCTCAGGAGGGGTTCGGGGTGTTCACCAAACTCGGACGATTCGTCGTCCACAACCCGTGGAAGGTGATCGCCGCCTGGGTGATCGCGGCTGTGGCCGTGGTCGCCTTCGCGCCGACGCTCGCCGACGTGACGAACAAGGACCAGGCGGCCTTCCTGCCTGACAAGTACGAGTCGGTGCAGGCGCAGAAGCTGGCCGCGGACGCCTTCGGGCAGACCAACGACGCGACCGCGAGCATCGTGATCAAGCGCGGCGCGGGCGGTGAGCTGACCGCGACCGACCAGGCCAAGGTGACCGAGCTCGCGAGCAGGATCACCGCGGCGAAGATCGACCGGGTCACCGGCGCGATCACCGGCCCGCAGGCGGTCTCGCCGAACAAGCAGGTCCAGATCGTCAGTGTCGGCCTCAAGGGCCTGCCGGACGACCAGGCCGTGCTGGACGCGGTCCAGAAGGTCCGCGACGTGACCGGCTCCACGCTGACCGGCAGCGACCTCGAGTACGGCGTGACCGGCGACGCGGCGTTGTTCCTCGACAACCAGGACGCCTTCGAGAACGCGTTCGTCGTGGTCGGCATCGCGACCGTCGTACTGATCATCGGCCTGCTGCTGCTCATCTACCGCAGCCCGGTCGCAGCGTTCCTGCCGATCCTCACGGTCGGCCTGGTCGCCTCGATCGCGCCCGGTCTGATCGCGCTGGCCGCCAAGGCCTTCGACCTGCAGGTGACGCAGGACCTGCAGACCATCCTGACCGTCGTGCTGTACGGCGTCGGGACGGACTACATCCTGTTCCTGCTGTTCCGCTACCGGGAGCGCCTCCGTGCCGGCGAGCCGTCGAAGGAGGCCCTGGTCAACGCGACCGCGCGGGTCGCCGAGGTGATCGTGTCGGCCGCGGGCGCGATCATCGTCGCGTTCAGCGCCCTCCTGCTGGCCGTGTTCGGCGGGTTCAAGAGCCTCGGCCCGGGCCTGGCCATCGCGGTGGCGGTGATGGCCTTCGCCGCGATCACGCTGATCCCGGCGGTGGTCTCGCTGCTCGGCCCGAAGGTGTTCTGGCCGTCGAAGTCGTGGCAGAAGACGCCGAAGGGCGCGATGTTCAAGCGGTTCGGCCGGTTCACCGCCCGCCGTCCGGCCGTCGTGGCCGCGGTGTCCGGCGGCCTGATGGTCGCGCTCGCGCTCGGCGCGCTGGGGATGAAGGTCGACTACGACGCATTCAGCCAGCTGCCCGACGGCACCGAGTCGTCCCGCGCGATCAAGGACCTGCAGGCCGGGTTCCCGGCCGGCGCGCTCAACCCGACCACGGTCTACGTCCGCAGCACCGACGGTACGGCGCTCGACCCGGCCGAGCTCACGACGTACGCCGGGAAGCTCGCCAAGGTGGAAGGTGTCGGGGCCGTGCTCCCGGCCGGCGCGGACGGCAGCCTGGCGCTGCTCAACCAGGACAAGACGGTTGCCCAGATCAACGTCGTGCTGAGCGACCCGCCGTACGCGAGGTCGTCGCTCGACCTGGTCGACGGGAAGCTCCGGGACGTCGCGCACGCGGAGGCGCCGGACGGCACGACGACGCTGCTCGGCGGGGTCACCGCGAGCTACACCGACATCCGGGACGCGAACAGCCGGGACCTGTCCGTGATCTTCCCGGTCGCCGGCGGCCTGATCGCGATCATCCTGGCGCTGCTGCTGCGTTCGTTGCTGGCGCCGCTGGTGCTGATGATCGCGGTGGTGCTGAGCTTCTTCAGCTCGATCGGCGCGACCGTGCTGGTGTTCCAGGGCGCGGCCGGGCACGCGGGGGTGACGTTCTCGCTGCCGATCATGCTGTACCTGTTCGTCGTTGCCATCGGCACCGACTACAACATCCTGATGATCGCGCGGTTGCGGGAGGAGGCCGAGCAGGGCACGCCGCCACGGGAGGCCGCTGACCTGGCGATCGAGCACGGCGGTCCGTCGGTGGCAGCGGCCGGGCTGATCCTGGCCGGCACGTTCTCGTCGCTGATGCTGGCCGGGATGGCGCTGCTCACCGAGATGGGCTTCTCGGTCGCGGCCGGCATCGTGATCTCCGCGTTCCTGATGTCGATCTTCCTGGTCCCGAGCGTCACCGCGCTGCTCGGCCACAAGGCCTGGTGGCCGCGGCGGATCAAGCCGCGGGCCAACGCTGTGCAGGATCGTGAGCTGGAGCCGATCCGCTGACATCCACAGTCCGCAGGCTGAGGGGTCCTGCGAACAGCGGCTCCCGGACCAGGCGGTCCGGGAGCCGTTGTTTTACTGGGTTTTGAGCCTGACGGTGAAGATCGGCAGCAGGAAGTGGACCAGCGGGCCGATCGACAGCGCGTAGACCACGGTGCCGACGCCGACCACGCCGCCGAGCAGGAAGCCGACCGCGAGCACGGTCACCTCGATCGTGGTCCGGACCAGGCGGACGCTGAGGCCGGTACGCCGTACCAGGCCGGTCATCAGGCCGTCGCGCGGACCGGGACCGAACTGGGCGCCGATGTAGAGCGCGCCGGCGAGAGCGTTGACCACGACGCCCGCGAGCATGAAGACGATCTTCACCCAGAGCGCGTCCGGCCGGTCGACCGTGGCCAGCGTCAGGTCGGTCACCAGGCCGATCACGATCGCGTTGCTGATCGTGCCGAGACCCGGCCACTGCCGCAGCGGGATCCAGGCCAGCAGGACCACGAAGCTCATCGCGATCACGACGGCGCCGAAGCTGAGCGGCAGGTGCTTGGTGATGCCCGAGTGCAGCACGTCCCACGGGTCGAGGCCGAGGTTGCCCTGGATCATCAGGCCCATCGAGAAGCCGTACAGCGTCAGGCCGACGTACAGCTGGACCAGACGGCGGGGAAGGTGGCCTGCCTTCAGCTGCTGGATCGGGTTCAGCGCGGCGAGCTGGCGTGGCGGGGCATCGGAAGTGGCGGTCACATTCTTCAGTCTGCGAGCAAGTGGCCTGGTGTTCGATAGCCAATTGCGCAATAGTGGACTGCATGAAGGGGCAATATCTCCCGGCCAGCACGCTCTCCGGCCTGCTCGACGCCTGGGCCGACGGCAGTGGTCCGGCGTACCGGCTGCTGGCCGACCGGCTCCGGCTGCTGATCGCGGACGGGCGGATCATGCCCGGGTCCCGGCTGCCGAGTGAGCGTGAGCTGACGGACGCGCTCGGTGTCAGTCGTACGACGGTCGCGTCGGCGTACCGCGAGCTGCGTGACAGCGGGTACCTGATCTCGCGCCGCGGTTCGGGCAGCGTGACAGCGCTCCCGTCGAGGGTCGAGCCGGAGCTCGGCCGGCACCACGCTCCGGGGATCGACACGGACGGGCTGTACGACTTCACGTGCGCCGCGCCCAGCGCCGTACCGGGGATCAGTACGGCGGTCGCGTCGGCGGCCGCGGATCTGCCGGTGCACCTGGCGACGCCGGGGTATCACCCGCAGGGGTTGCCGGAGCTGCGGGCGGAGATCGCGGCGGCGTACGAGGAACGCGGGCTGCCGACGACCGCCGACCAGATCATCATCACCGGGGGAGCGCTGGCGGCGACGTCGATCGCGATCCGGGCGATCACGCAGATCGGCGACCGGGTGCTGACCGAGAGCCCGACCCACCCGAACTCGGTCGACGCGATCCGGCGCAGCGGGTGCCGGGTGGTGGCGGTGCCGATGAGTCCCGGCGGCTGGGACCTTCCTTTGCTGGAGGCAACGATCAGGCAGACCGCGCCGCGGGCCGCGTGGATGGTGGTCGACTTCCAGAACCCCACCGGGTGGTCGATGTCGGCGGCGGACCGGCAGCGGCTGGCGACCGCGTTCGCGCGGGCCCGGACGACGGCGATCGTGGACGAGACGTTGTTCGAGCTGTCCCTGGACGGTCAGGAGATGCCGCCGCCGTTCGCGTCGTACGACCCGGTCGGGGTGATCACGGTCGGGTCGGTGAGCAAGTCGTTCTGGGGCGGTCTGCGGATCGGGTGGATGCGCGTCCCGGAGCCGCTGATCGCGCGGGTTCTGGATGCGAAGGCGTCGATGGATTTGGGCGCTCCGGTGCTGGACCAACTGGTCGTCGCCGAGCTGCTGCGGCAGCGGTCGTCGATCCTGCCCGAACGCCGGGTCGACATCGCGCGACGGCGGGATGCGCTGGCTGCTGCCTTGACGTCGTACCTGCCGTCGTGGCGCTTCCAGGTGCCGGCGGGCGGGTTGTCGCTGTGGTGCGAGCTGCCGGAGCCGGTCGGGTCGTCGCTGGTCGGCGTGGCGCAACGAAACGGCGTACTCCTGGTCGCCGGCTCCCGCTTCTCCCCCGACGGCGGCCTCGAGTCCTTCATCCGCCTCCCCTTCACCCTGGACCCCGACGCCCTCCACGACGGCATCCGCCACCTGGCCGCCTCCTACACCAGCCTCACCACCACCTCCCCCACCCACCGAACCGCCGCCATGATCGCCTGACCTGCTCAACCATCTCCTCCGCGGGGAACCGCCGGAGGTGACGTTCGCGTGCCGTAATGGGTTGGGGGAAGGTTCGCTCGGGAGGGGGCGTTGGGAGACTATGAGAGTCATTCTGCGAGAGGCGTGAGATGTCGTTCTTCAAGCGCAACACAGCTCTGGTCGAGCCCGAGGCGGCACTGCCTGGCCGGCCTTCGCCCGGATTCGCCGTACCGGACGAGAACATCGTTCTCGGTACGCCGCAGACCGCCGCCGCGCCCGAGGGGTTCGAGGAGGTCTGGTTCGGCACCGGGTGTTTCTGGGGCACCGAGGAGATCTTCTGGCAGCAGCCCGGGGTCTACACGACCGCGGTCGGCTACGCGGGTGGGTACACGCCCCACCCGACGTACGAGGAGGTCTGCACCGGCGGCACCGGTCACACCGAGGCGGTCCGGATCGTCTACGACCCCACCAAGACCACCTTCACCGACCTGCTGAAGGTCTTCTGGGAGACCCACGACCCGACCCAGGGCATGCGCCAGGGCAACGACCTGGGCTCCCAGTACCGTTCGGCCGTCTACTACACCACCGACGCCCAGCGCGCCGAGGCCGAGCGCACCCGTGACCTCTACGCCCCGGTCATCAAGCCCCTCGGCTACGGCGACATCACCACCGAGATCGCCCCCGCCACCACGTTCTACTACGCCGAGCCCTACCACCAGCAGTACCTGCGCAAGAACCCCAACGGCTACCGCTGCCACAGCAACACCGGCGTACCGTTCCCGGCCGACAGCTGAACAGCTGACGCGAGGGTCGCACCTAGCGGCCCTCGCGGACGGAAGGCACGACCTAGTGGGTGGACCGCACCACTCGGTCGTCGGCAGGCATGCCGTGATGTTACGGCCGGGCCGCTTCTCCGGCGTCCGGCGTCGTGCAAGCGGGTCTCAGCCGGGGGATTGGCCGGGGTCGATTTGCTGGGCTAGGTACTGCTGGGCGCCGACGCGTTCGATGGCGTCGAGTTGGGTTTCGAACCAGTCGACGTGCTTCTCCTCGTCGCGGACCATCTCTTCGAAGACGGCGGCGGTGCCGTGGTCGCCGAGGTCGTGGCACTCCTGGGCGGACGCGTTGAACCGCGCCACCGCGGAGTGCTCACTCTCGAGCCCCAGCCGGAGCATCTCCTGGGGGTCCTCACCGACGGTCACGGCGCCGAGCTTCTGCAGGTTCGGGTGGCCGTCGAACAGCAGGATGCGGTTGATCAGCGCGTCGGCGTCCTTCATCTCGTCGATGGACAGGTCGTAGAAGACCTTGCCCAGCCGGCTGAAGCCCCAGTTGTCGAGCATCCTGGCTTCCAGGAAGTACCCGTTGATCACCGTCAGCTCGAGTGTCAGTGCCTCGTTGAGCAGTACGACGACTCGTGGGTTAACCGGTTGCACCTGCCACCTCCGTGAGCGAGGTTGCCGAGACCGACCTCCCATGCTCGCACAACAGTCGCTTCAACGAGAAGACGCAGCCGCCACAGTTCCGCCCTGCCCCGGTCGCCCCGCACACCTGCGCGACCGTACGAGCGCCGCGGTCGATGCTCTCGCGGACGTCGCGGTCGCTGACGACCTCGCAGTGGCAGACGATCATGAGGTGAGGCTACCCTAACCGCCCCGCGGCCAAGCATGGCGGTCTCACCGAGCGGGCGGGGAGGACTGCGTGGCGGCGGAGGTCGCCGGAGAATTCTGGTGGCACCCTGTCGGATTCGGGGTGGGGTGTTCGTTGCGGGGGTGAGCGGCGGTCGGAGGAGGCTGCCCGGGACAAGGAGCTATGCGATGACGCAGTACCTGATCTCGTTCGAAGACGGCGCGATGGACGTCAAGGAGGAGGACCTGCCGCAGGTGGCCGACGAGGCGCACGCGGTGGTCCAGGCGGCCAAGGACGCCGGGGTCTTCGTCTTCAGCGGTGGGGTGGACTACCGCCAGAAGCACGCGCTCGTGGACACCGACGGGGTAATCACCGACGGACCGTACCCGGAGAGCAAGGAGCTCATCGGCGGCATCTTCGTGATCGACGTACCCACTCTTGACGACGCACTGGAGTGGGCCGCGAAGGTCGCGGTCGCCTGCCGCTGCGCCCAGGACGTCCGCGAGTTCTTCCCGTTCCGCCGGACCGATCTGCGCCCATCACGTTGACACCGTGACCGAGCGCCAGAACTCCCCGGAGTCCTGGCGCTCAGGTGGTGGTTCCATCCGAGACGAGGGACTTGCTGAACATCAGGATGGCGTCGTCGTCGTTGCGGACCATTTCGCCCGGTGGGACCGGTTGGAGTTTGTAGAGGATGCCGCGGCCGTCGGGGATGTAGCCGCGGCGGACGTACATCCGTTGGGCCGTGCCGTAGTCGGCGTACAGGCCGACGCCGATCGCGACCGTGTCGGACCGCTCGGCGACGAGTGCCTCGGCCGCGTCCATCAGGCCGCTGCCGATCCCGCGCCGGCGGAACTTCGGCAGCACGTTGAAGTCCTGGATCTCGGGGATCCCGTCGAACGGCTGGTACGGCGACTCCCACCAGATGGTGACGTATCCGGCGTACTCCTCGTCGACCGTCGCCACCAGGACGTTCCGCAGCCCGGCACGCTGCTCGGCCAGGTACTTCTCGTACTGCGACACCGGATTGCTCCACCCGATCGCGCTCAACGCCCCCGAGATGACCTCCGGATCGCCGTCCCGCAACGCCCTGATCGCATAGCCCACGAAAGCCTCCAAGATCCGACCGCCCGCAGGCTAGCTCCCCCGACTACGACGGGTCACCCGGTTTTCACGCCGCGGGCATCTGCTTGACGTGGGCGAAGGCACTGCGGGCGTTCCAGGTCGGGAACGCTCGGACGAGCCAGGAGGGACCGTGCAGCTGGATGCGGCGGTCGCGCACGGCTTCGGCCCAACTGAGCCGGCCGGCGTGCCACTTGACGAAGGCTTCGGCCTCCGCCGTGACGTAAAGGTCCACATCGAGGCCCGGGTAGGTCTTGCAGATCTCCGTTTCACCGCGCTCGATCAGCAGCCAGTACCGTTCCGGACGCGGCCCGCCGGTGAAGTCGAAGCGGATCACGACGCGGCGGCCCGGGAGCCGGTCCCGGCGGAGCAGGTTGCACATCGACCACAGCGCCACGAACGGGTCCAGGTGCTCGGGGGCGATCTCGAGCCAGGCAGCACCCCACTCACCGAGCGACATGCAGACCTTGAAGAGGTCCTCGCCCGCGGGCGTGAGCTCGTAGTGGTGCCCGCGCCGGTCGGGCTTGAGCGCCGACCGGACGATGCCGAACCGTTCGAGCTGCTTGAGCCGCTGCGAGAGCAGCGTCCGTGAGAGCCCGGGCGCGCCCTCCAGAATCTCGCTGAAGTTTCCGCAGCCCAGGTGCAGGTTGCGGATGATCAGCGGCGTCCAGCGCTCGGCGAAGATCTCCGCGCCGCGTGCGATGGGGCAGTACTGGCCGTATGTCCTCACACCGTCAGTGTCTTGCCGCCCTCCGCGGGTGTGAAGTCCAGATTCTTGACTTCACCGCCGGCGTCAACGGCGATGCGATGGGTCTGTCGAGAGGGAGGTACGGCGATGGAGATCCAAGGTTTCGGAGGCCGGCTGATCACCGCTGGCCAGAGCGACTACGACACCGCCCGGGCGGTGTGGAACGGTGCCGTCGATCGGCGTCCGCGGCTGATCGCTCGCTGCGGCGGGACCGCCGACGTGGTCGCGGCAGTCCACTTCGCCCGCGACCACGACCTGGAGATCGCCGTACGCGGCGGAGGCCACAACGTCGCCGGTACGGCGGTGTGCGACGACGGGATCGTCATCGACCTCTCGGCCATGCGGTCCGTGTCGGTCGACCCGGCCGGTCGCACCGCCCGGATGCAGGGCGGCGGCCTGTGGAGCGACGTCGACCATGCAACGCAAGCCCATGGCCTGGCCACCACCGGCGGCATCGTGAGCCACACCGGTGTCGCCGGGCTCACCCTCGGCGGCGGCCTTGGCTGGCTGATGCGCAAGTACGGCCTCGCCGTCGACAACCTCCTGGCCGCTGAGGTGGTCAACGCCGACGGCAGCGTCGTTCAGGCGTCCACCGACGAGCACCCCGACCTGTTCTGGGCACTGCGCGGTGGGGGCGGCAACTTCGGCATCGTCACGTCGTTCGAGTTCGCGCTGCATCGCCTCGGCCCGGACATCCTCGCCGGTCCCGTGTTCTGGGCGGCCGAGGACACCGCCGACGTACTGCGCTTCTACCGCGACTTCGTGGCCGACGCACCGGACGAGCTCGGCAGCGTCATCCGGCTCGGCACGATCCCGCCGTGGTCAAGCGTTCCTGAGCACCTGCACTGGCGACCGGCCGTGGCTGTCGCGTGCTCCTACTCCGGCGCCGTGCACGACGGCGAGCGCGTGGTGCGGGACCTCCGTCGGTTCGGTCGGCCACTCGTGGATCTGATCGGACCCACGCCGTACGTCGCCCATCAGGCAGCCATCGACGACACCGTCCCGCACGGCTGGCACTACTACTGGAAGTCCACGAACCTCACCGGCCTCTCCGACGACACCATCTCCGTCGTCGCCGACCACGCCTACGCTGCCGGCTCGCCCCGGTCGTACGCCGCCATGTTCCACCTGGGTGGTGCCGTCGCCAGAGTCCCCGACGACGCCACTGCCTACGCAGGTCGCGGCGTGCCCCACAACATCGTCATCGAAGCGGTATGGCGCCCCGACGAAGCCGCTGAGCACGCGGTCGCCGAGACCGCCTGGGCACGGCGATTCCTCCAAGCCCTCCAGCCCCATCGAGCCGCCGGCGTCTACGTCAACTTCCTCGACGCCGACGACACCACCCGCACCCGAGAGGCGTACGGCGACCACACCTACCGCCGGCTCGCCGACATCAAGTCCAAGTACGACCCCGGCAACACCTTCCACCACAACAAGAACATCCGCCCCGCCTGATTCAGCCCATGGTTTTCTGGCCGTCGATGGATTCGCGGATGATGTCGGCGTGGCCGGCGTGCTGGGCGGTTTCGGCGGCGGCGACCGCGCGACCGAGTTCATCGTCAACCGGCTTCGGTTGCCCA
>NZ_JBSFBL010000094.1:0-19661 GCF_053592935.1 Kribbella sp. NPDC002412
TTCGGCGGCGGCGACCGCGCGACCGAGTTCATCGTCAACCGGCTTCGGTTGCCCAGGGCACTCACCGGCCTGATGGTCGGCGCCGCACTCGGCATGTCCGGCGCGATCTTCCAGAGCATCGCCCGCAACCCGCTGGCCAGCCCCGACATCATCGGTGTCACGTACGGCGCCAGCGCCTTCGCGGTGTTCGCCATCGTCACGCTCGGCCTGACCGGCGTGGCGGTGTCCGCGTTCGCGATCGTCGGCGCGGTGCTGACCGCGTTCATCATGTACGTGCTGGCCTGGCGGCAGGGGGTCTCGAGCTACCGGCTGATCCTGATCGGGATCGGCATCGGCGCGATCGCGACGAGTATCACGTCGTACCTGCTGACCAAGGCGCGGGTCGAGATCGCCCAGCAGGCGCTGATCTGGCTGACCGGCAGCCTGAACGGCCGGGACTGGTCGAACGTCCGGTCGATGGGACTCACGCTGGCGGTGCTGGCGCCGCTGATGATGTTCCTGGTCCACCAGTTGCGGATCCTGCAGCTCGGCGACGAGACGGCGTACGGGCTGGGGCTGCGGGTCGAGCTGTCCCGGCTCGGCTTGATCGTGATCGGTGTGCTGCTCGCGGCCGTCGCGACCGCGGCGGCGGGACCGATCGGCTTTGTCGCGTTCGTGGCGCCGCCGATCGCGCGCCGGCTGACCCGGTCACCGGGCCCGGCGATGATCGCGTCCGCGTTGCTCGGTGCGTTGGTGGTGGCGTTGTCGGACCTGATCGCGCAGCACGCGTTCGGGGACACGCAGTTGCCGGTCGGGGTGGTGACCGGTGTGGTCGGAGCGCCGTACCTGATGTTCCTGCTGGCCCGGTCCAACCGGGTGGGGAGTGGTGGCTGAGAGATGGAGAACTCTGTGGACCACAGTTTGGCTGCTGACGGGTTGGCGGTCGGCTACGACCAGCGGGAGATCATCCACGACCTGTCGGTGCGGATCCCGACCGGGAAGATCACCGTCATCGTCGGCGCCAACGCGTGCGGCAAGTCGACCCTGCTGAAGACGCTGGCCCGGCTGTTGAAGCCGTCGCGCGGGACGGTGCTGCTGGACGGGAAGAGCATCCAGTCGATCCCGACGCGTGAGGTCGCGACCAAGCTCGGCCTGCTGCCGCAGTCGCCGACCGCGCCGGAGGGGATCACGGTCGCCGACCTGGTCGGGCGCGGGCGCTACCCGCGGACGCGGTGGATCCGGCAGTGGACCAAGACCGACGACGAGGCGGTCGCGGCCGCGATGACGTCGACCGACGTACTCTCGATCGCGGACCGGCCGATCGACGAGCTGTCCGGCGGGCAGCGGCAGCGGGTGTGGATCGCGATGGCGCTCGCCCAGGAGACCGACATCCTGCTGCTGGACGAGCCGACGACGTTCCTCGACCTGACGCACCAGTTCGAGGTGCTGGACCTGCTGGTCGACCTGAACAAGTCCGACGAGCGCACCATCGTCCTGGTCCTGCACGACCTCAACCAGGCCTGCCGGTTCGGCGACCACCTGATCGCGATGAAGGACGGCGCCATCGTCTGCGAGGGCAACCCGAGCGAGGTCATCACCGAGCAGGTCGTCCACGACGTCTTCGGCCTGGCCGTCAAAGTCATCCCCGACCCGGTCGCCGGCACCCCCATGGTTGTCCCCCTAGGCCGCCACACCACCCGCACCGACCGCCCCCAAGACACCACCCCGGCACCCCCGTCCACCGACGCCTCGCTTCCGACCGACTCTTCGGCGTCGGATGGTGGTGCTTCGGTTGCAAGCAGCGCAGTTGCTCAGGCTCTCGCGGCCAGTGCTGCCGCCAACGGCGTCTGCCGGCCGAGCGACCGCTAGACGGTCAGCCGCATTCCGTCGTACGCCACGTTCCACGCGCTCAAGTCGGCGGCCAGCGCGGTCGGTGACAGGTGAGTGAGGACCAACTCCCGGCAGTTGAAGCGATCGCGATGCTGTTCGAGAGTCTGCAGGTCCAGATGCCACCGAATGGGTGCCGGGCTGTAGCCCTCGCAGAGGAACAGATCCACACCATCGGCGGCTTCGACCAGCGCGTCGGTCCACTCGGTGTCACCTGAGTACGCGACCGACCCGCCTTGCGTTTGCAGTTGAACGGCGTACGCCGGAGCCCCCGACGCATGCCGCACTTCGTACGGCGTAATCCGCACCTCCCCGACCTCACGCGCCTGCCGGTCAACGTGCTCGAGCACCTGCACCTCGAACCGCCGCTGCACCCGCGATGACCCCGGATACAGCGTCTCCATCGCCGCATCCAGCCGCTCACGTGTACCCGGCGGTCCAACAACGGTCAGATCGCGAGTCCGCCGCCGAAACTGCCCGTCAAGCACAAGAAACGGCAGCCCACCGAAGTGATCCCCATGCAGGTGACTGACGACAACCGTCTCAACCGCATTCGGGTCAAACCCCTGCTGCCTCAACGCGGTCTGACTCGTAGCCCCACAGTCCACCAAGACCCTCGCCACCCCACCCACCGCCACCGCAATACAAGTCTGAAACCGCCCACCAGACCCGAACGCATCCCCGCTCCCCACGACAGTCACATCCACCCACCCACCGTCCCACAACCCGTTCGTCGCGCGGCCGTGGTGCAGGGATCAGGTCGGGGTGGCTGACCGGCGGGTTTGGTGAAGGATCAGGCCGGCCAGGAGGGCGCCTAGGGTGCCCAGGGCCAGGTCGCCGAGGGTGTCGGTGTAGGCGGTTTGGAGTTCGGAGGAGTTGCGGATGAACGCGAAGTACTCGCCGACCTCCCAGACGACCGCGGCGGTGGCGCCGAAGCCGAGAGCCACGAAGGCGGTCAGGCCGCGGGACAGGGTCGGGGGCGCGAACGCGAGCAGGACGCCGGCAGTGAGGAGGCCCCAGAGGATGAAGTGCATGGCGTCGTCCCACCAGCTCACCGTGTCGAACAGGTTCAGCCGGTTGCCGATCAGGTCGATCAGCCAGGGGAGCGTCATCAGCAGGTCGGCGTGCCAAGGGAAGCGGGCGTGCAGCTTGCTGCGCGTCCGGCCGTACGCCCACCACCACAGCGGCAGCACCATCACGCCGATCGGGTAGACGATCAGCCGGGCGGTCGACGCCTTGCCCTTGATCCCGCTCAGGTCCGGCCAGATCAGGGCCGACAGCAACAAGCCGAACAGCAGGATCTTCGCGGCCACAGCGGCGTACCGGACCCAGTTGATCCGCGTCGTGGGGACCGTGGTGGCAACCATCGTCGTCATGCCTCCCAGTCAAACCGGCCGCTGGGCGAGGCGGATGAGTACAACTACGGACAAGCAGCCACGGAAAACCCCCGGCCGCGCCATTCTGACGCACCCGGGGGCTGTTGTCCCGCTTTCACCCACCGTGACCCGCATCCCGCGGCCACACCGAAGCCGAACTCCTCCGCCGGCTGCGGCCCGGCAGCGACGCAAGCCGCCGCGACACCGCGGCCTGCGAATCGCGGTCGCCGTGAAGGAGCTGGGTGGCGGTGTGGACTGGGTGGTCCAGCACCGCGGACCAGCGTGGTGGTAGGGCTGGTTGTGGGGGACGGGTCAGCTGACGCTGATCAGGTCCACGACGAAGATGAGGGTCTCGCCGGGCTTGATGGCGCCGCCGGCGCCGCGGTCGCCGTACCCGAGGTGCGGCGGGATGACCAGCTTGCGGCGGCCGCCGACCTTCATGCCCTGGACGCCGGTGTCCCAACCCTGGATGACCTGGCCGACGCCGAGCTGGAAGGCCAGCGGCGCGCCCCGGTTGTACGACGCGTCGAACTCCTCGCCGGTCGAGTGCGCGACACCCACGTAGTGCACGTTCACTCGCGACCCGGCTTTGGCCTCGTCACCGTCGCCGACGGTGATGTCGGTGATCTCCAGGTCCGCCGGCGGCGGGCCCTCCGGGAAGTCGATCTCTGGCTTGTCAGTCATGCCCACCAGCTAATCAGATCCCGCACCCACCCCGGCCCAGGACCCGTCGTTCACCCAACCGCGTCCGATTCCCGGACCCCGAAGAGCACCACCGACCCCACAGCGCAGTAGTAGTCGGCTAGCGGGCCAGGACCTCGCGGAGTTTGGCGGCGAATGGTTCGGGTTTGCCCGGCATGCCGTACTCGTTGCCGAGGAAGCCGCCGTGGTTGCTGGGGAAGACGGCGGGGGTGAGGCCGAGGCGTTCGGCGACGGCTTGGCCGCCGCGGTGCGCCAGCTCGCCTTCGGACTCCTCGCCGACAGCGACCACCAGGCGGTCCGTCGACTTCGCGAGGGCGTCGAAGTCGGGTTGGTACGACGTGCAGCCGCGCAGGTTCTGGCCGATCAGGGCGTCGCCGCGGGAGCCGTCGTCCTCGGTCGGGAGGCCGAACATCGCCGGGTCGGGAGCCGGCCGCTGGGTGTAGTCGTCGGGCACCTCGCCCTTGAAGCTGGTGATCGCGATGAACTTCGCCATCCCCGCGCCCATCCCGTCGCGCTGGTACGTCTGGTAGATGTCCTCGACCGCGGCCGTCGCCGCCTTGGCGTCCGGCAGGATCCCGGCCAGCGGCGGCTCGTGCGCCACCAGAGTCTTGATCAAGTCAGGACGTTGCGCGAGTAGCGCCAGGGCGTTCACCGCGCCGCCGCTGCTGGCGAACAGGTCAACCGGGCCGGCGTCGAGCTTCTCGATCAGCGCGATCAGGTCGGCGGCATGGTCGTCCGGCGACAGCTCGCCCGTGCCGTCGCTGCGCTCACTCCGCTCCACGCCGCGCGGGTCGTAGGTGACGATCGTCCGGTCGGTGAGGTACGACGCCAGGGTCGGGAAACCGCTCGCACCCATCGGCGACCCGATCAGCAGCAGCACGGGTTGGTTGCCGAGATCGCCGCGCACGTCGTACGTCAGCGTGGCTCCGGGTACGTCGATCGTGCTGGTGACTGGATCCGGCATATCAGCTCCTCGTTGAGCGCCCCATCCCCCTCGGTGGGACTCGTGACGCGAGCCTAGCCCCGGTCGGGATGACCGGACCAGGAACCGAACATGCACCCGACCGGCACTAATCTCGCACTTCATGCGGAAGAAGCTGGCGTTGCTGGTTGCCGTCGTACTTGCGGCTTCCCTCCCCGCCGGCACTTCCGCCGTGGCCGCGTCGGGGGAGAACTACGGCCAGTACTCGTTGATGTTCGAGAAGGCGGCCGGCCAGTACTGGGCGGGCCAGTCCGCGGCCGGGCAGTGGGCGTGGACACCGCAGAGCGCCACCGAGTCCGACATCTCCTGGGGCGACCCGAAGGCCTGGCCGCCGAAGTCGGCCGAGCGCTTCATCCACGACGGCGACTGGGTCCTGCTCGACGGTTACAACGACGGCGCCGGCCGCCCGCTGACCCAGGTCCAGCGCGTCACGTCGGAGCAGATCGGCGACGCCAACTGCGCCGACATGAAGAACCTCCCGTCAGCCCACGGCCGCCAGCACTACGTCCAGTGGAACATCCCCAGCGCCGGCTACTGCCTCGATGCCCAAGGCACCATCAAGCCGCCGGACGGCTCCAATACGGTCAGGTTCCGCCACCTGCAGAAGTGGCTACCGCCACACCCCTGCTCCAACCCGTACTTCACCGGCCAGACCTGCATCACGCAGTTCGAGCAGTGGTGGGACGACAACCAGCACCCGTACTCGCTGCAGCTCTCCCGCACCGTCGAGATCGCCCGCGGCCTCGGCATGGCGTTCACCAACCGCACCACAGTCCCCGTCACCTGGAACGCCGACGCCCGCTACTACTGGACCTACTAGCAGGTCACGGCCAGCCTGCCTTTCGGGTTGGGGCGGCGTGGGTCAGGAGGCGGCCGGTGGGGGTGGTGAGGAGGCGGTCGAGGTTGGTGTCGAAGGACTCCTGCATGTGCCAGTCCGCGGTCAGCATGTACAGGGTGCCGTCGCCCAGCATGCAGGCGAAGCCGGCGTGCTCGAGCGGCACGGTGTCGAGGATCTCGCCGCCTTCTGCGATGCGCAGGCAGGCCGACTCGCCCTGTTCGGTCCAACCGGGGGTCCAGATGGCGCCTGACTCGTCCATGCACATGCCGTCACCCGGGTGTGGTGCCCAGACGCGGCGGTTGGAGAGGCTGCCGTCGTCGGCGATGTCGTACGCCGTGAGTACACCACCGAACGACTCCGCGACGACCAGGGTCGAGTTGTCGGGGGTGATCACCATGCCGTTGGGGAACGCGAGCTCGTCCGCCACCCGCCGTACCGCCCCGGCCGGGGTGACGAGCAGGATGAAGCCGGGCCGTTCACCCTCACCCGGCTCGAAGTCGCAGCCGCCGTTGACGTAGATGTTGCCGCGGCCGTCGACGACGATCTCGTTCAGGCCGCCGTACGACGACAGGTCCGCATGCGTCACCAGGTCACCAGAGGCCTCC
The DNA here is from genome assembly GCF_053592935.1 of Kribbella sp. NPDC002412. Classification (NCBI taxonomy): domain Bacteria; kingdom Bacillati; phylum Actinomycetota; class Actinomycetes; order Propionibacteriales; family Kribbellaceae; genus Kribbella; species Kribbella sp. NPDC002412. The sequence goes on from NZ_JBSFBL010000094.1 coordinate 6,370, forward strand.
TGCCGCAGCAGCAGCCCCTCAGGCCCCGACACCACCAGCAGCCGCCCGTCCGGCAGCCAGTCGATCGAGAACGGGATCGTGGTCGGCACCCGAACCATCACCTCCCGCTTCCCGTCCGCGTCGACGGCAAGCACCTCCTGAGCACCCCAGTTCGAGCACCAGAAGCGCCCGTCGTGCCAGCGTGCCGACTCTCCGATCATGAGCCCGGTCAGCAGTACCTCGGTCATCACGACTCCTTCCGTCCATATATCCACTACACGAACAGCGAATGTGTGGATCGACAGTCCGGTGCCCTAGGCTGATGGCCCGTGAAGGTCTTGGTGGTCGGCTCCGGTGGCCGTGAACATGCATTGGTCTGGGCGCTGGCCCAGGACTCAGAGGTCGAGCAGGTCGTGGCGGCCCCGGGCAACCCTGGCATCGCCGCGCTGCGGCCGGCCTTCGACGGGCAAACGATCGTTTGCCGGCCGGTGGACATCACCGACCACGATGCGGTCGTCGCGCTGGCGCGCGAGCTGGAGGCCGACCTGGTCGTGGTCGGCCCGGAGGCGCCGCTGGCGGCCGGGCTGGCCGACCCGCTGCGCGAGGCCGGGATCGCGGTCTTCGGCCCGTCCAAGGACGCCGCCCAGATCGAGGGCTCGAAGGCGTTCGCCAAGGACGTGATGGCCGCCGCGAGTGTGCCGACCGGCCGGGCCTACGTGTGTACGACGGCCGCGGAAGCCGCCGAGGCGATCGACGCGTTCGGCCCGCCGTACGTGGTCAAGGACGACGGTCTGGCGGCCGGCAAGGGGGTCGTCGTCACCTCCGACCGGGACGAGGCGCTCGCGCACGCGGCCGGCTGTGAGCAGGTGCTGATCGAGGAGTTCCTGGACGGCCCGGAGGTGTCGCTGTTCGCGATCACCGACGGTACGACGGTGCTCCCGATGCAGCCGGCGCAGGACTTCAAACGTCTTGCGGACAACGACGAAGGCCCGAACACCGGCGGCATGGGCGCCTACACACCGTTGCCCTGGGCACCGGAAAACCTGGTCGAGGAGATCACCGAGAAGGTGCTCCAGCCGACCGTCGACGAGCTGCGGCACCGCGGCACGCCGTTCAGCGGCCTGCTGTACGCCGGTCTCGCGCTGACGTCCCGCGGTGTCCGGGTGATCGAGTTCAACGCCCGCTTCGGCGACCCGGAGACGCAGGCGCTGCTGCCGTTGCTGAAGACCCCGCTGGGCGGCCTGCTGTACGCCGCCGCGACCGGCAAGCTGGCCGATCACGAGCGGCTGAGCTGGAAGAACGCGGCCGCGGTGACGGTGGTGGTCGCGGCGAAAAAGTACCCGGCCAGCCCGCGCAAGGGCGACGTGATCGCCGGCATCGACCAGGCCGAGGTGGACGACGTCCGCGTCTTCCACGCCGGTACGGCGGTCGAGGACGACGAGCTCGTCACGTCGGGCGGCCGCGTGCTGGCCGTCAGCGCCACCGGCAAGGACCTGGACGAGGCCCGCCAGCGTGCCTACGCCGCCGTCGGCCAGATCCGCATCAAGGGCTCCCAGCACCGCACCGACATCGCCCTCAAGGCGTCGCGCGGAGAAATCACCGTCTAGGAGGACCATGGCTTCGTTCGAGGAACTCGTCGCGGAAGGTGATGCGGTCCCGACCGAAGGCTGGGACTTCAGCTGGTTCGAAGGACGAGCGACCGAGGAGCGCCCGTCCTGGGGCTACCAGCGGCTGATGGGCGAACGGATGTCCCGGGCCGAGGCCGCCTTGGACATCCAGACCGGTGGTGGCGAAGTACTGGCCGGGGTGCCGCGCCGTGCACCACTGTGCGTCGCCACCGAGGCGTGGCCGCCGAACATCGCGAAGGCGACCGCCCTGCTACATCCACTGGGCACCGTGGTCGTCGCCGATCCCGAGGAACCGCCGCTGCCGTTCGCCGATGGCGCGTTCGACCTCGTGGTCAGCAGGCATCCGGTCAGGACGTACTTCGACGAGGTCGCCCGGGTGCTCCGCCCGGGCGGCAGGTACTTCGCGCAGCACATCGGACATCGCACCGTTGTCGAGCTCACCGAGTACTTCCTCGGCCCGCAGCCCGACACCGACGGCCCGCGCCCGGACCGCGAGCGGGCCCAGGCCGAAGCAGCCGGGCTGGAGATCGTCGACGTACGCTCGGAACGGCTCCGCATGGAGTTCTACGACATCGCCGCCGTCGTCCACTTCCTCCGCAAGGTCATCTGGATCGTCCCCGGCTTCACGTCCGCGGCCTACCTCCCCCGCCTCCGCGAGCTCCACGACCGGATCCAGTCCGAAGGATCGTTCGTCGCCCACAGCACCAGGACCCTCTTCGAGGCCCGCAAGCCGGTCTGAGGGAACGACGGCTGTGGACTGCTGACGGCCGAAGGTCGAGGTTCTGGGACAATGGGGCTCGTGCCAAGCTCGAGCAAGCCCCGGATTCCCAACGTTCTCGCGTCCCGTTACGCCAGTCTGTCGATGGCTCAGCTGTGGTCGCCGGAGCACAAGATCGTGCTCGAGCGGCGGCTCTGGGTGGCGGTGCTGAAGGCCCAGAAGGAGCTCGGGGTCGCGGTGCCGGACGGCGTGGTCGAGGACTACGAGCGGGTGGTCGACCAGGTCGACCTGGAGTCGATCGCGGCCCGCGAGCGGATCACCCGGCACGACGTGAAGGCGCGGATCGAGGAGTTCAGCGCGCTCGCCGGGCACGAGCACATCCACAAGGGCATGACCAGCCGGGACCTGACCGAGAACGTCGAGCAGCTGCAGATCCGGGCCGGACTCGAGCTCGTCCGCGATCGCGCTGTCGCGACCGCCGTACGGCTGGGCCAGAAGGCGGCCGACCATGCGGCGCTGGTGCTGACCGGGCGTTCGCACAACGTCGCGGCGCAGGCGACCACGCTGGGCAAGCGGTTCGCGTCGGCGGCGGACGAGCTGCTGGTGGCGATCGCCCGGATCGAGGAGCTGATCGAGCGGTACCCGCTGCGCGGCATCAAGGGCCCGGTCGGCACGTCGCAGGACATGCTGGACCTGTTCGGCGGCGACCCGGCCAAGCTGGCGCAGCTGGAGAGCGGGATCGCCGAGCACCTCGGGTTCAGCCGGACCCTGACGAGTGTCGGCCAGGTCTACCCGCGGTCGCTCGACTACGACGTGGTCTCGGCGCTGGTCCAGCTCGCGGCGGGGCCGTCGAGCCTGGCGACCACGATCCGGCTGATGGCCGGGCACGAGCTTGTCACCGAGGGGTTCAAGGAGGGCCAGGTCGGGTCCTCGGCGATGCCGCACAAGATGAACACCCGGTCGTGCGAGCGGGTGAACGGCCTCGCGGTGATCCTGCGCGGGTACGCCTCGATGGCCGGCGAGCTGGCCGGCAACCAGTGGAACGAGGGCGATGTCTTCTGCTCCGTCGTACGGCGGGTCGCGCTGCCGGACGCGTTCTTCGCGCTGGACGGGCTGTTCGAGACCTTCCTGACCGTGCTGGACGAGTTCGGGGTCTACCCGGCCGTCGTAAGCCGCGAGCTGGAGCGGTACCTGCCGTTCCTGACCACGACCAAGGTGCTGATGGCCGCGGTGAAGAACGGCGTCGGCCGGGAGACCGCGCACGAGGTGATCAAGGAGCACGCGGTCGCGACCGCGCTCGACCTGCGCAAGGGCCTGGCGGAGAACGACCTGTTCCACCGCCTCGGCGCGGACGGCCGGCTCGGCCTCACCGAGGAGCAGATCGTCGGCATCGTCGGCGAGCCGCTGTCCTTCACCGGCGCGGCCGTGGACCAGGTGAACACCGTGGTCGCCAGGATCGACGAGCTCGCCAAGCGCCACCCCGAAGCCGCCGCCTACACCCCGGGTGACATCCTCTAGTCCGTGTTCGAACCGCTCACCTGGGCGCTGGTCGCCCTCTCGCTGGCCGCGATGGTGTTCGCCATCGTGCTGGCTGCGCGCGACAAGCGGATCAACTGGACGCTGCTGGCGATCCTCGGCGTCATCGAGGTCGGGCTGCTGGCGCAGCTCGTCATCGGCATCGTCCAGTTGGCCGGCACCGATCGGGACGTCTCCGGTGTCTTCTTCGTCGGCTACCTGATCGGCGGGCTCATCGTGCTGCCACTCGGGGCGCTCTGGGCGTTGGCGGAGAGCAGCCGGTGGGGCGCGGGCGCGTTGGCGTTCGCCTGCCTGGTGATCCCGGTGGTGGAGCAGCGCCTGCACGTGATCTGGACCACCTGAGATGACCGACGCAGCCGCGACCAGGCACGGCCCGGGCCGGATCCTGATCCTGGTGTACGGCGTCTTCGCGCTGTCCGCGACCGCACGGGCCGGCGTGCAGATCGCCACCCAGTTCCACGAGGCCCCGATCGCGTACGTCCTGTCGGCCGTTGCCGCGGTCATCTACTGCGCGGCCACCTTCGCGCTGGCCAAGGCGACCAAGGTGTCCCGCCGGGTCGCCTTGGTCGCGATCCTGATCGAGCTCGTCGGCGTGATCGGGATCGGGGCGTTCAGTTACGCCGTACCGGAGGACTTCCCGGACGCGACGGTGTGGTCGCACTTCGGCCAGGGGTACGGCTTCGTCCCGCTGGTCCTTCCCGTCCTCGGGTTGCTGTGGCTACGCCGTACCCGGGAGCAGCTTCCAGCGAAGAGCGCGTAGCAGCGTCTGCGGGCGGGCCAGCGCGCTCGGATGGTCGAGCATCGTCGTCACCCGGTTGAACTGGACGTTGACGTGGGGGTCGCCGGCCGCGGCCTGGAAGACCAGGCCCGAGATGTGATGACGGAGTCTCAACTGTAGGGCGGCGGGCGGCCTCGCGGCTCGAACGCATGTCGCGCCGACTCCCAGGAAACTGCCAGCCGCGCGCAGGGGCCGGCTCAGGTTCACCGGACAGCATCGGTGGCATGCAGATTTCAGGTCATCCTCGGGTCGAGATCGTCGTACCCGTCAAGGACGAGGAAAACGACCTCGGTCCGAACATCAGGCGGCTGCGTGAGTTCCTGGACACCGCCTTCCCGTTTCCGGCCGAGGTCTGCATCGCGGACAACGGAAGCACCGACGCGACCTATGAGATCGGCGCGCTGCTGGCCCTCGAGCTGGACGGCGTGCGGATCGTCCGGCTCGAACAGTCCGGCCGCGGCCGCGCGCTGAAGCAGGTCTGGTCCGCGAGCACCGCCGATGTGCTCGCCTACATGGACGTCGACCTGTCCACCAACCTGAACGCGTTGCTGCCGCTGGTTGCCCCGCTGTTCGCCGGCCACAGCGACGTTGCCATCGGCACCCGGTTGTCGAACGGCTCGCGGGTGGTCCGGCGGCCGAAGCGGGAGTTCATCTCCCGGTCGTACAACCTGTTGCTGCGGGCAACCCTGAGCGCGCACTTCTCCGACGCGCAGTGCGGGTTCAAGGCGATCCGCGCCGACGTGGCGCGGCAGCTGCTGCCGCTGGTCGAGGACACCAGCTGGTTCTTCGACACCGAGCTGCTGGTGCTGGCCGAGAAGGCCGGGCTGCGGATCCACGAGGTGCCGGTGGACTGGGTCGACGACCTCGATTCACGCGTCGCGATCGCCAAGACGGTCGGCGAGGACCTGCGGGGGATCTCGCGGCTGATGCGCACTCTCGGCCGTGGTCAGCTCGACCTCGACCCGGTGCGCCAGGCGTTCGGCCGGCCCCGGATCCTCGATCCCCGGACGGCGCTGGCCGCGCGAGTGCTGCGGTTCTGCGCGATCGGGGTGCTGAGCACAGCGGCGTACGCCTTGCTCTACCTCGTGCTGCGGCAGGGCATGCCGGCCCAGGTGGCGAACGTGCTCGCGCTGCTCGTGACAGCAGTCGGCAACACCGCGCTCAACCGCCGGCTCACCTTCGGCGTGCGCGGCGTCGAGAACCGCTGGCGGCACCAGCTCCGCGGACTCGTGACCTTCGGCATCGGCTGGACGCTGACGGCGTCGTCGCTGTGGCTGCTGCACACCGCGGTCGCCGTACCGCACCAGGCGGTGGAGATCACCGTTCTCACCCTCGCGAACCTGGCCGCGACCGTGGTCCGGTTCAGCCTCTTCCAGACGTGGGTCTTCGACGACGACGCACCCACCTTGCCAACCTTCGAACCGCCGGCGGTTCTCGACCAGACCCGGAGCAACTGATATGGCCACCGTTTCCAACCCCGTCGAGGCGACGCCCCGGAGGGCCGGGCCGCGGGCAGTCAGCACGTCGTACACCATCGGCCGGGACAAGGTCTTGTACGGCGGCCTGCTGGCACTGACCGCGATCGCGTACCTGTGGGGCCTGTCCAAGAACGGCTACGCCAACGAGTACTACGCGGCCGCGGTCCAGGCCGGCTCGACGAGCTGGAAGGCCTGGTTCTTCGGGGCGCTCGACGCATCCAGCTTCATCACCGTCGACAAGACGCCGGCGTCGCTGTGGGTGATGGGCCTGTCCGGGCGGATCTTCGGCTTCGGCGTCTGGAGCATGCTGATCCCCCAGGCGCTGATGGGCGTCGCGAGCGTCGGCTTCGTCTATGTGTCGGTACGGCGGTGGTTCTCGGCCAACGCGGCCCTGCTGGCCGGCGGGATCCTCGCGCTGACGCCGGTCGCCGTACTGATGTTCCGGTTCAACAACCCGGACGCGCTGCTGATCCTGCTGCTCTGCGCGGGCGCGTGGGCGGTGACCCGGGCGATCGACTCGGAGAAGCACGCGGCGCGGTGGATGATGCTGGCCGGAGCTTTCGTGGGCTTCGGGTTCCTGACGAAGATGTTGCAGGCGTTCCTGATTCTGCCGGCGTTCGGGCTGGCGTACCTGATCGCCGGGAAGCCGGCGCTCGGGAAGCGGATCGTGCACAGCGTGCTGGCGCTGGTCTCGCTGATCGTCAGCGCGGGGTGGTGGATCGCGATCGTGGAGCTGATGCCGGCGGCGGCGCGGCCCTACATCGGTGGGTCGCAGAACAACAGCATTCTCGAGCTGACACTTGGCTACAACGGGCTCGGGCGGTTGAACGGGAACGAGACCGGGTCGGTCGGCGGCGGTACTGGAGGCGCGGGGTGGGGTGGAGCGACCGGGCTGCAGCGGCTGTTCGGTGGTGAGTTCGCCTCGCAGATCGCGTGGTTGCTGCCGGCGGCGCTGCTCGCGACGATCGTGCTGGTCGTTGCTTCGGGCAAGGCTGCGCGGACGGACAAGACGCGGGCGTTCGCCGTGCTGTGGGGTGGCTGGCTGGTTGTGACTGGGCTGACGTTCAGCTACATGCAGGGGATCATCCACAGCTACTACATGATCGCGCTGGCGCCGGCCATCGGTGCGCTGATCGGCGCCGCGATGTCGGTGCTCTGGCGGCGGCGGTCCGAGTGGTTGCCGCGGGCAGCGCTTGCTGGTGGTGCGTTGCTGACCGGTGGGTGGGGATTCGCGCTGCTGAACGAGACGCCTTCGTGGCATCCGTGGCTGCGGTGGGTGGTGCTGCTGACCGGCGTACTCGGGGCGTTTGCGGTGATGGTGCTGCCGGAGCTGAAGCTGCATCGTACGGCGGCTCGGCGGGCCGGGATGTTTGCCGGGGCATTGCTTGCGGTGAGCGCGCTGGCTGGACCGACGGCGTACTCGGTGAACACGATCAACACAGCCCACGCCGGTGCGCTGCCGTCGGCCGGGCCCTCGGGTGGCGGCATGGGCGGCGGGCCTGGCGGTGGCGGGGGCATGGGCCGGATGGGCACGCCGCCGGGACAGAACGGGTTCCCGGGTGGTCCTGGGGCCGGGAACGGCACGACGGGGAACGGGAATGGCGTTGCCGGTCGTGGGGCCGGTGGGGTCGGTGGGTTCCTTGGTGGGGGCGGGATCAGTGGAGTGTCGAGTGAGCTGATCACGCTGCTGCAGAACGGCGCCAAGGGGTACACCTGGGCGGCCGCGGCGGTCACCGCGAACGGGGCCGCGCCGCTGCAGATCGCGTCCGGCACGCCGATCATGGCGATCGGCGGGTTCAACGGGACCGACCCGGCGCCGTCGCTGGCCGAGTTCAAGGAACTGGTTGCCCAGGGCAAGGTGCACTACTTCGTCGGCGGAGGCGGCGGCTTCGGCGGCGGGCGCGGCGGCACCTCCAACGAGATCGCCACCTGGGTAGCCGAAACCTTCCGGTCCCAAACCGTAGGCAACACCACCGTCTACGACCTCACCACCACCGGCTGACACAGGAGAAAACCATGACCCAAAACACCAACCCCCCGACCCCCAACCCCACCCACCACCACGTCACCAACCACCCAGAACCCACCACCCACCCGGGCAGTTCAGCGCCAAGCACCCACTCGGGTGCTGTCGCACCGAGCACCCGCCCGGGCGCTTCCGCACCGAGCACCCACTCGGGTGCTGTCGCACCGAGCACCCGCCCGGGTGCTTCCGCACCGAGCACCCACTCGGGTGGGCAGGTTCCCGGCACTCACGCGGGTGCGCCGGGCGGGTCAGCTGGAGCCCAGGCGTCGGGCGCCGCCAACACTTCCGGCCCGGAGTTGGCCGGCCCGGCTGTGCCGGGTGCGTCGGTCAACGAGGCTCAGTGGCAGGCCGCCCGTGCCGGCAACACATCCAGCGCCGACGACACCACCGCCCTTCCGGCAGCATCGGTCGCCCCACCAAACACAGGAGCCGCAGGTGCTGTGGGTGGGATCGCGCAGGCGGGGTCCGCGGCGAGCGGTGGGCCTGGTGCGGGTGCCTACGGCGGGGTGTATGGGGCTCCGGGTGGGGAGCAGGGGGATGGGAAGGGTGGGGGGCGGCCTGGCAATCTCGTGTTGGCGGGGGCGGGGAGTCTGTTGGCTGTGTTGGCGTTTCTTGGGGGTGCTGCGGTTGGGCACGCGTGGGACGGGTTCGATACTCAGCAGAATCAGTTTGGTGGGCCTGGTGGGGGTGGGCGTCAGTTCCCCGGCCAGCAAGGTCAGCAAGGCCAGCAGGGCCAGCAGGGCCAGCAAGGTCAGCAAGGTCAGCAGGGGCAGTTGCCCGGGCAGGGGATGGTTCCTGGGCAAGGGACTGTTCCTGGGCAAGGGAGTCAGCCGGGGACCGGGACTGATGACGGGGCGGGGCAGACGCAGAGCAGTTGACGGGGCGAAGCAGCCTGGTGGGGCGTGAGGGCGGACACCCTGGCCTGCCAGGTGAAGCCACCCCCGGCCCTCGCAGGGCGCCGGGATTCGTTGTGGGTGGTGGTCCGGCCCAACTGGGAGGTGCTCCCGGTTGGGCCGGACCTTGGTGACTGTGGGTTGCGACACGCGGGGACGGTTGGGGGTGGGGGTTGGTGGGGTAAGGATCGGGGGGTGGAATGGTCGAACGTCACCTGGTTCCTGACCGCCCTCGGTGCGGTTGTCGTACTGCTGACGCGCGTCCGCCTCGGCGGAACCGTTGTCGACGGCACCGGTCACGGCGCCGGCCGGCATGGGTACTCCGCCGTCCTCCTGCGCCTGCACACGGTTGTCGGCGTGTTCACGCTGCTCGGCTGGATCGTTGCCCTGGTCACCGGTCGGCGGGAGATCGCGCTGCTCATCCTGGTGGGGTGGTGGCTGCTGACCGCGCTCGGATTGTTGCTGTTGGCCCGTTGGCTGCCCAGCGGCGGCCGGCACTCCGAGGACGCGCAGGGCGACGCGTGGGGTTCCGGCGCCGGCCTGTCCGTGCTCGGCCACGTCGGCATGCTGCTCGGCGTCTGCTACTTCACCTTCGTCACGATCACCGACCGGCTCTGAGCCCGTCCAGCAGTGCCGTGACAGAGCGCCGTACGCCGGCCTCGAACTCCTCCTGCGGCATCGTGGCCCCGGCGCCGGCCACGCGGTCGTACAGCAGACCGTCCAGCATCGCCGCCGCCGGCCAGGCAGCCGCAACCGGATTCGGTACGCCGAGCCCGTCCAGCAACTGCGCCAGCATCGCCCGCAACTGCCGTCCGCCCTCGTCGATCGCGGCCCGCAGCTCCGGCTGACGACTGGCTTCGAACGACAACTCGTACCGCGCGACCAGGTCGTCCGGCCGGTCCCGCGCCAGGCCTAGGACCATCTCGATCAGCAGGTCGACCGGTGACGTCCCCGCGCCGAAGGCAGGCGACGCAGCCAGATCGCGGGCGAGCATCCGGTTCACGCAGGCGGTCAGCAGCGCGTTCCGGGTCCGGAGGTAGTACGACGTCGAGCCCGGCGGCAGACCGGCTTCCGCGTCGACCGCGCGGTGGGTCAGCCCGCGCAGGCCGCGGGTCGCGACCAGATGGATCGCGGCGTCGGCGATCGCTTCCCGTCGGTCCGCGCCGAGCGGCACCTGCTTCGTCACGGCGGTCAGTCTCCCATCTCCGGACCGGCACTTCTCAAAGATCCTCTACAGATGTAGAGTCTAGGTCATGAGTACGGCGATCGTGGTGGGAGCGGGAATCGGCGGGGTCACGGCAGCCGTCGCGCTGGAGCGGTGCGGATGGCAGGTCACGGTGCTGGAGCGGGCACCGGAGTTGGGTGAGGTGGGCGCCGGGATCTCGGTCTGGCCGGCGGCGGTCGCCGTACTGGAAGAGCTCGGGGTGAAGGGCGTCGAGAAGGCGGCGGTGGAGTCCAGTCCTGCCGGGATGCGCAAGCCCGGCGGGCAGTGGGTGGTGGAGGCGGCCGATCTCGGCGTCGAGCTGCCGGTGATGATCCACCGGGCGCAGCTGCACGAGCTGATCACGGATCAGTTCGGACCCGGGATCACGGTCCGGACCGGCTATACCGTCTCGAAGCTCACGCAGGACGAGACCGGCGTGACGATCAACGACGAGCTGCGGGCCGACCTGGTCGTCGCGGCCGACGGGATCCGCAGCGTGATCCGGCAGGCGCTCTACCCGGCGTCCAAAGGGCCGCGGTACTCCGGTTACACGGCGTACCGGGGGATCGCCGACGTGCAGCTCGACGACGGTGGTGGCGAGACTTGGGGCCGTGGGCAACGGTTCGGGTTCGCGCGGCTGATCGACGGGCGGATCTACTGGTACGCGACGGCCAACCAGCCGGCCGGCCAGGGCGGCGACCACGCGACGGCGACCAAGGACTTCGGCGGGTGGCACGACCCGATCCCGGCGATTGTCGCGGCGACGCCACCGGAAGCCGTTCTGCAGAACGACATCTACGACCTGCCGACGCCGCTGGTCCCGTTCGTGCGCGGTCGCGTCGTACTGCTCGGCGACGCCGCCCACGCGATGACGCCGAACCTCGGCCGCGGGGCCTGCTCGGCGATCGAGGACGCCGGCGCGCTGGCGCAGCACCTGGCCGAGCCGGGCGATCTGAGTACGGCGCTGGCGGCGTACGACCGGGATCGCCGTCCCGCGACCACCAAGCTGGTCAAGCGGTCCCGTGGCGTCGGACGGCTCGGTCAGGTGGAGAACCGGGTCGTGTGCGCGATCCGGGACGGACTGCTCGCACTCGGTGGCAAGGTGGTGGCCCTGCGGGCGCGGAAGCGAGGGGTGGAACAATCGGGGGCGTGACCACAGCCCCTGAGATCCCCGGCGCCAAGCACATCCACTCCGGCAAGGTCCGGGACCTGTACGAGTTGGAGTCCGGTGAGCTGCTGATGGTCGCCAGCGACCGGCAGAGCGCGTTCGACTGGGTGCTGGAGACGCCGATCCCGGACAAGGGCAAGGTGCTCACCGCGATGAGCCTGTGGTGGTTCGAGGTGCTCGGGGTGCCGAACCACGTCCTGTCCACCGACGTTCCGGCCGAGGTCGCAGGGCGCGCGGTGATCTGCGAGAAGCTGGCGATGTTCCCGGTCGAGTGCGTGGCGCGTGGGTACCTGAGCGGCTCCGGGCTGCTCGACTACAACGCGACCGGCAGCGTCTGCGGGATCCCGCTGAAGCCGGGGCTGGTCGAGGGGTCGCGGCTGGACGAGCCGATCTTCACCCCGGCGACCAAGGCCGAGCTGGGCGAGCACGACGAGAACGTGTCGTACGACGCTGTGGTCGCGACCGTCGGCGCGGAGACGGCCGCCGCGTTGCGGGACACCACGCTGGACATCTACACCCGGGCGCACGCGATGGCGGCGGAGCGCGGGATCATCGTGGCCGACACGAAGTTCGAGTTCGGGGCCCGGGCGGACGGGACGATCGTGCTGGCCGACGAGGTGCTGACGCCGGACTCGAGCAGGTTCTGGCCGGCCGACCAGTGGGAGCCGGGACGGCAGCAGCCGTCGCTGGACAAGCAGATCATCCGTGACTGGCTCCAGTTCGACTCCGGCTGGGACCGCAAGTCCGGCGAGGCCCCGCCGCCGCTGTCCGACGAGGTGGTCGAGCGCACCCGCGCCGCGTACATCAACGCGTACGAGCGGCTGACTGGGCGCACGTTTGGAGGGTAGGCGGACCGCCAGGCCATCTCAATGGAGCCGTAGGACGGGAAGCTCGCGGGGAACGCCGTCCGGCGCGCGATTGTGATGGCGTGGCGGTCCGCGACTCACACCAAGCTGACGCCGAGGGCCAGCAGGATGAAGCGGGCGGATCGGCCGATGAGGACCGACAGGCTGAAGGTGATCACGCCCATCCGGGAGGCGCCGCCGATGAGGGCGACGCCGTACAGGGGTGGGATGCCGACCGACGCGCTCAGCAGGGTGACCGGGATGCCCCAGCGGCGGTCGCTCATCGCGTCGAGGAGGCGCTTGCTGACGTCGCGGTTCCACTGGACGAAGCGGCCCCAGCGGGTGGTCAGGTTCACCGCCTTCGGCTCCTTGACCTTCCGGGCGGCGTACCCCGGGCGGTAGCGGACGGCCAGGAACATCGCGACCTTGCCGATCGTCTGCCCGACCGACACCCCGATCGCCGCGACCACCGGGTCCAGCGCTCCGGAGACACCGACGCCGAGCACGTACGCCTCGGCGTTCATCACCGGCACGATGGCGGACCCGATCCCGAAGCCGATCGCCAGCGCCAGTTCCCACAACCACATGAGGTCGAGGCTATGCGCAGTCAGCAAGGTTGCCACGCACCCCACCTCCACTCCCGGGTCGTACCAGGGCCCCACCCCATCCGCCCCCTTCCACCCTTGACAGCCAACCCTCAGACCGCCGGTACGGCGGGGCGGCGGCCGCGGAGGATGGTCAGCAGGCGGTAGGTGGACACGACCTTCACGACCAGGGCCGCGATCGCGACGCCGTACGGGAGCCAGTGTGCGCCGGTCTGGTGGGCGATGATCAGCGAGATCACCACGGCCGCGGTGTTGACGGCCTTGGCCGGCTTGGACCAGTTCCACAGCCAGATCGGCCGGTCGACCTTGTAGAAGTAGTTCGGGCTGAGCGTGCCCGGCCAGAGCAGGAACGCCAGGGACAGCATCGTGTCCAGTACGCCGAACTGGACCAGGAAGATCGCCAGCGGCCCGATCGTCGCCGGAAACGTGGCCAT
>NZ_JBSFBL010000095.1:0-19581 GCF_053592935.1 Kribbella sp. NPDC002412
AGATCCCGAGGCCGTCCAGGAGCGGGCGCATCCGGTCGAAGAAGATCGGCAGCACTTCCTCCTCGTCGTACATCGGTACGACGACCGAGAGCTCGGGGTCCGTGTCCCGCATGCTGCAGACCTTCCAGTTCAGGTGTCGAAGGGTTGACCTTACTAACGAAGCAGTCGGGCCGTCGGCACGCTCAGAGTGGCGGGGAGATCGCGACGGCTCCGGTACGGCGGGGGTCGCCGACCGCGAGGAGACCGTCGGACGGATCCCAGTACGCGGCTGCGACACCGCCGAAGTACATGGAGTGCGGCGGCATCGGGCGGGTCGGCAGCCCGGTCGTGCCGGACACCGGCAGCTCGTCTTCGTAGTCGACCACGACGTTCTGCCGGACCCGGACGTGCAGCCGCGGGTGCTCGACCGCCTCCGCTAGGGGCAGCCCGCCGTGCGTGTAGAGCGCGTACACCTGGGCCAACGCGGTCGGGATCCGGTCCGAACCGGGCGAGCTGATCGCGAGCACCGCGCCGTCGCTGTCCCGGCGGGCGACACTCGGCGCCATGTTCGATGTCAGCCGCGTCCCCGGGGCCAGGCTGTGCGGACCGCCGTGCAGCAGCTCCTGCTCGCCGAGCGCGTTGTTCAGCCAGATCCCGGTGCCGGGTGTCAGCACGCCCGAGCCGTAGCCGGACGAGACGGTGATCGCACACGCGTCACCCTCGTCGTCGACGACCGAGACCGTCGCAGTACTCGGTGAGCTCAACGCGCGCAGGTCGCCGGACGCGGCCAGGTCGAGCAGCTTCTGCCCCGCCAGCTGCCGCCTGTCCTCCTCGTCCAGCTCCGCCAGCCGCGCGCCGAGCACGGCATGCTGCACGTCGATCAGCCGCTCCAGCTCGGACTGCGACCAGCTGCCGTCCGCCGGTACGCCGTCCAGCAGCGCGAGCATCGCGGCCACGGCAACTCCCCCGACCGCGGGCGGCGGGTTGGTCGCGAGGCGCCACCCGTTCTGCCGGACAGTGAGGGCCGGGCGTACGACGGCCTCGTACGCGGCGAGGTCTTCGGCGGTGAGGATGCCGTCGTTCTCGGCCATGTCGCGGATCAGCAGCTGGGCGAGGTCGCCGGTGTACATCGTCTCGGCGCCGTCGCGGGCGATCAGCTCGAGCGCCTCGGCCAGCTCGGGGATGACGACCGTGCTGCCGGCCTTGATCACCGCGCCGTCGTCCTCGTGCACGACCCGGTGGCTCGGCTGGTGCCAGCCGAAGATGATCTCGTGAGTGAAGCCGAGGTAGTAGCCCGAGGTCCGGCTGAGCGGGAAGCCGTGCCGGGCCACGTCGATCGCAGGCTGGACGACCGCACGCCACGGCGCCTTCCCGGACCGGCGGTGCGCCAGGTCGAGCGCCTTCATCCCACCGGGGGTGGCGACCGAGCCGTGGCCGACGGTGGTCGTCGTGCCGCCGCCGTAGTCGGTCGTGACGTCCCAGACGCCGCGGCCGAAGCTGTCGGTCGTCAGGCCGCGGCCGGGCATTTCCACCCAGCCGTCGATCGTGACGGGCTCGCCACCCGCGACCTGCAGCGTGACGAAACCGCCGGAGGCCGGCGACACCACGCCGATCTCGTTCACCATCGTCACCAGGGTGGCCGCGATCGCGGCGTCCACCGCGTTCCCGCCCTCGGCGGCAACCCGGACGCCGGCCTCCGCGGCCGCCGTGTTCGGCGCCGCAACCGCCACCCGCGGGTGCCGGCCGGTCATGCCACACCCCGCCCCGGCCGGCTATCGCCGCGGCTGTTGGTGCGACCTGCGTTGGCCGGCCCGACCGCGCCGCCCCGGTTCATGGTGTTAGCCGACCCGCTGGACGGCGCCGAAGCGGTCGACGGCGACCTGGACCGCGGCCTGCCGGACGTCCGCCACCTCGTTCTCCTTCAAGGTGCGGTCGGGCGCCCGGAACCGCAGCGCGAACGCGAGCGACTTCTTGCCCTCGCCGATCTGCTCCCCGGTGTACAGGTCGAACAGCCGGATCGACTCCAGCAACTCGCCCGCCCCCTCGACCAGCGCCGCCTCGACCTCCGCCGCAGGCACCTCGGCCGGGACGATCAGCGCGACGTCCTCCTTGGCCACCGGGTACGACGAGAACGGCACGGCCGTGATCGACGACGGAGCCGCCGCGATCAGCGCATCCAGGTCGAGCTCCACCGCACCGGACCGCGCCGGCAGCCCGAACGCCTGGCACACCTTCGGGTGCAGCTCTCCGGCGTGACCGACCACCTTGCCGTCGACTGTGAACTCCGCACACCGCCCCGGGTGCCACGGCGCCAGATCGGTATTGCGCAGAACCGGCTCCACGCCGACCGCGTTCGCCACGGTCCGCCCGATCTGCACCGCGTCCGACCACGCGGCCGGCTGACCCTTGCCCCACCAGCCGGTCGCCGTCCGCGCACCGGTCAGCACCACACCGAGGTGCAGCGGCTGGTCCGGCAGAGCGTCGTACAAGGACTGGATCTCGATGTCGCTCGGGCGCTGCGCGACAGACGGCAGCGGCGCGGGCTTGGACTCGGCCTTCGGCAGGAAGACCAGGCCGGTCTGGAAGATCGCCAGGTCGGTGTTCCCGCGGCCGACGTTGCGCTCGGCGGTCCGCAGCAGCGTCGCCAGCAGGGTCGTCTGCATCGACGGCTCTTCGTCGGACAACGGGTTCACGAGCTTGACCGTCGTACGGCGTGCGTCGTCGGCGGGCAGCCCCATCGCGTCGAAGTCGGCCTCGCCGGTGAACGGGTACGACACGACCTCGGTCAGCCCGGCGCCGACCAGCGCGGTCGCGACCCGGCGCCGGCGCCGCTGCGACACCGTCAGGCCCTGGCCACCCGGCGCGGGCGGCAGGATCGACGGGACGTTGTCGTACCCGAACAGGCGGATGACCTCTTCGGCGAAGTCGTTGGGGTCCCGCAGATCCGGCCGCCACGACGGCGGCGTCACGGTCACCAGGTCGTCCCCGGCCAAGGCCGCGACGCCGTGCGCCGCGTGCTCGCCACCGACGACAGCGTCGGCGCTGGTCGCGCCGGGGCGGGACTCGACGACGAGCGCGGGTGCGTGAACGCCCGCGGCCAACGGCGCCGGACGGGCGCCCGGCTCAGCCGGGACGACCTTGCAGCCGACCGACTCGAGGTGGCGGACGGTCTCCGCGATGGTGATCGGGGCGCCCGCGACCCGGGCCGCGTGGTCGGCGCGGAAGGTGACCGGCTCCGGGAGCTGGTGCACGTCGACGTACGTCTCGGCCGGCTCGATCGTGCCGCCGGCCAGGTCGCGGAGCAGGTTCGCCACCCGCTGCGCGGCGTACCGCGGCAGGCTCGGGTCGACGGTCCGCTCCCAGCGCTTCGACCCCTCGGTGGACAGCTTGTGCCGCCGCGAGGTGCGCGCGATCACGATCGGGTCGAAGTGCGCCGCCTCGATCACCACGTCCCGCGTGGTCGGCGACAGCTCGGTGGTCGCGCCGCCCATCACCCCGGCCAGGCCGATCGGGCCGGAGCCGTCGGTGATCAGCAGGTCCTCGGGGTCGAGCTCGCGGGTCTGGTCGTCGAGCGTGACCAGCTTCTCCCCGAGCTGGGCCCGCCGGACCACGATCTCGCCGGACAGCAGGTTCTTGTCGTAGCCGTGGATCGGGTTGCCCAGCTCGAGCATCACGTAGTTGGTGATGTCGACGGCGACCGAGATCGGCCGCATCCCGGACGCGAGCAGCCGCTTCTGCAGCCAGCGCGGGGACGGGGTGTCCGGGTCGATGCCGGTGACGGTCCGGGTGACGAAGACGTCGCAGCCGTGCTCGTCCTCGATCCGGACCGGGTAGCCGCCGTTCGCGTCCCCGTCGAGGGTCAGCTCGGCCGGGTCCTTGAGCGGAACGCCGTAAGCCGTCGCCGCCTCACGCGCGACACCACGGATCGACAGGCAGTAGCCCCGGTCCGGCGTGACCGCGATGTCCAGCACGTCGTCCTGCAGCGCCAGCAGCTCGATGGCGTCGTCACCCGGCTGGGCCTCGCCCGGCTCGAGCACGACGATGCCGTGCGAGCCGTCGTCGCCGAGGCCGAGCTCGGAGCTGGAGCAGATCATGCCGTTGGAGATGTGCCCGTAGGTCTTCCGCGCGGAGATCGCGAACCCACCAGGCAGCACGGCGCCCGGGAGCACGACGACGACCAGGTCGCCGACCGCGAAGTTGTCCGCACCGCAGACGACCCACTGCGGCTCGTCCTTGCCGATGTCGAGCGAGCACCAGCGGATGGTCTTGCCGTTCTTCTGCGGCTCGTCCTCGTAGGTGAGCACCTTGCCGACGACCAGCGGGCCGGTCAGGTCCGACTCCTCGACGGTCTCCACCTCGAGGCCGGCCCGGATCAGCTTCTCCGCGACGCCCCGACCGGTGACGCCGGCCGGCAGGTCGACGTACTCACGAAGCCATGACAGTGGGACCCGCATCAGATCTCCATCCCGAACTGGCGGCTGAACCGCACGTCACCCTCGACCATGTCGCGCATGTCCTCGACGCCGTTGCGGAACATCAGCGTCCGCTCCAGGCCCATGCCGAAGGCGAAGCCCGAGTACCGGTCGGTGTCGATGCCGCAGGCCTGCAGGACCCGCGGGTTCACCACGCCGCAGCCGCCCCACTCGATCCAGCCCTCGCTGCCACAGGTGCGGCACGGGCGGTCCGGGTTGCCGACGGAGGCGCCGCGGCAGACGAAGCACTTCAGGTCCACCTCGGCCGACGGCTCGGTGAACGGGAAGAAGTTCGGCCGCAGCCGGGCCTCCAGGCCCTCGCCGAACATCGAGACGACGAAGTGGTCGAGGGTGCCCTTCAGGTGCGCGAGCGTGATGCCCTCGTCCACGACCAGGCCCTCGACCTGGTAGAAGACCGGCGTGTGGGTCGCGTCGAGCTCGTCGGTGCGGAACACCCGGCCCGGGCAGATCACGTAGATCGGCGGCTTGCGGGTCAGCATCGAGCGCGCCTGCACCGGGGAGGTGTGGGTCCGCAGCACCGTGCCGGAACCGGCCGGCTCGACGAAGAAGGTGTCCTGCATCTGCCGGGCCGGGTGGTCCGGCTGGAAGTTCAGGGCGTCGAAGTTCAGCCACTCGGCCTCGATCTCGGGGCCCTCGGCGACGTCCCAGCCGAGCGCGGTGAACACGTCCGCGATCTGCTCGGAGATCAGCGACAGCGGGTGCCGGGCGCCGAGCTCGGGGGTGTGCCACGGCAGCGTCACGTCGACCCGCTCGGTGGCGAGCATCCGCTCCTCGTGCTCGGCCTCGAGGACCGCGAGCCGGGCCGCGAAGGCCTCGTTGATCGCCTTCCGGGCCGCGCCGATCCGCTGACCGGCCTCCTTGCGGCCCTGCGGCGGCAGCGCGCCGATCTCGCGGTTGGCCAGCGCGATCGGCGACTTCTCGCCGAGGTGCGCGGACTTGGCCTCCTGCAGGGCAGCCAGATCGGCCGCCTCGGCAAACGCCTTCAGCGCCTCGTCCCTGGTCCGCTCCACCTCGTCGGCATGCAACGGCGTCACTTCGACCGGGTCGTAATCAGTGTTGGGACCGGACATGGCTCGCTCTCCATCGGAACTTCTGCGACATGCAGTCTAGGAACCTCCGTCCCCGAAACGTGAATCGGCCGTCCACAGTCGGCCCGCCCACCCCTCCCCCGCCCCACCCCACTTCGAGGGGATATCCCCGCGAAGCGGGGGTTCTCTGCTCGTCTACGAGGGGAGAACCCAACACTCGCGGGGATATCCCCTCGGGCGGTCAGGTCGGTGTGGTCGGGTCAGACGGTGGAGGTGGAGTCGGCGGTTTCTGCCGGGGCCGCCTCCTGTGGCTCGTCTGTCTTGCGGCGTGGGAGGGCTACCAGGGCCACTAGGGCACCGGCCAGGGCTCCTACCAGGCCTGTGGTCATGGCTATGGACATGGCGTCGGTGAAGGCAGCGCGGGCTGCGGAGACGAAGGCAGGGCCTAGGGCGAGGGTCTCGGCGATGGAGTTGCGGGCTGCCTCGGGGACCGAGTCGGGGAGCGAGGAGGAGTAGGCGGCGGCCAGGACGCTGCCCAGGACGGCCACCGACAGGGCGGCGCCGGTCTGCTGGACCGTGTCGTTCATGGCCGAGCCGACACCACGGTGCTCCGCCGGGACGGACTGCATCAGCAGCGTGTACGCCGCCGGTCCGGCCAGCCCACCGCCGACACCCATCACGAGCAGCCCGACGATCAACAGGCCGTAGCCGGACGACGTACTGACCTGGGTGAGGATCCCGAAGCCCGCCGCGATCACCACGAGCCCGGCCGCGATCAGCGTGCGGTCGGCCAACTTCTTGCCCAAAGTCGCCCCGAGCCCGTTGAACAACATCGCCGAAGCCGCGTACGGGATCAGCGCCAGACCAGCCTTCAACGGCGTGTAGCCGAGCACGAACTGCAGGTACTGCGTCAGCGCGAGCAGCAACCCACCGGCAGTGAACGACAGCAGCACGATCGAAAAGCTGGTCCCGCTGAAGTTGCGGTTCCGGAACAACGCCAGCGGCACCATCGGGTGCGCACTCCGCTTCTCCCACACCGCGAACGCGGTCAGCGCGGCCACACCGACGGCCAGCCCACCGAGCACCTTCGCGGAGCCGAACCCGTCGACCGGAACCGAGATGATCGCCCACACCACCGCGGTCATGCCGACCATCGACAGCACCGCGCCACCGGGGTCGACGGCCCGCGCCGGCCCCCGGGACTCCGGGATCATCGCGACCGCACCGATGATCGCCAGCACCACGATCGGCACGTTCAGCAGGAAGATCGACCCCCACCAGAAGTGCTCGAGCAGTACGCCGCCGACCGTCGGGCCGGCCACCACGCCGACCATCGCGACCATGGACCAGCCGGCCATCGCCTTGCGCTGCTCCTCCGGCGGGAACACCGTGAACAGCAGGGACAGCGTGCTCGGCATCAGCAGCGACCCGCCGACGCCCATCAGGAACCGGCAGGCGATCAGCTGCCACGGCGTCTCGGCCAGCGTGGCCAGCAGCGAGGCCAGCCCGAACACCACCAGCCCGAGGATCAGCATCTTCCGGCGGCCGAACCGGTCGGACAGGCTGCCCGCGGTCAGCAGCAGGCCGGCGAACGCCAGGATGTAGGCGTCGATGATCCACTGCACGTCGGCGGGAGTCGCATCCAGGTCGCGCATCAGCGACGGGATGGCCAGGTTGAGCACGGTGTTGTCGACCACCAGCACCATCAGGCTCAAGCACAGGATCAGCAGGATCCACCAGCGTCGCGGATGACCGGTCGCTGTGGACTCGAACGGTGTACTAGTCACTCGCACACTGTACGACACCACTCGTACAGTGTGCGAGTCCTTAGGTAGGATGGGCCCATGAAGGACTCGATCTGGACCCGTACGCGGGCCGCCGCACCTGCCCGGGAGACGTTGACCAGGGAGCAGATCGTGCAGGCCGCGATGGAGATCCTGGACACCGAGGGCCTGGCCGGCCTGAGCATGCGCAAGCTGGCCGCCCGGCTGGGCTCCGGCGCGACCAGCCTCTACTGGCACGTGCCGACCAAGGACGACCTGGTCGACCTGCTCATCGACGAGACGTACGGCGAGGTCGACGTGCCCGAGCCGGAGCTGGCCGGCTGGCGGTCCGGCGCGATGCTGTTCGCGCACAGCCTGCGCGCGATGATCCTGCGGCACCCGTGGCTGCCCGAGGTCGTCTACACCCGGCCGAGCATCGGCCCGAACGCGACGTCGCTCGGCTCCCGCGGGCTGATCCTGTTCGGCGCCGGCGGCTTCGCCGAACGCGACGTCGACTTCGCGATGGGCAGCGTGATGTCGTTCGTCTTCGGCACCGCGAACGCGGAGGTCGCCGTCAAGACCTCGATCAAGAACTCCGGCCAGACGACCGAGGAATGGGTCCAGGACGTGCTGGAGCAGGCCCGCGTCGCCACCGCCGACGACCCGATGATGCAGGAGTCGCTCCGCCGCCGCTCCAACCGCGACCTGGCCACGATGCACAACGAGGCGTTCGTCTTCGGCCTGGACTGCCTGCTCGACGGACTCGAGGGCCGGCTGAAGAAGTGAGTCAGGCGGTACGGCGCTGCGCCCGGGCGGACGCGTACAGGCAGATCGCGGCGGCGGTGGCCAGGTTGAGCGACTCGGCCCGGCCGTAGATCGGCACCTTCACCGAGCGGTCGACGATCGCGTCGTACCCGTCGGGCAGGCCGTGGGCCTCGTTGCCGAACAGCCACACCGTCGGCTTGGCGAGCGTGCCGTCGTCGATGCACGTGTCCAGGTCGGAGGCGCCGTACCCGTCGGCCGCGAGGACCTGCAGGCCCTGGTCGCGCCACGACTTCGCGGCCGCGGGGATGTCCGCGTCGACGCTGATCGGGAGGTGGAAGACGCTGCCGACGCTGGCCCGGACCGCCTTCGGGTTGTGCGGATCGACGGACTCCGCGGACAGTACGACGGCATCGGCTCCGGCGGCGTCCGCCGTACGGATGAGGGTCCCGACGTTGCCGGGGTCGCGGACCTGGACGCCGACCGCGACGAGTTGCGCAGTACGCCGTACTGCCTCGTCCAGAGGGACCGTGACCAGTGAGCAGACGGCGACCACGCCTTGGGAGGTGACGGTCTCGCTCAGCGCCTCGATCGCGGCGCGGTTGACCTCGAACCACGGCACGCCCGCGGCGCGAGCGAGGTCGCGCAGATCGCGGTGCCGGGTCGCGACGTCGGGTTCGCCGTACACCTCGAGGACGAGCTCACGGTGTTCGAGGGCTTCCCGGACGGCCTGCGGGCCCTCGACCAGGAAGCGGCCGGTCTTGCGGCGGAACGCACGAGTGGCGAGCCGCCGGGCCTGCTTGATCCGCACGGATTGCGCGGTCAGCAGACCAGGGCTCGCCACTCGAGTGCTTACTAAGGGGTGCTGCAGCTCAGGCCGCGGCGTCGCTCTTCGGAGCGTTCACGTCGGCCGGCAGCGCCGCCTTGGCGACCTGGACCAGCGCGGAGAACGCGGCCGGGTCGTTGACAGCCAGGTCGGCGAGGATCTTGCGGTCGACCTCGACCTCGGCCAGCCGCAGACCCTGGATGAACCGGTTGTAGGTCAGGTCCTCGGCGCGGACCGCAGCGTTGATGCGCTGGATCCACAGCTTGCGGAAGTCGCCCTTGCGCGCCTTGCGGTCCCGGTAGGCGTAGACGAGCGAGTGGGTGACCTGCTCCTTGGCCTTGCGGTACAGCCGCGAGCGCTGGCCGCGGTAGCCGCTGGCCTGCTCGAGTACGACCCGGCGCTTCTTGTGGGCGTTGACTGCCCGCTTCACGCGTGCCATGAGGTGTTACTCCTTGTATTTCTGCGCCGGAGAGATGGTGCCCACTCGGCGGGGGGTGTTCGGGGAAGGGGTGGATCAGATGCCGAGAAGCTTCTTGGCCTTCTTCACGTGCGACGGCGCGACCTCGACGGTGCCGGACAGGCGGCGCTTGCGCTTGGTCGGCTTCGCCTCGGCGAGGTGACGCTTGCCGGTCTGCTCGCGGCGCAGCTTGCCCGAGCCGGTGATCCGGACGCGCTTCTTCATCCCCGAGTGGGTCTTCATCTTCGGCATGGCTGTGTGTGCTCCTGATTGTGTTTCGTTGACTCGATCTTCGGTGTGACGGTGCTCCGGCGTCGGCATCGACGGCCGGAGCGTTTCGTCACTCCGGGTCGAGGTTGTCGGCCGGACCCTTCGGCTTCTTCACGGTGCCGGCGGCGCGCTGGGCCTCGTGGGCCTGAGCCTGCTCGGCGCGCTCCGCGCGCTCCGCCTGCTCCTCGGCCTCCCGTTCGGCCTTCCGCTTCGCCTTCTCGGCTTCCACTTCCACGCGCGCCTCGGACTTCTTCTTGTGCGGTCCGAGCACCATGATCATGTTCCGGCCGTCCTGCCGCGGCGAGGACTCGACGAAGCCGAGCTCGCTGACGTCCTCGGCCAGCCGCTGCAGCAGCCGGAAGCCGAGCTCCGGCCGGGACTGCTCGCGGCCACGGAACATGATGGTGATCTTGACCTTGTCCCCGGCACGCAGGAACCGAACGACGTGACCCTTCTTGGTCTCGTAGTCGTGCGGGTCGATCTTCGGCCGCAGCTTCATCTCTTTGATGACCGTGTTGGACTGGTTCCGGCGGGACTCGCGCGCCTTCTGCGCGGTCTCGTACTTGTACTTGCCGAAATCCATCAGCTTGCAGACCGGAGGCCGGGCGGTCGCCGCGACCTCGACCAGGTCGAGGTCGGCCTCCTGTGCCAGCCGAAGTGCGTCCTCGATCCGGACGATGCCTACCTGCTCACCGTTCGGTCCGACCAGTCGCACCTCGGGAACGCGGATGCGCTCGTTGACGCGCAGTTCAATGGTGATGGGTCCTCCTGGGTTGTGCTCGTTTCGGTGCCACCTCACGACCGCCGCGGGCCCCCGGAAATGACAAGGGCCCTCGTGCGATCACACGAAGGCCCAATTCCCAGATCGACGACGCTCCAACCCTTGCGGGAGGTACGCCGTACGATCGCCGAGAGCACCGGATCGCTCCGGAACCTCGACGTGACCGGGACCCGCCGACTGTTCATCGACTGGGTGGGAGGTGGCCCTCCGCTTAGACCAGAACCACCGGATTCCCTTGAGTATTCCGCTCAGGGGTCACCGCTGGACCCGGTCGGTCGCCATGCAAGAGTAGCAGCATGACGGAATCAGGTGCCAACTCGCAGCCCGACCCCCTGTCCACGGTGTCCCGCGACATCGCCGACGTACCCAGCGTAGAGATCATCTCGACCGCCGCACTGCACCTGATGAGCGCCGCCGCCGTCAACCTCGGCCTCGCCGAAGACCTCCCCGACCACAAGGACCTCGACGAAGCCCGCTCCCTCATCGACGCCCTGGCCGGCCTCCTCGACGCCTCCGCCGCCTCCCTGGGCCACCACCACGCCGCCCCCCTCCGCGACGGTCTCCGCTCGCTGCAGCTGGCCTTCAAAGAAGCCTCATCAATCCCGGACGAGCCGGGCCAAGGGCCGGGCGAGAAATACACCGGCGCCGTCCACCCTTCGGCGTCCCGCAGGTAATACACCCACGCACGCGGGCCGGAAACTCAGGCGGAGTGGGTGGTTGAGGGGTCGAGGTGGTCGGCGGTGTCTTCGTCGATGTATTCGAGGAGGTCGCCGGGTTGGCAGTTGAGGACTCGGCACATGGCTTCGAGGGTGCTGAAGCGGACGGCCTTGGCGCGGCCGTTCTTGAGGACGGCGACGTTGGCCGGGGTGAGGCCGACCTTTTCGGCGAACTCTCCGACGCCCATCTTGCGCTTCGCGAGTTCCACGTCGATGCGCACCACGATGGGCATCAGATCACCGCTTCCATGTCGGATCGCAGGGTGGTCGCCTGCCGCAGCAGGGCCCGCATCACCACCATGAGAAGCACGAGTACGCCGCCGACCAGGACCATCCCGAACATCAGGATCGGCAGGCCGGGGTCGTTGGCGAGGAAGCCGAGGTAGACGAACACGCCGAGGAACAGCACCCAGCCGATGCCGAGCGCCCAGATGATCGCGTTGACCCAGGCGAACGCGTCCTCGCTGAAGATCCGGTCGCTGGCGACGAGGGTGAGCAGCTTCCAGGTGCAGACGATGACGACCTGGATGCAGAGCAGTTCCAGGATCGACCAGATCGTCAGCGGCCAGCGCAGGTACGCCAGGTCGGGCTGCTCCTCCGCCATGTACGCGAACTGCCCGGGCATGCTCATCACCTGCGCCACCACCAACCCCGCGAACAGCATCACCAGCAGGACCCGCAGCGGTACGACGACCCGGTGCACCAAGTTCATGCATCGACTATCGACGGCCATCTATCGAAAGTCAATAGATCTGTCCGGGTGTCTCGTAGTACTCAGCAACCGGGTCCGGCCGGCTGTCGGGGGCTTGAGCGGGATCGCGGGGGCTTGAACAGGAAATGACCTGTGCAATGCCCCCGGAAGCTCCGCAAGCCCCCGACTTCAACCACACGGGAAGGCGGCGTGGCCTCAGACGTGAGGCGGGAGGCTGTCAGGCGCGGATGGTGATCAGGGCGGACTGGGCGGAGGTCAGGTAGAGCTGGGCGCCGGTTTCTTGCTGGATCTCGATGGCGCGGACGGCAGCGGATTCGGCGGCCGACGAGTGGCCGGCGGCCTGTTCCACCAACGCCAGGGCGGTGAGGGTTCGGCCGTAGAGCACCGCCATCTGCAGCGTTTCGCACTCGCGCACGGACTGCTGGGCGTCGGCCAGGGCCAAGTCGATCGCGCCAATCCCCAGGCGCGCCAGGGCCAGGCCCATCAACGCGCGGACCTCGACCTCGCGCGCCCCCACCTGCCGGGCCAGGGCCAGCGCGATGTGGAAGCGGTCGATCGCGTCGTCGTAGCGTCCCTGCCCGGAGAGGGCGTCGCCGAGGGTCGCCTCCACGTGGCACTCGATGCGTACGTCGCCAAGACTGCGAGCCAACTCGAGTGCGTCGCGGGCCACCTTCTCCGCCAACTCGAACTCACCGCGGTCGCGATGGATCGTGGCGAGCGCCTCCGTCGACATCGCCTCCCCTTGCCGGCGACCAGAACGGTGTACGGCGGCGATCTCGTCGGTGATCAACGCCAGCGCCTCGTCCAACTCACCGCGGTCCTGGTGCAGCACGGCCAGGACATGCTGCGTCGAGTTCTGCCCAGGACCGTCGCCGAGCGCAACGTGCTGAGCCTGAGCGTCGAGCGCTAGGGCGAGCGCCTCGTCGACCCGGCCGATCTCGTGGAGGATCGCGGCCAGGTTGTCGGTGGCCATGACCAGGGCGCGCGGGTTCGACGATCGCCGGGCCGCCTCGGCCGTCTGCCGGAACCAGTCCAGCGCGCCCAGACTGTCGCCGAGGTGCGCCGCCGCGATGCCGAGGAGGTTGGTGACACTGTGCTCGCCCCGGACGTCGCCGGCCTCCCGATACAACCGCAGCGCCTCGACCAGGAAGTCGCGCCCCTCGGCAGTCCGGCCGACGTTCTTCAGGCTCGACCCTCGCGCCCGGTACATCGCCGCCATCGCCTGCGCGTTGCCGGCCTGTTCCGCAGCGCGCAGCCCGGCGTCGATCACCGCATGCCAGTCCGCATGGTGACCGCGCTCGGAGAAGTACCCGCCCAACTGATCCGCAAGGCACCAAGCCGCCTCGAGCTCGCCATGCGCTTCGGCATCCAGTACGGCGGCCACCAGGTTCGACCGCTCCGCGTCCAGCCACTCCTGCGCAGCCGCAGCGTCCAAGTCAGCCGGCACCTGGATGGTCACCTTCGACGGCAACCGCAGCTTCTGCGGCCCGTACACCTGCACCGCAGCCATCGTCTTGTGCAGGTAAGCATCAAACCACCGCCGTCGAGCCGCGTCCCGATCAGCCACGTCCGCCGCCGCAAGCTCAGCCGCGTACAGCCGCAGCAGGTCGTGAAACTGGAACCGCCCCGGCCGATATCGCTGCACCAGGTTCGCCTCCGCCAGCAACTCCAACTGACGAGCGGCGTCCTCGGACGACGTCAACGCGGCCGCGGCCTCAGCCGTGAAGTCCGGCCCCGGCACAACCCCGAGCAGCCGGAACAGCCGCGCCGTACCCGCATCCAGCGCCACATAAGACCGATCAAAAGCATTGCGTACGGCGGCATCTGGATCGCCGGCCACCGCCAGCTTGGCCAGCCGATCGCCTGCGCGAAGCGAGTCGAGGTAGTGCCCCCACTCCATCCCCGGGCCAACCGCCAAGTTGGACGCGGCGATGCGCAACGCCAGCGGCAGGTGCCCGCACAACTCGGCCAACGCGTCCGCCCCATCACCCGGCCGCTCGCCCAGCAAGCGCGCCAGCAGCAGAGCGGACTCCTCCGGCTCCAACTGCCCGATCACCAACCGATGCGCGCCAGCCAGCGCCGTCAGCCCACCAAGCGCACTCCGACTCGTGATCAGTACGGCGCTCTGCGGCGTGCCCGGCAACAACGGCCGCACCTGCTCCGCCTTCGCCGCATCATCCAGTACGACGAGCACCTGCCGGCCGGCCAATCGCGAACGCAGCAAGGCGGAACGCGCATCGAGCCCATCCGGCACCTCCGCCCGAGGCACCCCGGACGTGACCAGCAACTCGGCCAGAACGTCGGCAGGATCCCGCGGCCGCTCCCCCGCGCCGGCCAGATGCACGTACCACTGCCCGTCGGGGAATGCTGTCCCGATCCGATGCGCCACATGCAAAGCCAAAGCGGACTTGCCCGCGCCAGGCGGACCCGAGACAGCCACGATCGGCACACCCTCGGACGGGTCCGTGAGCAGCTTCTCGACCTGACTCACCAGCTCTTCACGACCAGTGAAGTACGGCGCCTCGAGCGGCAACTGATGGTGGACGGGCCACCGCGGTTCAGGAGCCGCCACTTCCGGCTGCGGTGGCGCCAACCGGTTCGAGCCGGCCAGGACTGCCTGCTGGAGCTCACGCAGCTCCGGTCCCGGATCCAGGCCGAGCTCTGCGGCCAGCAAACGCCGTACGGACTCGTAGGCCGCGAGCGCATCCGCCTGCCGACCGCAGCGGTACAAGGCGAGCATCAGCTGGGCCCAGAGGCGCTCACGCAACGGATGCTCGGCTGTGAGAGCGCGCAGCTCCGGCACGAGGCGAGTGTGCAGGCCGAGGCGGAGGTCGACGTCGATCCGCCGTTCCAGCACGGACATGTGGGTCTCGACCAGCGCCGGGAGGTCCTGACTGCTCAGCGAGCCCGGCGCCAGGTCGGACAGCGGCATCTCGTTCCACATTTCGAGCGCCTGGTGCAGCAGCGCAGCCTCGGCCTGGTCGTGGCCCGCCTCGGCGTCTGCGCGGGCGACCAACTCCCGGAAGGCGGCCAGGTCGAGCTGCTCGGCGTCCGCCTGAACCAGGTAGCCGCCGGGCACGGTCTGCACGACCTGGCCGTCGTCGCCGAGTGCAGTGCGCAGCCGGGTGATGTAGGTCTGCAGCGCCCCACGGACGTTGACCGGCGGCCCCTCACCCCACAGCCGGTCAGCCAGGATGTGCAGCGGCACCGGCTGGCCCGCCCGGACAAGCAGCGTGGCCAGCAACGTGCGCAGCTTCGTGGCAAGCTCCACTGGCTCACCGTCGCGCAGGACGGTCAGCGGGCCCAGCACGGAGAATCGCAGCGCCACGGTGGCCACCCCTCAGCTCGCCGAGCCCCTCATCGTAGTAGCCGACCAGGCCGCTAACCCTTGACCGCGCCCTCCTCGACGCCCTTGAAGAAGAACCGTTGCAGTGTCGCGAACACGATCACGATCGGGATGAACGCGATCATCGTGCCCGCCGCGATCAGCCGGGGGTTGTTGCTGAACGTGCCGGACAGGTACTGCAGTCCGACGGTCAGCGTGTACTTGTCCGGGTCGGTCAGCACGATCAACGGCCAGAGGAAGTCGTCCCAGGCCCCGATGAAGGCGAAGATCGCCACCACGCTGATCGTCCCGCGCACCGACGGCAGGCCGATGAAGACGAACCGCTGCCACGCGTTCGCCCCGTCCACGATCGCGGCCTGGTCGACCTCGATCGGCAGCGCCCGGAACGCGTTGTACATCAGCAGCACGTTCAACGTGCCGATCATGCCCGGCAGCGCGACCCCGAACAGCGTGTTCGCCAGCCCGAACTCCCGCACCGTCACGTACTGCGAGATGATCGTGACCTCACCCGGCAGGACCAGCGTGGCCAGGAACAGCCCGAGCACCAGCTTGCGTCCCTTGAACTGCAGCCGCGACAACGCGAACCCGGCCAGCGACGCGCCCAGGACGTTGCCGCCGACAACCAGGACGGCGACCACCAGCGAGTTCCGGGCGTAGTCCCAGACCGGGATCGTGTCGGCCACGGCGCCGTAGTGGTCGAACGTCGGCTCGGCCGGCAGCAGTCGCGGGATCCGGGTGTAGATGTCCTCCCCGGATCCCTTCAGCGACGTGGACAGCTGCCACAGGAACGGCCCGATGGTGATCAGCAGCACGAACACCAGCAGGGCATACCGGACCACCTTCTCCCGCGTGGAGATGGTGTTGAACCCAAACGATCCGCGCCGGCGCGGTTTCGCAGTACCAGGCTCCGAAGGTACGGCGACCGGCCGCGCCGGGTCGGTGACGACAGTCATGCTTCGGCTCCCCGACGGTTGAGGCGGGCCAGGACCAGCATCGGTACGACGGTGACGAAGAACAGCACGATCGACAGCGCCGACGCGTACCCGAGGTTGCCCTCGAAACCCTGGCTGTACTGCTGGATCAGCATCACGACCGAGTTGTCCCGGCCACCCGGACCACCCTTGCCGCCGCTGAGGATGAACAGCTCCGAGAACACCCGCAGCGCCGACACCGAGATCAGGATCGAGATCAGGATCATCGTCCCGCGCACCCCGGGCACGGTGATGTGCACGAACCGGCGGAACGCGCCGGCTCCGTCCACCGCCGCCGCCTCGTGCAGCTCACGCCCGACGTTCCCGAGCGCGGCCAGGTAGATGATCATGTAGTACCCGAGCCCCTTCCAGATCGTCAGGCTGATTGCGCTGAGCAACAACAACCACTGGTCGCTGAGGAACGGCAGCGGCCCGGAGATGACGCCGAGCTTCTCGGCCAGGCCGTTGACCAGGCCGCGGTCGTCCAGGATCCACTGCCAGATCAGCGCGACGACCACGGCCGAGGCCACCACCGGGGTGTAGAACGCGGTCCGGAAGAAGGTGATCCCGGGCAGCTTCTTCTCCACCAGCACGGCGAGCAGCAGCGGCAGGACGGTCAGGAACGGCAAGCAGACCACCATGTAGATGACGCTGTTCAGCAGCGCCCACCGCAGCTGCTCGTCGTGCAGCAGCGTCTCGAAGTTCTTCAGTCCGACGAACGTGCCGCCGCCGAGCGGCCTGGCGTTGGTGAACGACAGGATGACCGTGTTGATCGACGGCCACAGGCTGAACACCAACAGCCAGGCCAGGGCTGGTACGACCAGCACCCAGGGCGTGAACCAGCGTTGGTGACGCATCACTGCGTCAGTAGCTGGTTGGCCTTCGCGACCGCCGCGTCGAGGGCCGCCTGGGAGGAGATCTTGCCGGCGATCGCGAGCGAGATCTGCTGCCCGATGAAGTCGTTGGTGGCGCCGCTGATGATCGGCGGGGTCAGCACCTTCGCCTTGGCCAGCGACTCGAACGCGAGCACCTTCGCGTCACTTTCCGGGGTGCCGTCGGACTTCGAGAAGTACGGGTCCGACGCGGAGGCCTTGGTGGACGGGAAGATGTTCACGATCTTGGCGAACGCGGCCTGGTTCTCGGCGTTGGTGACGAACCGGGCCAGCGCGATCGCGGCCGCCTGGTTCTTCGTCTTGGCCGACACCGACAGGCCCTGCACGTACAGCGGCGGGGTGTCCAGCGCGGGTGACGGGACGACCTTGCCCTTCAGCGACGGGTTGTCCTTGACGAAGTCCTGGATCGCGTTGCCGCCGCCGGTGGTCCAGGCGACCTTGCTCTGGGTGAAGAGCTTGGAGTTGCCCAGGTACTCCTGGGTCAGGATGTCGCGCGGCAGGTAGCCGGCCTTGTACGCGTCGCGGTACTTGTCCAGCAGCGCGGCCGCCTCGGGAGTGTTGAACTCGAACTTCTTGCCGTCGTCGCTGATGATCTTGACGCCGGCGTTGGTGAAGTCACCGATACCGGGCAACCGGCTCATCAGGTACTCCTTGCCGCCGGTCTTGTCGTGCATCACCTTGGCGGCAGCGAACAGCTCGTCGAAGGTCTTCGGCGGGTTCTTCACGTCCAGGCCGGCCGCGGCGAACTTGTCCGCGTTCCAGTAGTCGATGTCGGTGTTGAGGTACCACGGGTAGCCGAAGGTCCCGTTCAGGCCCTGGTACTGGTACGCCTGCACACCGCCCTCGACGTACTCCTCGGTGATCTTGGAGTCGGCGGCGCCGACGTCGAGCAGCATGCTCTGCTTGGCCAGCGAGAGCGCGAAGTCCGGCGGCAGGTTCACGACGTCGGGCAGCTGGCCGGCCGACGCCTGGCTGAGCACCTTCTTGTCGTAGCCGTCACCGGGCTGGTCCAGCCAGGTCACCTTGGTGCCCGGGTACTTCGCCTCGAACGCCTTGATCACACCTTCGACGTACGACGTGAACTTCGGCTTCAGCGCCCAGGTCTGGAAGCTGACCTCACCGGTCACCTGCGCGTTCGCGTCGACGGTCGGCGTGGCGCCGCTGCCAGAATCCTCGGCCGAACCGAGGCCGCAACCAGCAAGGGAGAGGGCCGCGGCGGCCAGGACGGCCACCACTGCCGGACGACGTCTACGCATGGATTCTCCTGGAATTGGTAAACCGGTATAGCTCCTGCACTATCAAGGATCGTAGAATCCGCTGTCAAGGGTGAGGGAGGTACACGTGGCCAGACCGACGATCGCTGACATCGCGAACCGGGCGGGTGTGTCCAAGGGCGCGGTGTCGTTCGCGCTGAACGGGCGGCCCGGCGTGAGCGACGCAACCCGGGAGCGGATCCTGCGGATCGCCGAGCAGATGAGCTGGCGGCCGCACAGCGCCGCCCGGGCGCTCGGCGCGTCCCGGGTCGACTCGGTCGGCATGGTGATCGCGCGGCCGGCTCGCACGCTCGGCGTCGAGCCGTTCTTCGCGCACCTGCTGTCCGGCGTGCAGTCCGGGCTGTCCGCGGAGTCGATCTCGCTGCAGCTGCTGATCGTCGAGGACACCGCGGCCGAGATCGAGGTCTACAGGCGCTGGTCCTCGGAGCACCGGGTCGACGGCGTGATCCTGGTCGACCTGACCGTGAAGGATCCCCGGGTCGACGAGCTGAAGGCGCTCGAGCTGCCCGCGGTGGTGATCGGCGGCCGCGGCGGCAAGGGCGCGCTGCCCTCGGTCTGGGCCGACGACCGCGAGGCGATGCTGTCGATCGTGGAGTACCTGGCCGCGCTCGGCCACCGCCGGATCGCGCACATCGCGGGGACGCCGAACTTCCAGCACACCCAGCGCCGGATCCGCGCCGTCAAGGACGCCGCGCCCCGGCTCGGCCTGGTCGACGCGCCGTCGCTGACCACCGACTTCAGCGACGCCGAGGGCGCCGCGATCACCCGCAAGCTGCTCTCCCAGGCGCAGCGGCCGACCGCGATCGTCTACGACAGCGACGTGATGGCGGTGGCCGGGCTCGGGGTCGCGATGGAGATGGGCGTCGCGGTGCCGGGCGACCTGTCGATCGTGGCATTCGACGACTCGATCCTGACCCAGCTGATGCACCCGGCGCTGACCGCGCTGTCCCGGGACACCTTCGACTTCGGCCGGCAGGCCGCCGAGGTGCTGCTCGAGACCATCGCAGGCCCGGCCCAGGTGATCAACCGGCGCAGCGCCGACCCGGTCCTGACCGTCCGCGAGTCGACCGCTCCCCCGGCCTGAGCGCCCGCCCGGCCGCGCGCCCGCCCTCGCCCCACCCTCGTCCCCACACGAGGGGATATCCCCCGCGGTCGCGCCTTCTCCTCTGGTACACGAGGGGAGAAGGTACTACTCCAGGGGATATCCCCTCGCGGCGATCACGGGCCGGCACGGGGGGCCGGGCGGGCGCGCGGCCGGGCGGGCGGGCGCGCGGCCGGGCGGGCGGGCGCGCGGCCGGGGCGGGCGGGCG
>NZ_JBSFBL010000096.1:0-4806 GCF_053592935.1 Kribbella sp. NPDC002412
GGGTCGCGCCCTCCGGCCAGATCGTGCCGTCCAGGTAGTGGTTGATGTAGCCGCCGGCGTAGACGCTCTCGCCGCCGCGCTCCCGGAAGTACTTCTCCGTGCCGGTCAGCGGGCAGTCGTAGTCGACGATCACGATGGCCAGGTTCCAGACCACGATGGCGAGGTGGACCCAGATCAGCTTGGGCCACTTCCAGGCCAGGAAGGCGCCGAGCACGAAGAACAGCAGGAAGGCCGCGTGCAGGACGAACATCACGTCCGCAAGCAGGCGCCAACCCATCGCCGTCAGCCCGTCGGCGTGCGGCTCAACGCGTCCCGGACCGTGACCGGTGCGGGTGGCGTGTGTTCGGGCCGGATCGCTCCCATCAGTCGCTCCACCGCCGCCTCCATCTCACTGCGCCACGTGATCGCGGATCGCAGGTCCAGTCGCAGCCGTGGGTTCCGCGGGTGCTCGCGGACGACGCCGAAGCCGACGGCCCGCAGGAACTCGGTCGGCCAGACACATCCCGGACCGTCCCAGCGCGAGTCGCCGAACGCCTCGACCGCCCGGAAGCCCCGCTTCAGCACATCCTTGGCGACCGCCTGCACCAGGATCTTCCCCAGCCCGAGGCCCAAGTACCGCGGCAGGATCCGTCCGGTTGCCAGTACGACGGCATCCGGGCTGACCGGCGCGGTCGGAAACGCCTGGATCCGCGGCAGGTACGCCGCCGGGGCGTACAACGCGAACCCGGCCGGCTCGTCGTCGACGTACAGGACGACGCCTGCGCTGCCCCAGTCGAGCAGCAACTGGGACAACCAGGCCTCCTTCTCGAGGCCGGTGTCGCCGGTTCGGTCGGCCTGCTTGGCGGCCACCGGGTCCAGCTCCCAGAACACGCAGTCACGGCACGGCACCGGGAGCTCGCCGAGATTGGCGAGCGTGAGCGGTTCGAGCCGTCGGGCCATCAGCGGGCTCTGGTCCTACAGATTGTTACTCTGATCACGGTGAGTGTCGCCTCGCGTGTCGTCGAGTCGCTCATCGTGCCGCCGGAGCGGGCGCCGGTGCCGGCTTCCGCGCGTCCGGGGTCTCCGCCGCCTCCGGAGCGACGTACCGGCGTTGCACCTTCGCGGCCGGTTGCCGCCGGAACAGCTCGCCGGCGAACCCGGCCAGCACGCCCAGCAACAGTCCGCCGAGCGTCCATCCGGCTGCCTTGCCCACGCTCATCCGATCCGCCTTCCGCATCCACCTCTCAGGCCGCACCCGCCGACCGGCCGTCTCAGCAGCCAGATCACGGCATGGTCGAACCTGCCCCTATAAGGCATGGTAGTGAGAGGTCACGCAGATCCACAGCCCAGGCACGCTTGGGCCGGTCGGCGTAACCTGGTGACTTCCCCTCGATCACCTGTTGGAGTGGCTTCGTGAGTGCTGACCTGCCCGATGTCCGGCAGACGCGTCTCGACAACTACGTCGATCGGTACGCAGCACGGACCAAGGGCATGACGGCATCGGAGATCCGCGCCCTGTTCGCGGTCGCCAGCCGCCCCGAGGTGGTGTCGCTCGCCGGCGGGATGCCGAACATCGGCGGCCTGCCCCTGGACGTGGTCGGCGGCGCCGTCCGTGACCTGGTGATCGACAGCGGCGCGACCGCGATGCAGTACGGCTCCGGCCAGGGCGACCCGACGCTGCGGGACCAGATCTGCGACGTGATGCGGCTGGAGGGTATCGACGCCCATCCGGACGACGTCGTGGTCACGGTCGGCAGCCAGCAGGCGGTCGACCTGGTGACCCGGGTGTTCTGCGATCCGGGCGACGTGGTGATCTGCGAGGCTCCGTCGTACGTCGGCGCGCTCGGCGTGTTCCGCGCGTACCAGTGCGAGGTCGTGCACGTCGCGATGGACGACGACGGTGTGGTGCCGGAGGCGCTGGAGCAGGCGATCGCGTCGGTGCGGGCCGCAGGCAAGCGAATCAAGTTCTTCTACACGATCCCGAACTTCCACAACCCCGCCGGTGTCTCGCTCTCGGTCGAGCGGCGCGCGCGGGTGCTGGAGATCTGCCAGCGGGCCAACCTGCTGGTGCTCGAGGACAATCCCTACGGCCTGCTCGGCTTCGACGGTGATCCGTACCGCGCGTTGCGGGCCGACGACCGCGAAGGCGTGATCTACCTCGGCTCGTTCTCGAAGACGTTTGCACCGGGGTTCCGGGTCGGCTGGGCGGTTGCGCCGCACGCCGTCCGCGAGAAGCTCGTGCTGGCACAGGAATCCGCGACCCTGTGTCCCCCGGTGTTCAGTCAGCTCGCCATCTCGTCGTACCTGGGCCGGCACGACTGGCTCGGGCAGGTGAAGCAGTTCCGGGAGATGTACCGGGAGCGCCGCGACGCGATGCTGGGCGCGCTCACCGAGAAGATGCCTGCAGCAACGACCTGGACCAGGCCGGGCGGCGGGTTCTACGTCTGGCTCACCCTGCCGGACGGGCTGGACGCGAAGGCGATGCTGCCGCGGGCGGTGACCGCCCGGGTGGCCTACGTCCCCGGAACCGCCTTCTTTGCCGACGGTTTCGGCTCGCAGTGCATGCGGCTGTCGTACTGTCATCCGACCCCGGCACGGATCGTCGAAGGGGTCGGCCGGCTGGCTGCGGTGGTCAACGAGGAGCTCGAGTTGCGGCAGACGTTCGGGCCGCTGACACCGGGGCCGGGACGCGACTACGACGCTCCTGGGCCAGAGCTGAGCTAGGGCCCGTTGCGCAAAGGTTGCGCAATGGATCCGCGGGCGGCCGGGGGGTCCCTGACACGGTAGGGGTACCGTTCCAGTGGGCCTCGGGACCGGCGACCGTGCCGGAGTCGCCCACGAGTGATCGGGATATTTGTGATGAGTGATCTGGGTCGAGTGCTGGTACTGGCCGGCGGACTGTCACACGAGCGGGACGTCTCGCTCCGGTCCGGCCGGCGGGTCGCCGACGCCCTGCGCAGCGTCGGCGTGGAAGTCGAGCAGCGCGACGTCGACGCCACCCTGGTCGAACGGCTCCGCGACGATCCGCCGGACGCCGTCTTCCCTGTCCTGCACGGCGTCACCGGTGAGGACGGCGCCCTCCGCCAGGTCCTCGACCTGTACGGCGTGCCGTATGTCGGCGCCGCCGCGGCCGCCTGCCGGACCGCCTTCGACAAGCCGGTCGCGTCGACGATGGTGTCCACGGCCGGACTCTGCACGCCTGCTTCCGTGGTGCTCGGGCACGACACGTTCCGCGAGCTCGGCGCCGGCCTGCTGATGGAGGCCGTGATCAAGCAGGTCGGGCTGCCGCTGGTCGTGAAGCCTGCACGCGGTGGGTCCGCGCTCGGTGCCTCGATCGTGCGGTCGGCGGACGAACTGCCGGCGGCGATGGTGAACTGCTACGCCTACGGTCCGGTCGCGTTGATCGAGCAGTACATCGACGGGACCGAGGTTGCGGTGACCGTCGTGGACACCGGGGACGGGCCGCGGGCGCTGCCGGCGGTGGAGATTCGGCCGGACTCGGGGTTCTACGACTACGAGGCGCGGTATACGGCCGGCGCCACGCAGTTCGTCGTACCGGCTCGGCTTGATGCGGACGTGGCTGCGGCGTGTGCTGCCGCGGCTGTGACGGCGCATGAGGCGCTGGGGCTGCGGGATCTGTCGCGGTCGGACCTGGTCGTCGACTCGGCCGGGATCCCATGGTTCCTGGAGGTCAACGTGGCGCCGGGGATGACCGAGACGTCGCTGGTCCCGCTCGCCGCGGAAGCCGCCGGGATCGAGCTCGGTGTGCTGTGCCGCGACCTGCTGGCTGCCGCCGCGGCTCGTTGAGGTCCTGATGCCTGAGCAGTCCTTCTGGCGGACGGTGTTCACGCCGCGGTGGTTCGGGCTGCTCCTGCTGGCACTGACGCTCGCCACGGTGATGTCGGTGATGGGCGTGTGGCAGCTGCAGGTCTACCAGTCGAAGACCGCGGCCGCGACGGCCAAGCGGGCGGAAGGCGCGCCGGTCGCGCTCCAGTCCCTCTTCTCCATCGACGAGGGCCTCCCGTCCAAAGCCGTTGGCCGCCGCGTCACCGTGACCGGCACCTGGGGCCCCACCGCCGACCAACTCTTCATCACCGACCGCCGCAACGGCACCCAGGACGGCCTCTGGGTAGTCACCCCCCTGATGCTGGACGGCGCTTCCGCTGAGCAGGGAGCAGTGATGGTGGTCCGTGGATGGGTCTCCTCAACCTCGGACCCAGCCGCCAAGGCACCGACCGGACCGGTCTCCCTCACCGGTGCGGTGGCCGCCTCCGAGGCCCAGGACGCCTCCGCCGACGCGGCGAGCCGAGTCCTCCCATCCCTCCGCATCCCGACCATCGTCCACATGGTCGACTACCGCATCTACGACGCCTTCGTCGTACAAACCTCCCTCGACTCCGGTACGACGCCCCAGCCGGCACCGGCCGTCGTACCACCCCCCGCTCCCCCCACCGACCACGCCGGCCTCCGCAACGTCGCCTACGCCTTCCAGTGGTGGATCTTCGCCGCCTTCACCCTCTGGATGTGGACCCGAATGGTCCAAGACGCCCGCCGCCCCCACCCAGACGACGACCCCGACCAAGACCCCACCCTGGACCCCACCCCCAACCCGCCCACCGAAAGCACCACCACCGCGCCCGGAAGCGCTGGCCCTGGAAGCGCTGGGCCTGGTGGTGCAGGGACCGGAAGCGGTGAGCCTGGAAGCGCTGGGGCTGCAAGCGCTGAAGCCGGCAACGCTGGGACAGCAAGTGCCGGGGCCGGAAACGCTGAGACTGCAAGCACTGGGCCCGGAAGCACTGGGACTGCAAGCGCCGGGACCGTAAGCAC
>NZ_JBSFBL010000096.1:4896-19491 GCF_053592935.1 Kribbella sp. NPDC002412
CCGTAAGCACTGGCACCGCAAGCGCCGGGACCGTAAGCACTGGCACCGCAAGCGCCGGGACCGTAAGCACTGGCACCGCAAGCGCCGGGACTGCAAGCGCTGGGACTGCAAGCGCTGGGGCCGGAAGCGGTGGGGCCGGAAGCGGTTGGACGGTCAACCGGGCCGAGGAGTCTGTGGAGTCAAGCGGTACCGTTTCAGCGTGACTTCACCAGCCGACCCCGCCACGTCCGCCACCCCGCAGCCGCTCACCCCGGCCATCCGCGGAGCTCTCACCCGCTACCGCGTGATCGCGTACATCGTCGGCGTGATGCTCCTCCTGCTGCTCTTCGTGGCGATGCCCCTGAAGTACCTGGCGGACGACCCCAGCGCCATGAACGTCATCGGCCCGATGCACGGCTTCCTCTACGTGGTCTACCTCCTCGCCACGTTCGACCTCTTCCGCCGCGTCCACTGGTCCTTCCTCCGCCTGGTCCTCATCGCCCTGGCCGGCACCATCCCCTTCCTCTCCTTCTACGCGGAACGCAAAACCACCCACGAACTAACCGCCTGACCCCCGATGTTTCACATGAAACATCCACCGCAAATCCCCAAGTAGATTTGTCGACAAATCCTGCTTGCGCCTCCCAGCGACTGCTGACGGATCGGGCCCACGGGCCGGAGCCGCGGGTGCGGGACTGGTCGTCGCACGACGCACCGGCCAGCGGTGCGAAAGCCCTGAAATTCCTCTGTCAGCGGGATTCTGAGCCAGGGTCGCCTCCAAACTTTCGCGACGATTCCGCCCCACCCACCAGGCACATCGTCTCCTGAAGCACCTCCCCAAAGCGCCCCACACGAGCCGCCGTCCGGCCGACGTCCGACCTCGCTCAGAATCCCGCTGACAGAGGAATTCCGACCCTCAGCTCTCGATCCACCTCAGCCCTCTCAGCCCGCACCCGAAGCTGCCGGCCAGCCACCAGCCCGCCGAACCGAAGCAGGACGCGCCGCCCGCGCTGAGCAGCTCTCCTGGTAAGTCAGCACCGCCGGGACCGTCGTACATGGTGAGGACCCGGCCGGCACGCCCAGTCGCCGACCGCCGCGGCCTACAGGCCTCACCGCCGACCGCCACCGCAGTCCGCACCACCGACCAACGCCGTGGTGCTCTCCGCCGGTCTCGAACTCTGTGCGGAGGCCGCGCACCACCTGCGTACGTTGCAGCCCACTCCGACAGAACCGCGTCGTTCGCCCGGCCGCGGGTCGACAAGCTCAACTCGAAGAAGCTGGCGCCTACACCGATGGCTGGCGGACGCTGGACAGGCGGGAGGAGATCCACCAGGTCGACGATCCCGGCCGGAACGAGCTACGTCCTCGGGCGCGGACCGGCGAGCGCCGAGGTGGCTCATCGCCTCCGCCAGGGCTGCGACCTCTGGTCGGGCACTGGCCACCCCTGGCCACGGCGACCAGGCGCGACACGATCCTCACCGCGGTGTACGCAGCAGCTCTCTCCGCAGCGAGCCAGCACGCTTTGGCTCTCACCCAGGCGTTCGAGCCCCTCACGACTCCCGCCGCTTCGGGCATGGGCAAGTCGATGGCCATCGCCGGCGGCTACTTCCCAACCCATGGCTTGGTCATCCTGGTCGAGGGCCTCAGCACCGCCGCCCAGTCGACCACGTCCGGACCAAGGCGTTCCTCCTCGTCGACGCATTGCGTACCCAGTCCTGACCCTCGCGGTATCCCGGTCGCCGCACCGACAGCCAACCGGACTGACCGCGCCCGATTCTGGCAGCGTCACCCCGTCGACGCAGTCTCGGCGGGCTTCGGGTCGTGGTATGACGACGGCCCCGGAGCGGGGGCTTCGGGGCCGTGGGGTGTGCGTGTCAGGTGGTGGGCTTGTTGGGGTCCATGAGGGTGACGATTCGTTCCAGGTCGTCCAGGGAGGCGAACTCTACGGTGATCTTGCCTTTGGTTTTGCCTAGGTCGACCTTCACCCGGGTTTCGAAGCGGTCGGAGAGGCGGTCGGCCAGGTCGACGAGGCGGGGGGCCACTGGCTTGGCGCGTCGGCGTTGGGGAGTGGCGTCGTCGGAGTTCATGTCGCCGAGGGCGACGATCTCTTCGACGGTGCGGACCGAGAGGCCTTCGGCGACGATGCGCTGGGCGAGGCGTTCGATCGCGTCGCCGCTCGGGAGGCCGAGGAGCGCGCGGGCGTGGCCGGCAGAGAGGACGCCGGCGGCGACTCGGCGCTGGACCGAGGCCGGGAGCTTGAGCAGTCGGAGGGTGTTCGAGATCTGCGGACGCGACCGGCCGATGCGGGTGGCGAGGACTTCCTGGGTGCAGCCGAAGTCGTCGAGCATCTGCTGGTAGGCGGCCGCCTCTTCGAGCGGGTTCAGCTGGCTGCGGTGCAGGTTCTCCAGGAGTGCGTCCCGCAGCATCACGTCGTCCGAGGTGTCGCGGACGATGGCCGGGATCGTGGCCAGGCCGGCCTGCTGGGTCGCGCGCCAACGACGCTCGCCCATGACGAGCTCGTACTTGTCGGCCTCCAGCCGGCGTACGACGATCGGCTGCAGCAGGCCGATCTCCTTCACCGAGTGCACCAGCTCCTCCATCGCCTCCTCGTCGAAGACGGTGCG
Organism: Kribbella sp. NPDC002412; assembly: GCF_053592935.1. NCBI lineage: Bacteria > Bacillati > Actinomycetota > Actinomycetes > Propionibacteriales > Kribbellaceae > Kribbella > Kribbella sp. NPDC002412. The sequence goes on from NZ_JBSFBL010000096.1 coordinate 7,500, forward strand.
CGGCTGCTTCGGGTTCGGGGTGATCTTGTCGACCTCGATCTCCGCGAACGACGCACCGGGTACGGCGGTCAGCTCGGGCTCGGTCTTGATGGTTGCCGGCGGTGCACCGGGAATCGAACTGGACTTGCTGCCGAGCGTTGTGCTGCTACCGGGAGCGGGTGTGCTGGGGATCAGCGCACCAAGTCCGCGTCCGAGTCGGGTGTTCATCGCGCTCCCTCGAGTTCGACAACCTGCTGATGTTCTTGGAGTACCACTGCCCGCGGGCTCGTTTCACGTGAAACGCCGTTCGGCACCAGTAGCTGCCTGAGCAACCGTAACTGGTCCCGCCCGGCACTTCGAACGCGCATCCACAGGGCCCGCCGTCTGCTGCGTCCGTTCCACGTGAAACAGACTCCAGGAGGTTCCACGTGAAACATGAAGGCTCCTGGGTAAGCAAGGCGCCGGCCGAGCGGTGCTCGGCCGGCGCCAGGGGTGAATCGGGTCAGGAGTTGTTGCGCATGGCAATCTCGCGGGAAGCCTCCAGGTACGAGAGGGCTCCGGCGGATGCCGGGTCGTACGCGAGCACGGTCTGTCCGTGGCTCGGCGCTTCGGAGATCCGGACCGAACGCGGTACGGCGGTCCGCAGCACCGCGTCCTGGAAGTGTCCGCGAACCTCGGCCGCCACCTCGCCGGCCAGCTTGGTCCGGGCGTCATACATCGTCAGCAGGATCGTGGAGACGTCGAGCCCCGGGTTCAGGTGCGACTTCACCATGTCGATGTGCCGGAGGAGCTGGGACAGACCCTCGAGGGCGTAGTACTCGCTCTGGATCGGGACCAGGACCTCGCGCGCCGCCGTCAGCGCGTTGACGGTCAGAAGGCCGAGTGACGGCGGGCAGTCGATGAAGACGTAGTCGTACTTCTCGCCGGCTGCTTCGGTCTCTTCCAGGTGCGCGTCGAGGGCACGCTTCAGCCGGCTCTCGCGGGCCACGATGCTGACCAGTTCGATCTCGGCGCCGGCCAGGTCGATCGTCGCCGGCACGACCTGGATACCTGGGTGCTCGGCGCACGGCTGGAGCAGCTTGCTCAGCGACTCGCCCTCGATGATCGCCTCGTAGACGCCCGGGGTGCCTTCGGAGTGGTCGATGCCGAGGGCGGTCGACGCGTTCCCCTGCGGGTCCAGGTCGATGACGAGGATGCGGGCGCCGTACAGCGCGAGGCCGGCGGCGACGTTCACGGTCGTCGTGGTCTTCCCGACGCCACCCTTCTGGTTGGCGACGACGAAGACCCGGGTTTCAGCGGGCAGCGGGAACTCACGGCCCATCGTGCGTCCTTCATTCACCAGCAGGGTCCGTTCGGTGGCGGCGGCGATCGGAGTCTCGAGAAGTCGTCGCTGAAGCTCGTCCGAGGTGGCCCGCGCGGCGATCTGTGCGGCAGTCATAGCGCCCATTCCGATAGGTGCGGGACTTGGCCCGAAGAGGATGTCAGTTGGGGTCGGGGCGGGTCTGCCCCCAGCTTCGTCCACAGGCCTCTGTGGACGAATTCCCGTGTGCAAGGGCAGTTTCATGGGGTCGTCATCCACAGGTCGTGGAGACTCGTCGAAGTCCTTCTCGGCGTCCACCAGCGACGCCGATTCGGCCCCGGCACCATCATCTCGCGACTCCGCCGTTCCACGTGAAACGGACACCGAGTCCTTCGAGGGAACGAGATCCAAACCCGTCGCAGCCGCGGCCCGGAGGGCCGCGCCGTCCACTGGCGCAGCAGCAGAGCCGACCGCGGAGATCGGTACGGAGCCCACCGGGTCGGCGGTGCCGGCCGCGTCGGCGGTAGCGGCCGGGTCGGCAGCGCTGGCCGGGTCCGAGGCGGTGGCCAGGTCGGAGAGGGTGGCCGGGTCCGAGGCGGTGGCCGGCGAATCGGAGGCCTTCGCTTCGGGGGTCGGAGAAGCAGTCGAGGAAGGTGCTGGGGTGTCGGTGGCGGGGTCTGCGGTGATCAGGCGGATGGCGGTCTGTGGGTCTGCCGGCCAGCCGATGCCCTGCGCTGTCTTCGGCTCACCCGTGCTCTTCTCCGGCCATCCGAGGGCACGACTCACCAACCCGCTCACCTCCCGCGTCTTCCGTGCCGGGATCCCCCTGCAGCACGTCCGGCCACAATACTCACGACTGTCGTCGGCTGGGCCAGTTCATCCGCGCCGAGTTGGTGAATGTGCCAAACCTCTGCCCCGAGCGACTCGAGCTCGCGCTCCGAGGCCTCCAGTTCCTCCTCCGCGGACGACCCCTTCATCGCCAGCATCAGTCCCCCTTCGGCGCACAGTGGCAGACACCACTTGGCCAGTTTGCCCAAGGGAGCTACGGCTCGCGAAGTCACCACGTCGTACGACGCAGGCGGAAGATCCTCGGCCCGGGCACGCACGACCGTGGCGTTCTCCAGACCGAGTACCTCGACCGCCTCTTGAAGGAAGGTGGTGCGCCGGAGCAGCGGCTCGACGAGCGCCACCTGGAGATCGGGACGGACGAGCGCCAGCACGATCCCGGGCAGCCCGGCGCCGGTACCGACGTCGGCGACCGTCGAGTCCGGTGGGATGAGTCGCTCGAGTACGGCGCAGTTCAGCAGATGCCGGTCCCACAGCCGCGGGACCTCGCGCGGGCCGATCAGGCCGCGCAGTGTCCCCTGGGTGGCCAGCAGATCGGCGTACGCCGCAAGCCGGACCGCCGCCCGTGGATACAACTTCTCCACGAGCGGCGGCGTTTCACGTGAAACAGGTTCGGTCACAAGCGGGACTGTCCCGTCATCGGATCAGGCCGGCTGGACGACGACGCGGCGGCGTGGCTCCTCGCCCTCGGACTCACTGGTCAGCCCGGCGGCCGCGACGACGTCGTGGACGACCTTCCGCTCGAACGGCGTCATCGGGTCCAGGCGCACCGGAGCCCCGGTTGCCTCCACCTCCTCGACCGCCTTGCGACCGACCTCCTCGAGCTCGGCCTTGCGGTTCGCCCGGTAGTTCGACACGTCCAGCATCAGCCGCGAGCGCTCGCCGGTCTCGCGGTAGACCGCGAGCCGGGTCAGCTCCTGCAGCGCCTCCAGCACCTTGCCGTTCTCACCGACCAGGTTGTTCAGCTCGGCGCCGACGATCGACACCGCGGCCCGGTCGCCGTCGATGTCCATGTCGATGTCGCCGTCCAGGTCGGCGATGTCCAGCAGCTCCTCGAGGTAGTCGGCCGCGATGTCGCTCTCCGCCTCGAGCGCCTTGAGCCGCTCGTCCGCGGTGGTCGTCTTGGCGGTGGGCTGCTCTGCCGCCTCGGTGTTCTGCATGCCGTCGGTCACGGCCAACTCCTTCACAATCTCGAGATCCGCCCCACGGGGACCCAGGTGTACACAAGCAGGCAGGGTTACCGGCGAGCGGTCAGCGGGAGCCGCCCGACTTCTTCTGGGCCGCCTTCTTCTGCGCGGCCGACTTCGCCGCGGGCTGGCGCTTCGCCGTCGTACCCTTCTTGCCGGCCGGCTGCTTCTTGGCAGCACCGGCCTGAGTCTTCTTGGCCGCTTCGGGCTTGGCGTTGGGCGACGCCTGCCCGTTGCTCGCGGAGGTCTCGGCAGCGGCCTCGCCGCCGCCGGACGTGGGCGCGCCGCCGCCCTTGCGGTTGCTGCGCGACTGCCGCTTCGGCTGCTGCCGCTGCGCCGGACGACGGTCGGTGACGGTGTCCGTGTCACCCTCGGCGGCCGCCAGGCCCTCGTCGGCCGGTCGGCCGGCGCGCAGGTTGTGCTCGCGCTTGCGGGCCTCCATGGCATCGTACGCCGGGGTGCCGGGGGCCGGGTTGCGGCGGATCACGTAGAACTGCTGGCCCATCGTCCAGACGTTCGAGACGAACCAGTAGATCAGCACACCGATCGGGAAGTTGAAGCCGCCGATCAGGAAGAAGATCGGGAAGACGTACAGCATGATCTTCTGCATCTGCGCGGCCTGGCCCTCGAGGGCCTCCTTCGGCATGTTCTTGCGCATCAGCTGGAGCTGCGTGATGAACATCGTCGTCGTCATCAGGATGATCAGGACGACCGCGACGATCTTGACGTTGGTGGCGCCCTCACCGCTGGCGCGCAGGAAGGTCTGCGAGATTTCGGCGCCGAAGATCGTGGCGTGCCGCAGCGACTCGATGTGCGGCGTGATGATGCTGCTGTGGCTCTCGCCCTTCGAGGCGCCGTCCAGCACCCGGAAGAGCGCGAGGAAGACCGGCGACTGCAGCAGCAGCGGCAGGCACGAGGAGAACGGGTTGGTGCCCGTCTCCTTGTACAGCTTCATCATTTCCTGACCGAGCTTCTCCCGGTCGTGGCCGTACTTCTTCTGCAGCTCCTTCATCTTCGGCTGCAGCAGCTGCATGTTCCGGCTGGAGCGGATCTGCCGCACGAACAGCGGGATCAGCAGGGTCCGGATGACGATGGTCAGGCCGGCGATCGACAACGCCCAGGCCCACCCGCCGTCCGGGTCCAGCACCTGAGAGAGCAGCCAGTGCCACCCCACGAGCAGCGCCGCGACCGCGTGGTACAGCGGCGTCATGATCGCGTTGAAGATATCTACGATCCCGTCCCACAACGCGAGTCCGGGGATGGCCAGAAGAGTCACTCAAGCACCTCGCTGCGCAGGCCCGGCGTCCGTGGACGATCCGGGCTGGTTGGCGGAGATCGACTCTCCGCGCTGGTCGACATCTGTGGGTGGAACGGGGTCGTAGCCGCCGGGGTTCCACGGGTGGCAGCGAATGAGTCGCTTCATCGCCAGCCAGCAACCGCGCACCGCACCGTGACGTTCGACCGCCTCCAGAGCGTACGCCGAACAACTCGGGTAGAACCTGCACACCTGCCCGTACATCGGGCTGACGAAGGTCCGGTAGAGCTTCAGAAAACCGATGATCCCGTACTTGACGGGGTTGATCCTCATCGTGGCCCCAGCAACCGCGCCAGCGCGCCGTCGACGTCCGCGACCAGTTCGTCGTACGACGCTGAAGCCGACGACGGAAGGGCACGGACGACGGTCAGGCTGCCGGCCGGCAGATCGGGGAGCCGCGTCGCCAGTACGGCGCGCAGGCGGCGGTGGACCCGGTTCCGCAGAACCGCGTTGCCCACCGCCTTGTTCACCACGAATCCGACGCGAGCGGGTTCGGCCGCGGCCTCGTCCCGCCGGAACAGATGGACCACCACCGCGCGCCTGCCCGCACGCCGTCCGGACCGGACTGCGCGACGGAAGTCGTCGGACCGGCGCAACCGGTTCGACGCAGGCAACACGGGGTGGTCACCGTCGAGAAGACCGCTCAGGCCGCGAGGCGCTGACGGCCCTTGCCACGGCGGGCGGCGATGATGGCGCGACCCGCACGGGTACGCATCCGAAGACGGAAGCCGTGCTTCTTGTGCCGGCGACGGTTGTTCGGCTGGAACGTCCGCTTGCTCACTGGAATGACTCCGGTTACTCGAGATCACAAAATTGTCGACAAATCCACTGATAGATCTGCCGCTGGTGCAGTCCTGCACACCACTCAAGAACCCGGTTGTGGTCCCGCAGGGAGCGCAGCACGAAACGGCCGGCTCAACACCGACCGATCCACGGTACGTGGCAGCCTGTGGATGGGTCAAACCAGTCATCCCCAGGGTTTTCCACAGGCTTGTGGACAGAATAGTCGGCACACGATCGGTCAGGTGGTCGTCACAGTGGGCTCTGTCACCATGACTACGCTCCGACGTCTACCCGACACGCCGCAGGTTGCCCCCAATTTTGGGTTCATAGCCTGTGGATGACGGCTTGAAGCAGCGTGGCCCGACTTGTTAGCGTCAGCCCCTCACACCAGAGGTCCCACATCCCGCAACTGGTAACCAACCTGCTCCACCCGTCGTTCACATCTGTGGACAACCGTGTGGACAGTACGGCGGCCGACTGCGGACAAGCGCGGTCACGCCGAGCCGGAAACGACGCAGCGGCCGCACGGTGTCGGGTCTAACGGTCGCGCCGCCCGGGTCACCGGAACGCGCCGGCCACCGCAGCGATGGATTCGGGGAGCAACGCGTGGTCGAGGACCATTCCGCCAGTGCGGAATTCGCAGGGGACGCCGGAGCGGACTTCAGGCCAGGGATCACCCCCGAGCCGGGTCCGGTGCCGCGGGCCGAGTCCGCGGAGGACTCCACCCCTCCCACCTCGCCGAGCGAGCTCGGCTACCCGTCGGCTCCAGCCGGCGACAGCTATCGCCCCGACGGGTACCGCTCGGACCTCGAGCGCGCCGCCACTGGTCTCCCTGGCACGACGTCCGCCCCGGGCACGCCGTACTTCGGCTCCGCGCCGGCCGTCGCCGACAACCTGAGGTACGCCGACGTACAGAACGACAAGTACTCGGTCGACGTGCCCCGCGCCGAGCGCTTCGGCCAGAGCGTGGCGTTCGAGGCAGAGGGCCGCGGCTTCGGCAGCACCCCACAGCAGACCCCCGACTACAGCGCACCACAGCAGTCCGCACCACAGCAGTCCCCCGACTACGGCACACCACAGCAGACCTCCGAGTACGGCGCTCAGCCGCGGCCGCAGCAGTACGGCGGCGACCCGCAGCAACCGCCGTACGGCGCCGAGCAGCCGGCAGCTCACCACGTCAGTGAGCAGCAGCCGCAGCAGTACAGCGGTGAGCTGAATCAACGCGGCGGTCTCGCTCCTCAATACAACAGTGAGCGCGAACCGACCGGCGTGGTGCGGAACGAGGGTGATGGGCGTGCGGACAGCAGCAGCACGGAGACCAGAGCGGCCGTACCTGATGTCGCGGAACCGGCCCCGGTGATGGACCTCGGTGACGCCTGGACCCGGGTCCTCTCGGGCCTGCCGCCGAACCAGCGCGCCTGGCTGACCAACTCACGGCCGGTCACGCTGCACGAGAGCACCGCCATCGTCGCGGTGCCCGACGACTTCACCCGCGGCCAGCTCGAGACCCGGCTCCGCCCGGACCTCGAGCGCATACTGACCGAGAGCTTCGGCCGGGACATCCGGATCGCGGTGACCGTCGACCCGTCGCTCGACCCTGAGCTGCGCGAACCGAAGCCGCCGGCGCAGCCCGCCGTACGGGAGCCGCTGCGCACGGAAGGCTCGTACCAGCCGACGATCCAGTCGTCGCTGACCGACCCGAACACCAACGGGCAGCAACCGCAGCACTTCGGGCAGCCCGCACCGCAGCAGCGGCCGGAGCCGGCTCAGCACTACGACCAGCCGACCGGACCGGCACCACAGCTCGGCGCACCGCAGTTGGGCGCTCCGCAGCAGCAATTCGGATCGGTCGCACCCCCGCCGAACGGTTCGGCCCCGACCCAGCCGGCCACCGAGGCCCAGGGCGAGGCCCGGCTGAACCCGAAGTACACGTTCGAGACCTTCGTCATCGGCAGCTCGAACCGGTTCGCGCACGCCGCCGCGGTCGCAGTCGCCGAGGCGCCGGGCAAGGCGTACAACCCGCAACTGATCTACGGCGACTCCGGGCTGGGCAAGACCCACCTGCTGCACGCGATCGGGCACTACGTCCGCAGCCTCTACACCGGGGCGCGAGTGCGGTACGTCTCCAGCGAAGAGTTCACCAACGACTTCATCAACGCGATCCGCGACGACAAGGCATCCCAGTTCCAGCGCCGGTACCGCGACGTCGACGTGCTGCTGATCGACGACATCCAGTTCCTCGAGGGCAAGATCCAGACCCAGGAGGAGTTCTTCCACACCTTCAACACCCTCCACAACGCGAACAAGCAGATCGTGATCAGCTCCGACCGGGCGCCGAAACGCCTGGAGGCGCTGGAGGACCGGCTGCGGAACCGGTTCGAGTGGGGCCTGATCACCGACATCCAGCCGCCCGACCTGGAGACCCGGATCGCGATCCTGCGGAAGAAGGCGGCCACCGAGCGGCTGACCGCGCCGCCGGAGGTGCTGGAGTTCATCGCGTCGAAGGTGCAGACGAACATCCGTGAGCTCGAGGGCGCGCTGATCCGGGTCACCGCGTTCGCCAGCCTGAACCGGCAGCCGGTCGACCTGAGCCTGGCCGAGATCGTGTTGAAGGACCTGATCCCCGAGGGCAGCAAGCCCGAGGTGACGGCCAGCATGATCATGGGCCAGACCGCGTCGTACTTCGGCCTGTCGATCGACGACCTGTGCGGGTCGAGCCGGAGCCGGGTGCTGGTGACCGCTCGGCAGATCGCGATGTACCTGTGCCGTGAGCTCACCGACCTGTCGCTGCCGAAGATCGGCCAGCAGTTCGGCGGCCGCGACCACACCACGGTGATGCACGCCGAGCGGAAGATCCGGCAGCTGATGTCGGAGCGCCGCAGCGTCTTCAACCAGGTGACCGAGCTGACCAACCGGATCAAGCACCAGGCCAAGCAGCAATGACCGGGATCGCGTCGAAGGGGCTGTACGCCGAGCGCTACGACGCGGTCACCGGAACCACACAGGCTGGGGACAGCCCTGTGGAAAACTGTGGGTATCGCGGTGGACACAGCAGTGTGTGCTGTGGATTCGCTGTGGGGACAGAATCCGTCATCACCAGGCGTCCCAAGGCCGACCGAGAATCGTCCACACGCCGTCCCCAGGCCGAAATGCCGTCTGACCTGCGAACTCGTCGCTTTTCCACAGTATCCACCGGTGCTAAGAACCCTATGGAATCTGTAGAGAGGTCCCAGGCCGAAAAACGAACGAGCGGCTCGATCTGGGGAAAACCCCGGTCTCGCGCCGGTTGGGCCGACCTGTCAGGCTGTCTTCAGGACACCCCGAACGCTGTCCCGAGAACACACAGGAACGACGCCGACGCGACCCGCCCGAAGCGCCACGTCACGCCCGGTTGGCGCACATCACACTTGTCCGTGGCAGGATCTGCCTGGCACACAGCCGAATCAGGAGGCACCCAGCGGTGAAGTTTCGCGTCGAGCGCGACGTACTGGCCGAGTCGGTGGCCTGGGCCGCGCGCAGCTTGCCCAGTCGTCCCAGCGTCCCGATCCTTGCCGGCCTTCTGGTCGAGGCCGAGGACGGGCAGATCACCCTGTCCGGATTCGACTACGAGACCTCGGTCCGCGTCACCGTGCCCGCGCAGGTGGCCGATGCCGGCAAGTGCCTGATCTCCGGCCGGCTGATGGCCGACATCTCGAAGAGCCTTCCGAACCAGCCGGTGGATATCGCCGTGGACGGGGCCAAGGCTCAAGTGACCTGTGGCAGTTCGCGGTTCACGCTCCAAACGCTTCCCACAGAGGAATATCCGGCGTTGCCGGACCTTCCGGCCGCGAGCGGGACCGTGAAGAGCGACGTCTTCGCCCAAGCGGTGGCCCAGGTGGTGACCGCGGCCGGCCGCGAGGACACGCTGCCGGTGCTGACCGGTGTCCGGGTGGAGATCGAGGGATCCACGATCTCGCTGCTCGCCACCGACCGCTACCGGCTGGCCATCCGCGAGCTCGAGTGGAACCCGCAGTCCCCCGACGCGTCCGCGGCCGCGCTGGTGCCGGCCCGGGTGCTGTCCGAGACCGCGAAGGCGATGACCGGGTCCGACGTGATCGTGTCGCTGGCCGCGCCTGGGACCGGTGACGGCATCGTCGGTTTCGAGGGCCAGGTGTCCGGTGGCAACCGGCGCGCCACCACCCGGTTGCTGGACGGCGAGTTCCCGAAGGTCCGCGGCATCATCCCGACCGACTCGGCGATCGCGACCCGGGTCCGGATCGACACCGCGACGCTGGTCGAGGCGGTCAAGCGCGTCGCCCTGGTCGCGGAGCGGAACGCGCCGGTGCGGCTCACCTTCAGCGAGGACAGCGTGACGCTCGACGCCGGCAGCGGTGACGAGGCGCAGGCGTCCGAGTCGATCGAGGCCCGGGTCTCGGGTGCCCCGGTTACTGTGGGCTTCAACCCGACGTACCTGCTCGACGGTCTGAACGCGATCGGCACGCCGGTCGCCCACCTGGCCTTCACGCAGGCGACCAAGCCGGCCGAGCTGACCGGTGTGCGGGACTTCGACGGCGAACCGATCAGCGAGTTCCGGTACGTGCTGATGCCGGTCCGCCTCAACAGCTGAAAGCCAACAGAACAAGGGGATTGCACGATGGAGCTCGGCCTTGTCGGTCTCGGCAAGATGGGCGGCAACATGCGCCAGCGGATCCGCAACGCGGGGCACACCGTGGTCGGGTTCGATCACAACCCGGACATCTCCGACGCCAAGGACCTGGCCGACATGGTCGGCAAGCTGACCGCCGACGGCCAGCCGAGGGTGGTGTGGGTGATGGTCCCCGTGCAGGCCATCGACCCGGTCATCACCGAACTCGCCGAGCTGCTCTCCCCCGGCGACATCGTGATCGACGGCGGCAACAGCCGCTGGACCGATGACACCCGGCGGGCGGCGCAGCTGGCCGAGAAGGACATCCAGTTCGTCGACTGCGGTGTGTCCGGCGGCGTCTGGGGCCTGGAGAACGGTTACGCGCTGATGTGCGGTGGCGACAACGCCACGGTCGCGACGCTGATGCCGATCTTCGAGGCGCTCAAGCCCGAGGGCGAGTTCGGTTTCGTGCACGCCGGCAAGGTCGGCGCCGGCCACTTCAGCAAGATGGTCCACAACGGCATCGAGTACGCGATCATGCAGGCGTACGCCGAGGGCTTCGAGCTGCTCGAGGCCGCGGACATCGTGGACAACGTGCCGGAGACCTTCGAGTCCTGGCGCGAGGGCACCGTGATCCGGTCCTGGCTGCTGGACCTGATGGTGAACGCGCTCAAGGAAGACACCCACCTGGACAAGATCCGTGGGTACGCCGAGGACTCCGGCGAGGGCCGGTGGACGGTCGAGGCCGCGATCGACAACGCCGTGCCGGTGCCGGCGATCGCCGCGTCGCTGTTCGCCCGGTTCGCGTCCCGGCAGGAGGACTCGCCGGCGATGAAGGCGATCGCGGCGATGCGCAACCAGTTCGGCGGTCACGCGGTCAAGGGCGCCGAGGCCGCCGACCCGTCGTACGCGACGCCACCGATCAAGCACTGAGGTGTATGTCACCGCCCTGGGTCTGCTCGACTTCCGGTCCTACCAGCAGGCGGAGGTCCAGCTCGCCCCGGGCGTGACGGCCTTCGTCGGGCCGAACGGCCACGGCAAGACCAACCTGGTCGAGGCGATCCACTACACCGCGACGCTCGGCTCGCACCGGGTGGCGAACGACGCCCCGCTGGTGCGCGCCGGCGCCAGCCGAGCGATCGTGCGCACCGAGATCCGCAGCCAGTACGACCGGGACGTGGTCGTCGAGCTGGAAATCAATCCTGGGAAGGCAAACCGGGCCCGGGTCAACCGGTCGCCGGTGCCGAGGCCGCGGGAAGTGCTCGGCCTGCTCCGCACGGTGCTGTTCGCACCCGAGGACCTGGCGCTGGTGAAGGGCGACCCGTCCGAACGCCGCCGGTTCCTGGACGAGCTGCTGACCCTGCGGGCGCCGCGGATGGCGGGCGTACGGCAGGACTACGACCGAGTGCTGAAGCAGCGGAACTCGTTGCTCCGCAGCGCATCGATGGCGCGCCGGCAGAACCGGTCGAGCGCCGCCGAGGGACAGCTGCGCACCCTGGAGGTCTGGGACTCCCACCTCGCCCGCGCCGGCTCCGAGCTGCTCGCGACCAGGCTCGAGCTGCTGGAAGCCCTGCGCCCGCTGGTCTCCAGCTCGTACGACGCTGTTGCCCGAGGCAAGGGTGATGCTCGGCTGGAGTACAAGTCGTCGGTCGTCATCGAGCCCGGTGTGGTGTCCCGGGAGGAGCTGGCCCAGGTGCTGCTCGACGCGGTGCACGAGAAGCGGCAGGACGAGCTCGAGCGTGGCGTGTCGCTGGTCGGTCCGCACCGCGACGACGTCGTACTCGGGCTCGGGGACTTGCCTGCGAAGGGGTACGCGAGTCACGGTGAATCCTGGTCGTTCGCGCTCGCGCTGCGGCTGGCGTCGTACGAACTGCTCAGAGCGGATGGGGGTGAGCCGGTGCTGATCCTGGACGATGTGTTCGCGGAGCTGGACACGCAGCGCCGCGACCGGCTGGCCG
>NZ_JBSFBL010000097.1:0-19293 GCF_053592935.1 Kribbella sp. NPDC002412
GCGCCGCCTCAGATCGAGGCGGCGCCGTCGACGACCAGGACCTGGCCGTTGATGTTGGTGTTGTCGAGCAGCAGCATCCGGACCACCGGCACGACGTCGTCCGGCTCGGTCAGGTGGCCGGTCGGCGTCCGGCGGACGATCTGGTCGAGCTGGGTCTGGCCGAGCACCGCGGACATCTCCGAGGCGAAGAAGCCGGGTGCGACCGCGTTCGCGAGCACCCGGCCGCCGAGCTCGCGGGCCAGCGACCGGGTCGCGGCGTCCATCCCGCCCTTGGTGGCGGAGTACGCGACCAGGCCCGGGTAACCGCGCCGGCCGCAGATCGAGGTGACGTTGACGATCCGGCCCTTCAAGCCCTTCGCGAGCATCCGGCGCAGCACGAAGCGGGTCAGGATCAGCGGCGAGGTCAGGTTGGTCTGGATGATCTCGGCGAGGTGGTCGGCCTTGGTGTGGACGTGCAGCGAGTCCTGGCCGATGGCGGCGTTGTTGACCAGGCCGTCGATCGGGCCGAGGGCCGTCTCCACCGCCTTCACGAACTCCTGCCCGGCCGCGGCGTCGTTGACGTCGACGGAGCCGTAGTACAGGTGGTCCGGGTACTTCTCGCCGAGAGCGGTCAGCTCCGGGGTCACGGTCCGGGCGAACGCGGCCACCTTCAGCCCGGCGGCGAGCAGGTCGGTGACGATCGCCAGCCCGAGGCCGCGGGAACCACCCGACACCAGGACGACCGAGGCGGGCGGGACCACGCTGGGTTCAGACTTCACTCTTGAGCGTCTCTTTCTGCGGGATCTCGTCGAGGAACCGGATCCGCCGCGGTACGCCGTAGTCCGGCAGCCGGCTCGAGCACCACTGGACCAGGTCGGCGTCGGTGATCGGGCCGAGCGCCGGGTTCGGCACCACCTCGGCGGCGACCATCCGGCCGACCAGCGGGGCCTTGCGCGCGAACACCCGTGCCCAGGAGACACCCGGGTGGCCCATCAGCACGTTGCGGACGATACCGGCCGAGACCTTCGACCCGCCGACGTTGATCTCGTCGGTGTCGATCCGGCCGGTGATCAGCACCCGGTCGCCCTCGAACTCGACGCGGTCGCCGGTGTGCACCGCTCCGACCAGGCCGGCGCCGTGGTGCGGCGAACGGATCACGAGCTCGTCGCCGTCCAGCGACAGCATCGGGCGGTCCGGATCGGGCTTGCGGTCCAGCCACTCGCGCGGGAACCCGGCCTGCCCGTCGTGCACCACGATCGACGCCCCGACCTCGGACGACGCGTAGATCCAGGAGATCCGGGCCTTCGGGAAGAGCTCGCGCAGCTGGTCCAGGATCGCCTGGTCCACCGGTTCGCCGCCGAGCGTGATCTGCTCCAGCGGTACGTCGGCCAGCGCATCGGCATCACGGTAGATCGCCTGCCGCCAGAAGGTCGGCGTGCCCGATGCGGCGGTGACACCGTGCTCGGCGGCGATCGCCGGCCAGTTCTCCAGCTCGTCGGGCTCGATCACGACCAGGCCCTGGTCGGCGTGGGTCAGTGAGAGCGTGACGACCTGCCACCACGCGTACGTGCCGGGCGAGTACGGCAGGAGCCACGTGCGGGGCGGCTGCTCGCCAGTCACGGTCGTGAGGGTCTCGAGAGTGTGGCCGATGCGCTTGGGCCGGCCGGTCGAGCCCGAGGTGAGCAGCCAGGCGCGGCCGGACTCCTCGACGCGCTTGAGCTTCGCCGGGGTCACATCACCCTCGGGCAGCACGATGGCGAAACCGGACTCGCCCAGTTCCTCGCGCATGCGCTCGTCGACACGGGAGCGCGTCGCCACCAGCAGCTCGGTGCCGTGCACCGCGTGGTGGCGCAGCGCAGCCAGCGCGTCCGCACCGTTGTCGACCAGGACTGCGGCCGGCGACGGCAGCTGCGGAAGCTTGTGCAGGGTCCGCCAGGTCAGGCTCTTCCCGGCGACGACAACCGTGTTGTCGTCACCGATGAGGGCGGTGGTCCGGCGCCGCGTGCTCACGCCGACTGGAGGTGCTCGATGAAGTCCAGCACGTCGCCGACAGTGGCGATCCGGCGCAGCCCGGGGGCATCGAAGTTCAGCTCGTCACCCAACTCGTCCTCCACCCGGAGGGCCAGCTCGGAGAAGTCCAGCGACCGGAAGCCGATCTCGCGGAGATCGGCGGTGTCGTCGCCCGGCAACGTCCTTCCCTGCGCCGTCATCACCTCACCCATCAACTCCCTGACCCTGCCGCGTGCTACCGAACTCATGAGGCCAAAGCCTAGCTGGTGCGCGCCGCGGCTCATGGCGGCTGATCGGCGGCGCGACGCCGTACGAAGGCCTTGAAACGTTTGACCCGGCTGGAGATCTCCCAGCCGATCAGGGCGATCAACGGCGCCGCGGCGGCGACCGCCGCCAGCACGATCTCCTCGACCGGCAGCCCGGCGATGTGGAGGGCGAGCATCGGACCTCCCGTCTGACCTGGGAGATTACCGAGTGTAAAGGTGAACTTCCGTGCGGTAAACGGCTCGCCGCCTGCCAGTGCGAAACCCGCGACTCATACACTGCTGCGGGTGATCAGAGTCGGGCGGACGAAGCGCGTGCCCACCGCCCGAGGCCGGCGGGTGGCGCGCGGTCGTAGTGCCCGGGTGGCCGCGATGGTGAGCCTGCCGGTGCTGCCGCTGGCGTGGTTCGTCGGGCTGCAGGCGCATCCGCCCTGGATGCCGGGTGCGTACCTCGGCTACCTGCTGCTGGTCATCGCCGTACCCGGCACGATGTTCTGGCGGCGGCTCACCGGCGGCACCGGGTGGTTCGCGACCGACGTCGTCCTCGGTACGGCGTTCGGACTGGCCGTCGAGGCGTTGTTCTACCCGCTCGGGATGGTGTTCAGCATGCCGTTCGCGGCGCTGCTGATGCCTGCGCTGGCGTTCGGCATGGTTCGCGCGCTGCCTCGCCGCAAGCTGCCCGAGCGCCCGACGCCGTGGTGGGCGGCCGCGGGCGGCATGGTGGCGGTCGGTATCGCGGCCGCGTGGTTCGTGCGGGTCGGATCCCAACTGATTCCGCTGAACGGGCCGAGTGCGTTGCGGCCGAACTCGGACGCACCGCACAACCTCGCACTGGCTGCCGAGCTGACGCATCACTTCCCGCCGAGGGTCCCGTACGCCGATGGCAAGTCGCTGACCAGCCACTGGGCCGCGTACGACCACATTGCGTCGTCGCACTGGATCACGAGCGTTCCGCTCGACGTGCTGACGCACCGCATGGTGCCGTTCGCGCTGCTCCTGCTGACCGTGCTGGGAGCCGGCGCGGTCGGCATGCTGCTGACTGGGCGCGCTGTCGCCGGGCCGATCGCAGCCGGGCTCACTGTGCTGGCCGGCGATCTTGATGCTTGGCCGTGGGCCGTGTCGGACCGGCTGTTCGCCGACAGCCCGTTCTCGCTTGGCCAGCTGACCAATCCGCCGCAGGCGTTCTCCACAGTGCTGCTGCTGCCGCTGATCGCGGTCACTGCGTTGCTGTTGCGACGCAAGCCCGGCCAGACGCGTGCACAGCTCTTTGGACTCTTC
The DNA here is from genome assembly GCF_053592935.1 of Kribbella sp. NPDC002412. NCBI lineage: Bacteria > Bacillati > Actinomycetota > Actinomycetes > Propionibacteriales > Kribbellaceae > Kribbella > Kribbella sp. NPDC002412. Next base: position 3,531 of record NZ_JBSFBL010000097.1, read on the forward strand.
GTTGCGGCCGGAGTACTTGTCGCTGCGCTCGCTCTGACGAAGGCGACCGCACTGCCGGTGTACGCCGCTGGGCTTGCTGCAGCGTGGGTCTACCTGACTGTCCGCGCCGGTCGGCTCAACCTGCGTGCGCTGGTGCTTGGTGTGGGTGTCGCGGCCGCGTATGCGCTGACGTTCTTCGTCGTACTGGGTGGCGCCTTGTCCAGCGTGCGGTTCGACCCGGGTGCGACGTTCGAGTACATGGCCGAGCGGATGGGCGGCAGCGGGTCCACGGTCGCCGTGATCGCTGCGGTGGTGGCGATCGGGTGGCTGATGCCGGCCGCGGGTGCGCTGCTGCTCCGGCGACGGCTGCCACGTGATCCGATGCCGGTGTTCTTGATCGTTGCGTTCCTGGCTGCAGTGGCGGCCGGAGCGTTGTTGTACGACGACGGGCAGGCCCAGCTGTTCTTCGTCCGCACTGGCTTCATCTACGGCGTGCTGCTCGCCACCTGGGGGCTCGGGTCGCTGGAGCGGCGGCAGTTCTGGGTTGCCGCGGTCGCACTGCTCATCGGGGTTGCCGCGATCTACTGGGGTCGTTACCGGTCGCCGTCGTCCTGCACGTCGGAGAGCTGCTTCGGCCAGGGGCTGGCGGTAGCTCTGGTCATCGCAGTGCTCGGCATCGGTGTGTTCGGGCTGATCTTGCGCGGCTCGCGCCGTACCTGGGCTGTCATCGCGGTTGCCGTTCTCCTGGGTACGACGGTGTCGCCGACGGCGGTGTCGTTGCGTGAGTTCGCCACGCCGTCGTTGACGGAGTACGAGTCGATCGCGCCGGGCGGGATCGAGGCCGCGCGGTTCATCCGGCGCAACTCGGGTTCGGGCGACCTGATCGCCACCAACCTGCACTGTCACCGCGCACGCGCGTCGCACTGCCTGACCGGCTCCTACTGGATCGCAGGGTACGCCGAACGCCGAGTGCTCGTGCAGGGCTGGGCCTACAAGGCCAGGGTCGACGACACGTACCCGGACGGCGTGCAGAGCAGCTACTGGGACGAGGAGAAGCTGCGTCTGAACGACGAGGCGTTCACCAACCCGACACGCGACGTGCTGGAGACCCTGCGGACGCGGTACGGCGTCCAGTGGCTCCTGCTCGACGACCGCGTCGGCGCACCGCCGAAGAACCTCGAGCGGCTCACCGAGCTCCGCTTCCACCTGGGCACGGTCCGCGTCTACCAGCTCTACCCACCGCCGCCGGCCAACTCCGTCCCGTCGACCACGCCATCCCCGACGGGGTCACCGACCCCGTCCCCGTCGACGCCGGGCCAGACCTTCCCGTCGCCGACGCTCCCGACCCAGACCTTCCCGACGCCGGCCTTCCCGGGTCAGACGTTCCCGACCACGAGCACCACCCCGACGTTCCCCACCGGCCCACTCCCGACCCAGATCACCACCACACCGGGCGTCGGCAGCCCCTGACCGCTCAGGGCCCGAGCAGCGCGGCCGGAACGACCGCGATCCCGTCCGGACGCCGATACGCCTCGGACCCGCTGTAGATCACAACCGCATCCAGCAGGTCGTCGCCGATCTGATTCTTCAACCAGAGCAGGTGTTTCACGTCGGCATCGCCGACGGAAGATGCCAACTTCACCTCGACCGCCAGCACCCGTTGATCGGCGCGCTCCACGATCAGATCGACCTCGTGGTCACCGTTCTTCGTCCGCAGATGCCGGACGGATGCCTCCGCAGCCTGCGCGTACACCCTCAGGTCCAGGGTCACCAGCGCCTCGAACAACTGGCCGAGCAGGACACCATCCCGAATCTGAGGCCGCCCCTTCATCGCGCCACCGAGCAAAGCCGGCGCATCCGCACCGAGCAAAGCCGCGGCCAGCGCCGGATCAGCCAACTGATGCTTGGGAGCGGAGGCCAGCCGGTTGAGCCGGTTGCGCGTCGGCAGCCACGCTTCGACAGGTTCCAGCAGCCACAGCTGGCTGAGCACATCCCGGTACGCGATGGTCGTCGTCTTCGCGGGCTTGTCGCTGTCACCGGCAGTCGCGGCGTCCAAGATCGCGTTGTACGACGTTGTTGTCGCGGTAGCCGCCGCATAGGCCGCCAACCAGGCCCGCAACGTGGCCGGTCGACGTACCAGGTGCCCTTGCTCCGGGAAGTCCCGCTCGACGATCCGTTCGAGGTAGCCGGCCAACTGTGCTCTCCGAGCCCGGCCGGACAGCCGCCTGATTCCCGGGAAACCCGACCGCACGATCTCCTCGGCGTACGCTTCCAGGTTCAGGTCCGACGTCCCTTCGACGGGGTCGCGAGCGCCGGTGAGCAGGGCGCGAAGACTGACGCTCGGTGCTGCGATGCCGCGCTCGGCCAGGGACATCGGCCGCATCCGCAGCCGGACGATCCGGCCGGCTCCCGAGTGGGTCGGAGCGTCGGCCGGACTCGCACTGCCGGTGAGCAGGTACCGGCCCGGCTCGGCACCCCGGTCCACAGCCCGCCGGACCACATCCCACACCGGAGGATGCAACTGCCACTCGTCGACCAGCACCGGCGACATAGCCCGCTCGAGCCGAGCCGGATCTGCCGCGAGCAGTTCCCGCTGACCTGCCTCGTCGAGCGCGAACACGGTCTTTGCCCGGCGGACCGCAGTCTCCGTCTTGCCGACGCCTTTCGGACCGTCGAGGGTGATCGCGGGCAGGTCGGTCAGCAAGTCGTCCAGCTCGGCGTCGACAACTCGCCTCAGATAGCCACCCATCACCCTAGACTACCGTTAGCAGAGTCCTATGACTACCGTTAGCAGGTCTTTAACACTACCGTTAGCAGGTCAGCGCAGGACCACGGCTGGGATTGGGATGCTCTGGTTGGCGAGGCGGTCCAGGGCGGTGACGGTGTAGATGTAGGGCTTGCCTGGGGTTGCGGTGCGGTCGGTGTAGGTGGGGTTGCGGGTGGTGGCGATCAGGTTGCGGGCGTCGGTGTCCGGGCAGTGGTCGCCGCCGGTGAGCTCCCGGCGGTAGACGGCGTACGACGTGGTGTCGGATGACGTACGGCGCCAGGTGACCTCGACTCCGTCAGCAGTGCGGGTCGCCCGGACTGCATGGACCGGGAGCGGCGCGCTGGAGTCCAGGTTGCGCATGGTCGGGATGAGGGCCGGGCGGGTGTACCAGGTGTTGTTGAGCAGCGTGGTCGCGCCGAGGCGGTCGGCGCGGACGTCCTTGGCGGAGAAGAAGATGTCGCCCTTGACCTCGGGAACCGCGGTGTTGAAGGCCATCTGGTCACTCAGCTCGGCCGGGTCGGACCAGTCCGGCGACTGGGTCGACGTACCGACCTTGTAGGTGGCGTGCCCGATGTAGAGGTGTACGTCGGTGCCGCGCACCTGCTCGGCCCACCACGGGACGATCTTGTTGTAGTCGGCCGGCGCGAACCCACCGGCCCAGTAGACCTGCGGGACGATGTAGTCGATCCACTCCTCGCGCACCCAGCGCCGGGTGTCCGCGGACAGGTCGTCGTACGTCTGGACGCCGGCGGTCGTGTCGGAGCCCTCCGGGTCGGTGCCCTTGTTGCGCCAGACCGCGAACGGCGAGATGCCGAACTTCACCCACGGCTTGGCGGCCTTGATCCGCTGCTGCATCTCCTGGATGAGCAGGTCGATGTTGTTCCGCCGCCACTCCGCCAGCGTCGGGAAGCCGGCGCCGTACTCCGCGTACGTCGCCGCGTCGTCGAAGACCTGGCCGGCCACCGGGTACGGGTAGAAGTAGTCGTCGAAGTGCACGCCGTCGATGTCGTAGTTCGCGACCGCGTCCATGATCGCGTCCTCGACCAGCTTGCGGGCCGCGGGGATGCCGGGGTTGTAGTAGAGCTTCCCGCCGTACGTGACGACCCAGTCCGGGTGCTGCCGCGCCGGGTGCGTCGGGACCAGCGCGTTGAGGTCCGTGCCCATCGACAGGCGGTACGGGTTGAACCACGCGTGCAGCTCGAGGTTGCGCTTGTGCGCCTCGGCGACGGCGAAGGCGAGCGGGTCGTAGCCGGGGTCGACGCCCTGCTTGCCGGTCAGGTACTGCGACCAGGGCTCGACCTTGGACGGCCAGAACGCGTCCGCGGTCGGGCGGACCTGCAGGATGACGGCGTTGTGGCGCTGACGGACAGCGTCGTCCAGCCAGCCGATCAGCTCGGCCTGCTGCTGGGCGGCACTCAGCCCGGTCTTCGACGGCCAGTCGATGTTCACCACCGACGCCACCCAGCTCGCGCGGAACTGCCGGAGCGGTGTGCTCGCGCTGGGCGCGCACCGGTCATCAGATGCGGGTACGGCGGACGCCGTACCGGTCAGACCGCTCAGCAGCAGGCCTGCTGTCACGCCGAGGACGCCCATGACTCGCCAGACTCTCATGTCACTCTCCGACCATCTTCGCCGATGAACTCGAAAGATGTTTACACACGAAGGGCGGTGCAGAGAAGACGCTAGGTTAGGTGCATGCTGCGCAGCGCCACTGAACTCGATGTCGACACGATCCGGCGGCTGCGGAATCAGCAGGCCAACCGCGACGTCAGCATCACCTCGCACGAGATCGGCGCGGACGAGCACGCCGCGTGGTGGGCGAAGGCCTCCGTCGACCCCAGCCGCCGGGTGCTGATCTACGAGCGCGCCGGCGCGCCGGCCGGGGTCGTGAACTTCTTCGACATCGAAGGATCCACCGCCGCGTGGGGTTTCTTCCTCGACGCCGACGGCCTGGCCGAGCGCGGCGAGACGCTGCCGGCGTGGATCGAGGTGATGCGGGAGGCGACGTCGTACGCGTTCGACGTCCTCGGCGTCGACCTGCTCACCGGCGAGGTGCTGGAGCACAACACCGTGGTCCGGCAGATGAACCGCCGGTTCCGCTTCGCCGAGGGGACGCCGGAGACTCGGTACGCCGACGGCCGCGAGCTCACCGTGATTCCGATCAGCCTGCGCAAGCAGGACCGCAGAACCCAGAGGACGTCATGAGCACCACCATCGAGATCGGCCGCGTGCCGGTCGGGCCGGACCACCAGCCGTTCGTCATCGCGGAGATGTCGGGGAACCACAACGCCGATCTGGAACGGGCGAAGGACATCGTCCGCGCGGTCGCGGAGTCCGGGGCGCAGGCTCTGAAGCTGCAGACGTACACCGCGGACACGATGACGCTCGACGTCGACCTGCCGGCCTTCCGGCTGCCGTCCGAGCACGAGCTCTGGGCCGACGCGCGGCTGTACGACCTGTACGCCGAGGCGCACACGCCGTGGGAGTGGCACGAGCCGCTGTTCGAGCTGGCCGCGTCGCTCGGCCTGGTCGCGTTCTCGTCGGCGTTCGACCAGACCGCCATCGACTTCCTGGAGAAGCTGAACGTCCCGGCGTACAAGGTCGCCTCGAACGAGATCGGCGACCTGCCGCTGGTCCGCGGAATGGCCGAGACCGGCAAGCCGATCATCATCTCGACCGGCTCGGCGACGCTGACCGACATCGACGCCGCGGTCCGCGCGGCCCGCTCGACCGGCAACGAGCAGATCATCGTGCTCTCCTGCACCGCGAGCTACCCGGCGCCTCCGGAGCAGTCCAACCTGCGCGCGATCCCGGTCCTCCGCGACGCGCTCGGCGTCCAGGTCGGCCTGTCCGACCACACCATGGGCATCGGCGCCGCCATCGCGGCCGTCGCCCTGGGCGCCACCGTCATCGAGAAGCACGTCACCCTGAAGCGCGTCGACGGCGGCGTCGACTCGGCCTTCTCGCTGGAACCGGGCGAACTCGAAGCACTCGTCGAGAACACCCGCATCGCCCAGCTGGCCCTGGGCGAACCGATCATCGGCCCCAAACAAGCCGAACAGAACGTCCTCCGCTTCCGCCGCTCCCTCTACGTCACCAAGGACGTCCGGGCCGGCGACCTCGTCAGCCCCGAAAACGTCCGCTCCATCCGCCCCGCCGGCGGCCTCGCCCCCGACCTCCTCCCCCAGGTCACCGGCCGCCCCTTCCGCACCGACACCCCAGCCGGCACCCCCCTCACCTGGGACCTGCTCTGAGGTGACCGAGTACCTGTTGTTTCCCGGGCGGCATCATGTGCTGACACGGTTTCAGGCGGAGTTCTTGCGGGGGCATGCTGGTGGGCGGACTGTGGTTTGGGCGGTGACTTCGGCTAATCACCACACGACCAAGCGAAACCCGGTGGGGGTTGGTCGGCGGGAGGCGGCCATTGAGCGGTTGAGTGTGGTGGAGGGAATTCGGTCGGTCGTGGTCGGCGTGGTGGACACACGGCCGACGGATGAGTTCGCGGAAGTGACAATCAAGGCGATCGAGGCAGGGACCGACGATCTGGTGCGGTTGACGCCGGAGAACACGGTGGTCGCGTGCTCGACGCCCGCGGTGAGCAAGCTGTACGAGCAGCTCGGGTACGACGTGATCGGCGTCGAGCCACCTGGGGTCGCACGGCCGTGGGACGTGCTGCTGATGATTGCCGATGGCGATGACCAGTGGCGGGAGCTCGCGCACCCGGCGACGGTCGACGTGTTCGAGCGCTACGGCCTGGCCGCGCACATCGCCCGCTGCGTGAACGATCCCGTGGTCGGCGACGACGGCGGGCTGACCACGACGCGGGACTACAAGACGTACGCCGACGCCTTCGAGACCGCCGCCGACCGGAAGTGGCAGCAGATCAAGGACTTCGTGCAGCCCGGCCGGATCCTCGACATCGGCTGCGCGACCGGCGCGACCCTCCAACTGGTCGACGCGGACCCGCGGTTCCACGAGTCGGACCTGATCGGCGTCGAGGTCGCCCGGCACCTGTACGCCGAGTGCGTGCACAAGAAGGAACAGGGTCTGTTCAGCAACCCGAACGTCTACTTCTACCAGCGCAACATGCTCGGCTCGGCCGTCTTCCCGGCTCGCTCGATCCACAGCACGCTCACCCTCGCCCTCACCCACGAGATCTGGTCGTACGCCGACGGGTCCCGGCCCGAGACCGTGCAGCGGTTCGCCGACGCGCTCTTCGCGCACACCGCACCCGGCGGCGTCTGGGTCAACTCCGACGTCTGCGGTCCGGCCGAGCCCGACCGTCCCGTCGTCCTGCGGCTCGACGACAGCGACGGCGCCAACCCGGACGAGGTGACCGAGCTCGAGTCCCTCGACGACCCCGCGACGTACGTCGGCACGCTCTCCACCCGCGCGAAGTTCTTCCAGTTCGCCCACGACTTCCGGCGCAACGCCAAGGTCCCCTTCGAGTACGCCGTACGCGCCGAAGGGCTCGTGCTCCGGCTGGCCGACGCGATGGACTTCCTCACCCGGAAGGACTACGTCGACAACTGGCTGAGCGAGACGCACGAACAGTTCTGCGGGCTGAACTTCGCCGGCTGGTGCGCGGTCGCCGAGCGGGCCGGGTTCACCATCGACCCGGCCTCGAAGGCGTGGCGCAACGACTGGGTGATCGACAACCGCATCGCACCCGTCGCGTCGATCACGACGCCCGACGGCGAACCGCTGGACTGGCCGGACACCCACCTGCTGCTGGTCGCGCGTCGCTGACCTGGACGTGCAGCGTCCCGGCCTGCGGCCGTACGGCGAGTTCGTAAGCACCCCGTGTGACCGTCAGCGGCAGCCGGCTGGACAGGAAGGGCTCGCACTGTACGGCGTGGGAAGAACCGTCCGGCACCGTCGCGAACAGGACCCACTCCGCGTCGTCGACAGCGGTCAACGCCGCAACGTCCGCCACCGCCGCCCAGCCGTCGTCCGAGAAGGTTCGCCGGCACGGTGCCTCCACGTAGTCGTCCGAGCCGGCCAGATACCGCCGCCAGGCGAACGTGACGTCCCCCCAGTCCGGTCCCCGCACGACCAACATGTTGCCGGCGGCAACCGCAGCGGTGGCCGTGGTCCGGATCGGCGACTCGTGCAGGTTCACGTACCCACCGGTCGAGCGGGTCAGCATCACCGCCCGGCCTCCCTCGGCATGGGAAACCAACCGGTCACCAGCCGTCCACAGCAGCGCCTGGTCCTGCCCGTCGGGACCGCGGAGCCGGAAGGCCCGCGTCGTGCGCTGGGTGAACGGGTCGTCCGGGTTCGTCTCCGCGAGGATCGGCCCGATCGGGAGCCGCGCGGTGAAGTCGCGGCCGTCGATCTCCAGCGGCACCTCCGCCTCGCCACCCGCCACCGGCCGGGTGACGAACAACGACGGCTCGTCGAACGACGACCGCCCGTGCAGCACCAGCGCATCCGGCGTCTGCTCGACCGACGTCAACCGGCACGGATCCGGCAGCCGCCGTACGGCGAAACAGCCGTCCTTCCCTGGGCCCGGCTGAATCCAGCTGGTCTCGTCGATCCACGCGCCGGGCGGCCATCCCGGGCTGCCGGCCCGTTGCCCGCGCAGCACCTCGTGCCGGCGGATCCGGCCGACGCGCAGACGTACGTCGAAGTGCGCCGGACCAGCTGTGCACTTGGCGAGCAACGACTGATCCAGGACGACCTCGAATCCGTCGGCGCCAGAGCGCCGTACCCGCAGGGGATGGTGCCGGTCGGCGATGACGAGCGCGATCCGGAGACTCGACGAGCCGCGGTCCTCCAAGTGCCGGATCTCGGCCGTGCCCTTGATCAGCAACTTGCCGTCGACCCAGGTCACTTCGCGCACACTCGTCGCCAGGGTCAGGTCGTCCTTCGACGGCCGCCACGACCGGGGCGCTGCCTCCGACGTGGTGAGCTCACGCAGCAGTTCGAGGTCGCCGGACCGCAGCGCGGCCTGCTGCATCCGCTGGAGCGGCGGCGCTTCGTCGAGCACCGATTCGTCCAGCCGATCGAGGAGTTGCGCGGTGAGGTCGACGAGCTGCGGCTCTTCCTCCTCGGGCACGGTGGCGAAGGCCGTCAGCAGGGCGAGAAGGTCGATCTGGGTGAAGTGCGCATGCACCCCGCGGCGAACCGGCGGCAGCGCATCCTCGACCAGGTCCATCACCAGGCCGGCCGAGACGACCCGGTCGCGGAGGTTGCCGAGCTGGAACTTCTGCTGGGTGATCGAGTCGCCCGACTCCCGCTCGCGCCAGTAGTACACCGGCGCGGCGAGGGTGTCGACGGTGACCGCGTCGAGGTGCGCCTTGAGGGTGACCGGGTAGTCCTCGTACCGGATCGCCGGGAAGCGGTACCCGTACTCGGTCCAGAAGGATCGCCGGTAGACCTTGTTCCACACCATCCGGTCCAGCACCAGCTCGGGCGTCTCCGACACGTGGGTGGCGAACCGGTCCTGGGTGAAGCACCGCCCGTGCAGGTACGACGGCCGGACGCCGTAACTGTTGTTGAACCGCCGCGCGTTACCGCCGGCGAAGTCGGACCCGGTCCGGTCGAGCGTCCGGACCAGCAGCCCGAAGCCGTGCCGGGTGACCAGGTCGTCGCTGTCGACGAAGGCGACGTACTCCCCGGTGGCCTGGTCGGCGCCGGTGTTGCGGGCCGGCCCGAGTCCGGCGTTGTCCTGCTGGACCAGCCGGAACCGGGCGTCGCGGGCGCAGTACTCCTTCGCGATCACCGCGCTGTCGTCCAGTGAGCCGTCGTCGACCAGGATCGCCTCGAAGTCGGACCAGGTCTGCCGGGCGATCGAGTCGAGACAGTCGCCGAGGTACGCGCCGACGTTGTAGAACGGCACCACCACACTCAGGCGCGGCGTCATCATCGCCTGCGCAGGCGACGGGACAGCTTGCGAGCCACCACGTGCGGCCGGCGGATCTGCGCCGCGTGGAAGATCACCCGGGACACCGCGTAGGTGCGTGATCCCCGGATGCGGTCGTGGTCGACGGTCAGCTTCTGCAGCTGGGTGCGGAGCTCCCGGATCCGGTTCTCCCGGGTCTTCATCGCCTTGTTGCGGAACCCGAGCGTGCGCTCGAGCCCGTAGACGTGCCCCTTCAGCTCGAACAGCTCGCGCCGCGCCCGCTCGGCGTCGGCCAGCGCGGTCCGTACGTCGACCGCCGCCTGCTCCCGGGTTTCGAGCGACTCGTCCAGCGCCGCGGCGATTTCCTTGCCGCGGGCAACATGACCGACCGACTCGGACGGCGTGTCCGGCGAGGACGCGGGGAGCTGCTCCGGCGGCTCGATTCCGGACATCCCCAGCCAGGTGACGATCAGGTCGTCGCCGACCATCCACGGCGGCCACGGGTGCCGGCGGTGCCGGCCGATCAGCCGGTCGTGGAACCGGGACCACGCGGCCGCCAGCAGGTCGGCCTTGTCCGTCGGCCCCGCGGTCACCCACGGCGAGACGCCGTACGCGAAGGTGTCCCCGTCGATCACGACGTCGTCCCAGCGGAGCACGACGCGGGAGTCGGCGGCCCATTCACCCAGCCGGGCAGCGAGCTTGCGGAACGCCGGCACGTCCTCGGCCGCGGCCAGCCGGACCAGGACAGCTTCGACAGTCTCCCCGGCCGGCACCTCAGCCGGTACGACGCTCGCGTCGAAACCAGCGGTGTGGTCGCCGGCAACCACGGTCTGCCAACCGCTCTCAGCCTTGTCTGCCGTGAGCACGGCCGGCCCGGTCTGAACGTAGAGGTCGTGGGCAGCACGCGTGCCGGAGACCGAGAGCCACCCGGTCGGCATGGACGCCAGCAGGCCGGCCCGCGCGGCGGAGTCGACACCTTCGGCGATCGGCGAGAGCAGCGGAACGTCGACTGTCTCCAGCGCCTCGACCGCGAGCCGGGTCGGCAGTTCGCCGGGGCGAGCAGCCGCGGCGACCTCGGCGGTCACGAAGGCACGGGAACCGAAGTCGGCAAAGATCTGTGGGTCCCAGGGCAAGGCGGACCGAAGCTGCTCGACCGACACCGGACGGGTCGGGTCGTCGTGCAGCGGACGCCATTCGTCGTCGCCGTGGCGCTCGGCGGCCGGACGAGCGTCCAGCAGGTTGAGCAGGGAGAACTCGTTCTCCAGACCCAGAACGACGACTGCTTCGGGAGTCGCCAGCGCGGCGACGGCGGCGAGGCGGTCCGTCCAGCTCAGCTCGTCGCTGTCGTACCCGAGCACGCGATCGAGACCGTCGGCCGCGACGATCACATCGAAAGGATCGGCACGCAGGCCGTCCAGGGCACCCGCGACGACCTGCAGGCACGGGCCGAAGCTCTCGCTCAACTCCTGGGCGTCGGAGACCGAGCGGACCAGGATCGTCACGTCCGCGGAGTGCGCCAGCACCGACTCGATCAGCAACGGCGAGTGCGGGCCGAGGATCAGGGTCCGCCGGTTCGCGGGCAGAACGCCGGCCAGCAGCGCCGCCAGCGCGGGCCGAACCGTCGTGTGATCGGTCCACGGCTGCATTTCCCCGCGGACCACCTGAACCTCAGACACGCTCTCTCCAATCGAACAGCATTCGCAGTTCGGCAGCCGGGACCATCCAGGGCTTGCCGAGTTCGAGGTCGGTGGTCGCCCGGGCGGCCGCCAGGTCGATCGACTTGCCGAGCATCTCGGGCCAGAGCCGCTCGATCCGGCTCTGCCCGCCGAACAGCGGGTTCTCGCCTTCCATCTCCATCGGGTCGCCGTACACGGCCGGTTCGCAGCCCGCCGCGACGCCGTAGAAGATTGCCGTCGACAACCGGTTGGCGGCGACCCGCTTGTGCCGCCGCAGCTCGTCCAGCTGCTTGAACAGGAAGCGTCGGTCGGTGCCCTCGTAGGAGAACCCACGGCGGCCGAACGACACCACGCGAAAGCCGGCGTCCTCGTAGTACCGCCGTACCTCTGGGCGCTCGTACTCCGTGTAGTACAAGGAGAACGTGACCGGGCCGGGCTCGGTCTCGCGGATCTCGTCGATCAGCCGCTGGTGATCACCCTGGATCTTGCCGCCCTCCCACCCGTGGAAGAGGAACCACAGCGTGCCCTCACGCTCGACCGGCTCGGTCTCCTCCTGCTCCAGCTCGAGGAGATAGAGGAAGGGCGCGCCGATGCTGTGGTAGTTCCGGCGGCCGAGAGCGTGTCCGCGCCGCCGCGGCGCGTCGCTCCAGGTGAACCGCCAGGCCCCGTCGTAGAACTCGTGCACCGGGTTCCAGCCGCAGCCGATGTTCCAGCCGTGCTGCAGGTAGCCGCGCAGCCGGGGCGGGTGGTCGAAGTCGAAGCCCGCGTAGCGCGCCAGGATGTGGGCCTGGCCGTAGTAATGGTTGTGGTGATGCATCAGCGGACCTCCACGTGCAGCGTGCCGGCATGCGGTCGTACGGCGAGGGCGTGCCGGCCGGCCGCGATCGTCAACGGCAAGCGGCTGCACAGGAACGGCTCGCACTGCACGGCATGCGACCGGCCGTCCGGCCTGGTCGCGAACAGGATCCAGTCCGCCAGCGAGGCCAGCGGGTCGACGGAGACCTTGACCGCGCCGGCCGGGATCAAGGCGTCGACTTCGACCGCGGCCGACCATCCATCGGCGGACAAGGTACGGCGGCACGCCACGTCCACGTGGTCGTCGGAGTCGGGCAGGTAGCGCCGCCAGCCGAAGTCGGCCTCGCCACCGTCGACGCCGCGCACCACCAGCCGGTTGCCATCGGCAACCGCAAGGGTCGCGGTCGTCCGGATCGGCGACTCGTGCAGGTTCACGTACCCGCCGGTGGACCGGGTCAGCGTGACCACCCGGCCGTCCTTGGTCTGCGAGACCGCGGACTCACCTGCCGTCCACAGCAACACCCGCTGCTCCCCCTCGGGACCGCGGAGCCGCAGTACGCGCGTCGTCCGCTGCCCGAACGGGTCGTCCGGATTCGCCTGCGCCAGGATGTCCTGGATCGCCAGCCGGGCGGTGAAGTCACGACCCTCGACCGCGAGCGGCACTTCTTCCTCGCCGCCGACCACCGGCCGGGTCACGAACAACGACGGCTCGTCGAACGACGACCGCCCGTGCAGCACCAGCGCATCCGGAGTCCGCTCGACCGACGTCAACCGGCAGGGATCCGTCAGCCGCCGTACGGCGAAGCAGCCGCCCTTCCCTGGTCCGGGCTGAATCCAGCTGGTCTCGTCGATCCACGCACCAGGCGACCAGCCGGGACTCCCCGGGCCCTGCCCGCCGAGCACTCCCCGCCGATGCCGCCGCCCGGACTGCATCCGTACGTCGAAGTGCGCCGGCGTACTCGTGCAGGCCGCGAGCAGCTCACGGTCGAGCAGCACCTCGAACCCGACCAGCGTGGTGTCGCCGTGCAGGTCCAGGGCGTCGTACCGCCGTACCTCGAGTGGATGCGGGACGTCCTCGATGACCAGTGAGATCTGCAGAGTCGACGCGTGCTCGGTCTCCAGGTGCCGGATCTCCGCCGTACCCTTCACCGACAGCCGGCCGTCGACCCACGCCACCTGGCGCACGCTCGTCGCGAGCGTGAGGTCCCGGTCCGACACCCGGTACAGCTCCTGCGGTACGGCGGCCGTGCGCAGGCCCGGGTAGTTGTAGTCGAGCTGGCGTGACCGCCGCGGGCGGGGCACTGCCCGCGCACCGCCGCGCAGACCGCCGCCGTTGCGGAAGAGCGCCAACTGCCGGAGCAGGTCGACGTCACCGGTCCGGAGCGCCGCATGCTGGATCCGGTCGTACCGATGGGTGGCTGACAGGACCGAGTCGTCGAGGCGGCCGAGCAGCTCACGGGACAGGTCGACCAGGTGCTGCTCCTCCTCGGCCGGCACCGAGCCGAACGCGGACATCAGGGTGAGCAGGTCGATCTGGGCCAGGTGCGCGTGCACGCGCCGGCGGACCAGCGGCAGGGCGTCCTCGACCAGGTCCATCACCATCCCCGCCGAGACGACCCGGTCGCGGATGTTGCCGAGCTGGAACTTCTGCTGGGTGATCGACTCACCCGACTCGCGCTCGCGCCAGTAGTAGACCGACTGGGTGATCGTGTCCACGGTGACCGCGTCCAGGTGCGCCTTCAGCGCGACCGGGTAGTCCTCGTAGCGGATCGCCGGGAAGCGGTAGCCGTACTCGGTCCAGAACGAGCGGCGGTAGACCTTGTTCCACAGCATCCGGTCCAGGACGAGGTCGGGGAACTCCGACACGTGGGTCGCGTGCCGGACGCGCGCGAAGGGCTGCCGGTGCAGCCAGGACGGCCGGACGCCGAAGCTGTTGCTGAACCGCCGGGCGTTGCCGCCGGCGAAGTCCGAGCCGGTCCGGTCCAGGGTCCGGATCAGCGCCGCGAACCCGTACCGGGCGACCAGGTCGTCGCCGTCGACGAAGGCCAGGTACTCACCCGTGGCCTCGCGGATCCCGGTGTCCCGGGCCGGCCCCGGGCCGGCGTTCTCCTGCTGGACCAGCCGGAACCGGGCGTCGCGGGCGCAGAACTCCTTCGCGACCACCGCGCTGTCGTCCGGCGAACCGTCGTCCACCAGGATCGCCTCGAAGTCGGTCCAGGCCTGCCGGGCGATCGAGTCCAGGCAGTCCCCGAGGTACTCACCGACGTTGTAGAAGGGCACCACCACGCTCAGCCGCGGCGTCACTCCGGCAATACTCCCCTCGGCGGTCGCTCAGTAGGTGCCCCCCAAAGCACTCTCTCTACGAAGCCGCAACGAGGTGAACGGTCAGAAGGTTATGCACGGGCTCGAATCCGTAGCGGGCCCAGACGCGCTGGATGCCGGTGTGGTGTGACTGAGTCGACACGACCAGCCGCCGGGTCGTGCACGAGTCCTCGATCGCGGCGAGCAGGTGACCGTACCGGCCGCGGCCCTGTTCAGCCGGCACGACGCCGGCCAGCTGGATCTCGGTCCACGACTGCTGCTGGTCGATCGAGCCCAGCGCGAGCACGCGCCGGTCCGGACCACGCAGTACGACGGCGCCCACGTCGGCGACCCGGCGCCGGGCCCACTCCTGCCGGCCGGCCAGCGCGAGCCCGCGGTCGAACATCGGGTTGGCGCAGTAGTGGTTGCCCGAGTCGCCGAAGACGTCCGCGACCAGGTCGTCCAGCATCATGACGTCGGCCGACGGCTCCACCCGCGCCGTGAACCCGGCCAGCGGCGCGGGCCGGCGGCCCTTGCCGACCGGGAGCGCCCAGTACGTGACGGTGTCGGCGAGCAGCGCCTGCCGGGGTCCGCTCGCCAGCGCGGCGAACCAGGTGTTCTCGCGGGCCGGGTACCGCAGCACGACCACGTCGGCCGTCGACCTCTCGACCGCGGCCAGCACCTCGGCGAGCGGCGTACCGGCCGAGGCGGACACCGACATCCGGTCGATCGAGACCCCGAACCGTTTCGCCGCGTCCACGGACGGCCGCACGGTCAACTCACCGGCCTCGAGCGCGTGGTACCAACTCATAGGCCAGGGAGCTTAGTCGGTGTCCTCTGAGAAGGTGTGGTGGCCCGAGTCGTCGAGGCTGTCGTAGCCGACGAGGAACTGCGGACGGCGTTGGCTGGACTGGAACAGCCGGGCGACGTACTCGCCCAGCAGCCCCAGGCACAGCAGTTGGATGGCGCCGATCACGCTGACCGCGAGCACGGTCGAGGTCCAGCCCGGGATGCTGCGGCCGGTCAGCTTGATGATCAACGCACCGACCACGAACAACCCCGACATCGCGCCACCGAGCAACCCCAACCAGGTCGCCAACCTCAGCGGCGCCGCCGAGAACGCGGTCACACTGTCGAACGCCAGCCGCAGCATCTTCGACAGGTTGTACTTCGTCGTCCCGGCTGCCCGCTCGGCGCGGACGTAGGGGACTTCGGTGCTGGGGAAGCCGAGCCACGGGATCACCAGCCGGAACACCCGGCCGTCCTCGGGCAGTGCGTTGACGGCGTCGACCACCCGGCGGGACACGAGCCGGAAGTCGCCGGCGTCGAACGGAATCTGCTTGCCGACCAGCCGGCACATCAACCGGTAGTACAACCGCGCGGTGGTCCGCTTCGGCC
>NZ_JBSFBL010000098.1:0-17192 GCF_053592935.1 Kribbella sp. NPDC002412
GGCGTGCACGAGCATCACGTCGAGGTCGCTGTACGGCGACAGCTCCTCCCGGCCTCCACGGCGTAGCCGTACTGCTCGGCAACGGCCGTCGCCCACGTGTGGAACTCGGCGCGGGTCCACTCGAAGCGGTGGTCGGGGTGGCGGAAGGCGCCTGCGGGGAGGGACTCGAAGCGGGAGTTGTACTCGCGGTTGGGGGTGGTGACGATGACGGCTCCGGGGCGGGCGGTTTGGAAGACGGACTTGGCGAGGGCGGGGAGGCGGGGTGGGTCGACGTGTTCGACGACCTCCATCAGGACGGCGGCGTCCAGGCCGGTCAGGCGGTGGTCGGCGTACGTGACCGAGGACTGCAGGAAACGGAGGCGGTCGCGCTGGCGGTCCGGGAGGTCGTCGTAGTGCAGGCGGCGTTTGGCGCTGACCAGAGAACGCGCCGACACGTCGGTCGCGATCAGCTCCCCGATCATCGGGTCCTTCAGCAGCTCGCCGACCAGCGCGCCCTCACCACACCCGAGGTCCGCGATTCGCCGCGCCCCAAGCTCCTTCAGCACAGCGGCAACCGTCGTACGACGCTCAACCGCAAGCGACACCGGTCCGCCCTCGTCCGACGCCACCTCCGGCTCAACCACGCCGTCGGCCTCGGCAAGACGCTCGAGCGCGGTGTCGGCGAGGTATCGACGGTGAGCCAGATACCGCCGCGAGATCAGCTCCTTCGACGGGTGCGCAGCAAGCCACCCCTCACCCGCGCGGACGAGCTTGTCGACCTCGTCCGGACCGACCCAGTAGTGCTTCGCGTCATCCAGCACCGGCAGCATCACGTACAGGTGGTTGAGCGCGTCGGCCAGCCGGAGTACGCCGGTCAGCCGCAGATCGACGTACCGGGACGGACCCCACGACGGGATCTCCGGGTCGAGCGGCACCGGCCGAGCGTCGACGTTCCAGCCGAGCGGAGCGAACAGCTGCTCGGCCAGCTCCGCACCACCGCTGCACGGAAGCGCGGGGATGTGAATCTCCAGCGGAATCGGGCGTGCGGCCAGCTCCGGCCTGGCATCACAGCGGCCGTTCATCGCGGTCCGGAACAGCTTGCCGAGCGCGACCGCGAGCAGGCTGGACGCGGCGTACGGGCGATCGTTCACGTACTGCCCGAGCGTGAACCCTTCCGCGGCCTTCCCACGCCGGGACCGCACCAGCGCGATCGGGTCGATCTCGAGCAGCACCGCCGCCGTACAACGATCGTTCGACGCTTCCGGGTAGAACACCTGCGCGGTGCCACCGGTGATCTCGACACCCTGCGGCCGGGCCGGATTCTTGTGCAGCAGGAACCCGAAGTCGCTGGCCGGTGCGCCGGCGCCGGCGAGGTCGGTGGCAAGGGTCAGAAACACGTCCGTATTCGATCACGCCGAGCGTTCCCGAACCCACCGATTTGTCAGGAGTTGCAGGGGTTTCGCACGCTCGGCGCCGACCGAACGCCGAGACACGCTGGAAAGGGTCTGGCGTGTTGCCCGGAATGGATCTAGCTTGATTTGCAGAAGAAGAGTCGCTACAGACCGTCCTTCCCCGCTGACAGTCGGTATTGTCCCCGGTTTGTGGCGAGCGCCCACCCACGCCGACCACGGGGAAAGGACCATGGCAGCACCCTCAGGCCAACGAAGTTCCCATCAACCAGGTCGTCCCGGCGAGGTCCGCCGGTGAAACCGCAGACTTTCGAACTCGTGCGCTACACAGACATCAGCGGAGTCTCCGGGACCGGCGTCGTTGCGGAAGGGTGCGTCTTCACCGACGGCTCGGTCGCGCTGCGCTGGCACGGCGCCAACCCGTCCACGGCGGTCTGGCCGGATCTCGACTCCATCCTCGCCGTCCACGGCCACTGCGGCGCGACCGTCGTCCGCTGGCTGGACGTGTCCGAGATGGAGCCGGTCCCCGGCACCGACCTGCTTCCCGGCGAGGTCGCCCACATCCTCGCCACCGGACGCCACACCCACCACGCATCGGCGGTGGCCTCGGCCTGACGGATTAGGGCGTCAGGCCGGTCAGGGCGAAGAACTCCTGACGGGAGCTCAGGTTCTCGCGCAGGATGCCGTGCAGTGACGACGTCACGGTGCGGGAGCCGGCGGCACGGACACCGCGCAGCGACATGCACTGGTGCTCGGCCTCGATCACCACGCCGACGCCCTTCGGCGCCAGGTGGTCCTGCAGCCAGTCGGCGACCTGCTTGGTCAGCCGCTCCTGCACCTGGAAGTCGCGCGCGAACAGTTCCACCACGCGCGCCAGCTTGGACAGCCCGAGGATCCGCTCGCCCGGCAGGTAGCCCACATGCGCGACGCCGGTGAACGGCAGCAGGTGGTGCTCGCACAGCGACTGCACCGGGATGTCCTTGGCCAGCACGAGCTCGTCGTACCCCTCGTCGTTCGGGAACGTGGTGAGCTCGAACTCGCGCGGGGTGAGCATCTCCGCATACGCGTGCGCCACCCGGCGTGGGGTGTCCGCCAGGTGCGCGCTGTGCGGATCCCGCCCGAGCGCAGCCAGCAGATCGGCGACCGCACGCTGGGCGGCGGGCAGATCGATCTCCGCGCGACCGGCGACGATGTGCAGAGGGACGGACTCGAGATCGGCCGAAATCGCCATCAACACACTCCCTGAGAACTCAACGAACTGCCATCATACTGTTCTACCAACCGATGTTGTCGATAGAATCAGGTCGTGGACTCGTCCTGGGACGCGCAAGTTCAGGCCGTCGCCGCACTCGAGGAACCGACCCGGCGCCGGCTCTACGAGTACGTCGTCGCCCAGCCGGAGCCCGTCGGACGCGACGAGGCGGCGGCCGCGCTCGGCATTCCCCGGACGACCGTGGCGTTCCACCTGGACAAACTGACCGAGGAAGGCCTGCTCGCCACCTGCTTCGAGCGCCGCAGCGGGCGCTCCGGCCCCGGTGCGGGCCGTCCGGCGAAGCTGTACCACCGCTCCGACCGTGAGATCGACCTCACCCTGCCCGAGCGTCAGTACGCCGTCGCCGGCCGCCTGCTCGCCGCCGCCGTCGAGGACGCGGAGGCGTCCGGCGGCTCCCCCCGCGAGGCCGTGAACCGCCGGGCCCGCGAGTACGGCGAGTCGCTCGGCCGGACCGCGGGCGCGGGCTCGGTGGACCAGATCCTCAAGGCGCACGGCTTCGAGCCACGACCGGACAAGGACGGCATCGCGCTCGCCAACTGCCCGTTCCAGCGGATCGCGAAGGACCAGCCACACCTGGTCTGCGGGATGAACCTGCACCTCCTCGCCGGCCTCGTCAGCACCCTCGACATCCCGTACGAAGCCCGCCTCGAGCCGTCCCCCGGCAACTGCTGCGTCCGGCTGGTGCCGCAGGGCCTAAGCTCGGCGGGTGGCTAAGAGCAAGCAGAGTCAGGGCACGCCGGTTACGGTGGCTCTGACGAAGGCGAAGGTCGAGTTCACCGCGCACACCTACGACCACGACCCGGCGGCGAAGTCGTTCGGGCTGGAGGCGGCCGAGGCGCTCGGGCTCGCGCCGGAGCAGGTGTTCAAGACGCTGCTCGTCGAGGTGGACGGGAAGCTGACCGTCGGCGTCGTACCGGTCGACAAGCAGCTCGACCTGAAGGCGATCGCGGCCGCCGCCGGCGGGAAGAAGGCGGTGATGGCCGACCCTGCCGCCGCCGAACGCACCACCGGGTACGTCGTCGGCGGCATCAGCCCGATCGGTCAGAAGCGCGCCCTCCCCACCGTCATCGACGCGACGGCCACCGACCACGCCAAGGTCTACGTGTCCGGCGGCCGCCGCGGCCTCGACATCGGCCTGTCACCCACCGACCTGATCACCATCACCAAGGCTCGTACAGCGGCGATCGCCCGCTAGGTCGTGCGGCTGCCTCAGCCGGTGATGCTCGGGTTGCCTGTCTCCAGGTGGCCGGTCAGGCGGCGCCGGTACGACGTGTCCTCGGCCGTCGTGACCTCGACGTCGTACCAACCGTGGTCGGTCGGCCAGTCCAGCTCGCGGGTCTGCTTGCCGCGCAGCTCAACGGTGACGGTCTTGCTGCCGTAGCCGCGCGCGTTCACCTTCAACGTCAGCGGCTTCCGCGACGTGTTCACCAGCAACAGCTCCAGCGACTTGCCGTCCTGCTTCGCGCGTACGTCGAGACCCGCCGCGGCGCCGTCCGCAGTCCCGGCCAGCTCGGCCCAGAACCGGTTCGGACCCTGTACGGCGAACTCGTACGGGCCGTCGACCGCGATCGACTCGACGCGGTCCCGCCGTACATCGACGTGCTGGGGAGCCGGTAGCTCACCGCCGTACGAGTAGATCGCGAAGTGCGCGGACTCGGCACCCTTGTTGCCGAGGGTCAACGTCAGCTTGCCATCGGCAACGAAGCCGGAGACGGACGGCCGGTAAGGCAGTGCACGGGCCGGCCGGTGTCCCGGCTCCTGCAGCGGCACGGCCTGGTCGGCCGGCGGGGTCGGCCGCCAGCGGGCGATCGGAGCCGGCACCGGGCCGGGCGTGTCCACCGACGGCTGCCGGTAACCGCGGCCGAAGTCGAACGCCGACGTGAGGTCGCCGCAGGCGGTCCGCCGCCAGCTGCTGATGTTGGGTTCCCGGACACCGGTCCAGCGCTCGAGGAACCGGATCACCGAGGTGTGGTCGAACACCTGCGAGTTGACGTGCCCGCCGACCGACCACGGCGAGATGACGGTCATCGGGACCCGCGGGCCGAGGCCGATCGGGCGGCCGTTGTACCAGTCGTCGCCGTTGCCCGACGCGGGCCGCGGCGCGACCGGCGGCGGGACGTGGTCGAAGTACCCATCGTTCTCGTCGAAGTTGATCAGCAGCACGGTCTTGGACCAGGTCTCCGGGTCCGAGGCGATCGCGTCGAGCAGGTCGTAGACCAGGTTCGCGCTGCCGACCGGCGTGGACGCGCCGGGGTGCTCGGAGTCGACCGCGGACGGCACCAGCCAACTGACCTGCGGAAGCTTGCCGGCTTTGATGTCGGCGCGCAGCCGCGGGACCAACGACTCCGGCTCGGACCGGTACATGGCCTGGTAGAAGAGCTTCTGGTCCGCGGAGGGCTGCTTGGCGACCGCCGCCTCGAGCTGCTTCAGCGCCTCGATCCGCTCGGTCGGCGTCTTCGCGAACAGCTTGTCGTAGAACTCCTCGGTGGTCCGGTAACCACCCGGCACCGACGCCAGGATCCGGTGCCCGAGCTCCTTGAAGGTCTTGAAGTACTCGACCGCGTTGTCGGTGAAGTTGTCCCACTCCTGGTAGATCTGCCACGAGACCCCGGCCTGCTCGAGCCGCTCCGGGTACGACGTCCAGTCGTAGCCCTTGTGGTCGTAGGAGTACGCCGCGTTCGTCACCGCGCGCTGCGTCGTATCGGGCTCGTAGCCCGTGGTGCCGGACACGAGGTAGTTGCGGTTCGGGTTGGTGGAGCCGTTGACGGAGCAGTGGTAGGCGTCGCAGATCGTGAACGTCTCGGCGAGCTCGTACTGCAGCGGGATGTCGCGGCGCTCGTAGTGGGTCATCGTGGCGGCCGTCTTGGCCTGGACCCAGTCGTCGTTCCAGCCGTTGCCCCAGGCCTGGGTGGCGTCGTTGAACCCGTGCGGCAGGTCGCCGAGGTACTGGATGTCGTCCGGCGCGCGGCCCGCGTCCGCGGCGGCCTTCCGGATCGAGAACGGCAGCACCTCGCCACCGCCGGTCCTCGGCTGGTGGAACACCGTCTTGCCGTTCCGCAGCCGCAGCGGCTGCCGGTCGCCGTACCCGCGGACGCCGCGCAGCGTCCCGTAGTAGTGGTCGAACGAACGGTTCTCCTGCATCAGCACGATCACGTGCTCGACCGCCCGCAGACCACCACGCCTCACCGGTTGCGCCATCGCCGCGTGCAGCGACGGAGGAAGCAGCGAAGCCGCCACTCCCCCGGCCGCCGACCCGAGCACCAAGCGCCGAGAAATCTCAGTCATGCCCGGGACACTAGGACGGCCCTGTAGCCGCCGAACTGACAGCAGATGAACAACCGTCCGACCTCAGCAGCAGCGCCAGCGCCCAGTCCTGGTCGTTGGCGAGCGGGTCGGGGCGGTGCGCCGGGCGGCCGTCGACGCAACTGGGCATCAGGAACGCGCAGGTCGCGTCACCCTCAGTGGTGAAGTCGACCAGGTTGGCGGCGAAGATCCGATCCGCCGCGCGCTGGTTCTCCGCGGTCTTCAGTACGGCGGGAAGCTGCCGCAACGCGATCGCGGTGAGCACACTCCAGTAGTGCGGGAAGGTGTCGCCCCACTGCCGGTCGATACCGAACCAGTACCCGTCCCAGTGCCGGATGCCGACGTCGCGGAGCCGGACGTGCGGCTGCGGACCGCCGAAGGCCCGCAGCCAGCCGGCCGCCGTCCGCAGCGCGGCGAGGGCACGGTCGTCGGGCTGCAGGTCGTACGAAATCGCCAGCAGGCTGACCAACGGCGCGACCATCGACTGCTCGTACTTGACCTCGTGAGCCGGCAGGTCAGTGCCCAGAGCAACGAAGCGGTGCGCGTGGTCGAGCAGGGCCGCACGCAAGGCGTTCGCGCGCGCCGCGTCGCCCGCCTGCTCCAGAGCCGTCGCGACCGCGACGACCGCCTCCGGATGCCCGATCGAGAGGTGATCGGCCGTGCCCAAGGCATAGCTCGACTCCAGCAACGACGCGGCCAGGTCGAGATCGGCGGCGTCGCCGAAGAGCGCGAACTGGTCCGCGAAGAAGTGCGCTACCCACGGGGTGTTGTAGAGCCGCAGCCGCTCGACTCCCGGCTTGCTGCTCCGGCGGATCGACCCGTCGGGCTGGATGAAGCGCTCACGAACGAGCCGCGCGTACCCGAGCAATGCCTCGTCGATCGCCGCCTCGTCACCCCAGCCCCGCATCCGGGCTTGCTGCAGGAGCACGGCCATGCCGACGCGCTCGGCGCCGTCGGTCCAGTCCGGCCACGCGTTCTCGGTCTGCCGCAGCCGGGTGCGGGTGTCCACCGGAAGAAACGCAAAGCGCTCGGGCTCAGGCCGTTCGACCGGCCGATGCTCGGCAAGGATCCGCTTGACCCGAGCCTCGACCAGCTCACGAACCGGCGCCAGCAACGCCACCGCTGTCCGGCTCCGCCGCCCGTCCCGTTCAAACTCGAGATGCCGCACGCCATGGATTTCGGCGCTCGGCTCGGACAGCAACTTCGTCCCGTCGGCGAGCTCCACCGGTACGGCGCTGCCGACCGACGCGGTCAACTCCGGCAGCACGGCAGGCGCATCGGTCGCGCTGATGAACGCCTCGCGACTGCCGAACCATCCGATCTCCCAGGCGAGCGTGTAGCTGTCGCCCGGCGCCAGCGCGAGGATCGGCTGGCCGCCGAACGCGTCGGCGTTCCGGGCGTGGTCGGTCGGGTGGACCACGATGTGACCACGCACGTCCGACGAGGTGTTCCGGTTCCGGGACTCGATCGAGTACGCCCACAGACCGCCCTCGCGGACGATCACGCCGAGCAGCGGCGGCGTTGCCGACATCGGCTCGGCCAGGAGCCACGACCACGCTCCCCCGGTGAAGACGTGCGCGTGACAGCTCTGCGCGAGCGCTGACGCGGCGCCGTCGTACACGTCGCGGATCGGCACGTTGATCGCCAACCCGGTGAGGTCCATCGCCTGATCACCGACGTTGGTCCAGGTGTACGACTCGGTGAAGCGGTCGCCGGCCACTCGTCGTACGACGGTCAGTTCGAGATCCGGGCGTGGTGCGTGCTGAACGGTGACGCCATCGGCGGTCCAGTCGACGCCGGCCGCCGTCTGCCAGCGGCCGGATCCCTGCGGCGTGATCACGAAGCCGGTGCCCCAGAAGTGGTCGGGGCCGTGCCACGTCTCTCGCGTCTCGTCGAGCAGGTAGACCCGGTCGGCGTCCGCCGGGTGCTCGAACGCGACCGGCCCACCATCCGGACCGAGCAGCACGCGGCCACCGCCGAACTCGAACGCTCGCCTCACGTCGCCTCCTGTCGATACGTATCGACATCGACCGTAACACAGCCGGTCGGGATGCGATCAGGAGAAGTCGGCGGTGCTCGCCCGGCGGGTGAGGGCCTGCGGCTCGACCACGTGGTGCTTGCCGCCGGCCGCGAGTACCCCGTCCAGCTGGTCGAACAGGATCGACATCGCGAGCCTGGACACGGCTCGCGGCTCGGTCGACACGTTGCTGACCGGCGTGCTGTAGCTGACCGCGGTGTCGTCGGTGCACTGGCCGACGAGCGAGAAGTCCCGGCCGGGCACGAGCTGCCGGAGGGCCGCGAGTTGCAGGACCCAGCCGATCACGTTCGGGGTCCGGGCGATGATGCCCAGCCGGTCACCGCTGAACAGCTCATCGGCCAGATCGCTGACGCCACCCCATCCCGGGCCTGATCGATGCAGCTCCAGCAGGTCGAGCCGCGCCGCCTTGGCCGCGCGAGTCACTCCCCGATGGAACTCGCCGGCGAAGAAGAACTCGCGCTGCTTCTGCGGCCTCTCCCCGATCAGCACCGCATGGCGATGCCCGGTGGCGACGAGCTCCGCCACCATCGACTCACCGGCGCGACGCGCGTCGTAGTCGACCGAGTCGAGCCCGTGGTTGTCGTCCGTGGTCCCGATCAGCACGACGGGAACCCCGAGGTTCGCGACCGTCGCGACCCGGTCGTCCTTGCGCCGGATGTCCATCAGCACGATGGCGTCGCAGATCGACCGGCGGGCCAGCCGGGTCAGCTCCTCGGGACCATCGCCGGAGGTCACGAGGATGACGTCGAAGTCCCGCTTCCGGGCTTCCTCGACGACAGTGTCGACGTACGGCAGGGTGTCCGGCACGTCGGTGTGCCCCGACAGCCGGACCACCAAGGCGATGACGTTCGTACGGCGTCCACGCAGCGCCCGAGCGCCCGCGTTGGGCTGGTAGGTCAGCTCCGCGATCGCCGCCTCGACCCGCTGCCGGGTCTCGGGCGAGATCGGCCGCTTGCCGCTGAGGACGTACGAGACCGTGCTCTGCGAAACACCCGCGAGCGCGGCGACGTCCTTGCTGGTCGGCAGCGACCGATCCCGTCCGGAAGCCATGCCGAGAGCCTAGTGTCCCGCGTCGGATGTCGCTTGAGTGATTGCGGTGTTCAGGTGCGTGCCTGGGCGCCGCAAGCGCCAAGGGACACCCGACGCGGGGCACTTAGCCGTCACTCCTCGCGGTACGGCGCTCCAGCGCAGCGGCTCGCAGGCCTTCCAGCACCGACTCGGTGGTGTCCCAGCCCAGGCAGGCGTCGGTGATCGACTGGCCGTAGGTGAGCTCCTGGGTCGGGTCCAGCTCCTGCCGGCCCTCGACCAGGAAGGACTCCAGCATCACGCCGGTGATCGCGTTGTTTCCGGCCGCCACCTGTCGGCCGATCTCCACCGCGACCTCCGGCTGGCGACGGTGGTCCTTGCGGCTGTTGCCGTGGCTCGCGTCGATGACCGCGCGCTCCTGCAGCCCGGCCTTGCGCAGCAGCTCCATCGCGCCGGCCACGGAGTCCGCGTCGTAGTTCGGGCCGCTGTCGGAGCCGCGCAGCACCAGGTGACAGTCCGGGTTGCCGCGGGTGTGCAGGATCGCCGGCGCGCCGTCGTGGTCGATACCGGTGAAGACGTGCGGCACGGCGGCGGCCTTGATCGCGTCGACCGCCGTACCGATGCTGCCGTCCGGGCGGTTCTTCATGCCGATCGGCATCGACAGGCCGGACGACAGCTGCCGGTGCACCTGGCTCTCGACCGTGCGCGCACCGATCGCGCCCCACCCGACGGTGTCGGCGATGTACTGCGGGGTGATCGGGTCGAGGAACTCGCAGCCGACCGGGAGGCCGAGCTCGAGCACCTGCAGCAGCAGCTGACGGGCGGTGCGCAGGCCGCGGTTCACGTCACCGGAGCCGTCCAGGCCCGGGTCGTTGATCAGGCCCTTCCAGCCCAGGGTGGAGCGCGGCTTCTCGAAGTACACGCGCATCACGACGAGCAGGCCGTCGGACAGCCGCTCGGCGACCGGCTGAAGGCGTCCGGCGTACTCCAGGGCTGCCTTGGCGTCGTGCACCGAGCACGGGCCGACGACAACGAGCAGGCGGTCGTCCACGCCGTTCAGCACGTCGCTCACGGCCTGGCGACCGTCGACCACGCGCTGGGCCAGGGCGTCGCTCAGGGGCAGCTCGTCGTGCAGCGCGAGCGGGGTGATCAACGGGACGGTCTTCTCGATCCGTCTGTCGACGACGGCCGCCTGGCTGGTTCGCTGCGGGAGGGTGTTCATCTGCTGGGGTCCTTAGGTCTGGCCGGCCTCGCCAGGAGGATCCTGAGCAGCGCCGGCGGGAACGAGAAAAGGCAAGGACTCATGTCCTTGCCTTCGGGCCGGCTCTGGTGTCTTCGGTGGGGCGTCAGCAGGCGGCTGAGTCGCCCGGCACCAGGGCCGGCCACTCAAAAAATCGCCAATAGCTGCGCTTCACGAGTACGACGATAGCAGCCCCGCGCGAGTAACCATGGACGGGTCGCCGTCGTTGAGGGCTGCAAGACCGGTCGAGACAGCGAGGAGTGCATCACGTGGTGAGGCCGCGGACCTTCGAGTTGGTTCGTCATCGGGATCCGAGTGGTGTGTCCGGGACCGGCGTGGTGGCTGAGGGGTGCGTGTTCAGCGACGGGTCGGTGGCGTTGCGCTGGTGCGGCAGCAACCCGGCGACGGCGGTCTGGCCGGACATCGACTCCGTGCTCGCGGTGCACGGCCACCAGGGGGCGACCGAGGTGCGCTGGATCGAGCAGCAGCCCAGGTCCAGCCTCTTCGACGAGCTGCATCAGGTACGTCCGCCCACTTCGATCGCCGATCCGCTCCCGGGCAGCCACGCCCGGGGATGGGCAGGCGCTCGCCATCTCAGGTAGAACATGCCCGTGACGCAGATCTACCTGGTCAGGCACGGAGAGCCGGACTACGGACCGGTCGACGCCCGCGGACTGCCCGGGCCGGCCGCCGACACCGCGCCGCTCACCGCAGTCGGCGCCAAGCAGGCACAGGAGCTCGCGGACCTGCTCAGCGGGATCGGAGCGACGTGCCTGGTCAGCTCGCCGTACACCCGCGCTCTGCACAGCGCGGCGATCATCGGGCACCGGCTGGCGCTCGGCGTCCGGGTCGACTACGACCTGCGGGACTGGCTGCCGGACCACACCGGGCTGTGGCGCGGGGTGGCCGACGTACGGGCCGCACAGGCCGAGCTCGACACGTACGGCGGGGAGTGGCCGGACGGGATCCAGCGGCGCTGGGAGCCGCTGTCCCAGATCCGCGAACGGGCCCGGGCCGCGCTCGGCCGGCTGGCCGCGATCACCGACGGACCGGTGCTCGCCGTCACGCACGCGATGGTGATCCGGGCGCTGACCGGCGAGACGGAGACGGCGCACGGCACCCACGAGTACTACCGCTACGATCCAGCGGACGATGTCTGACAGTGGATTGCCTCGCGTCCTGGGCGTCGTAGCGATCGGCGGGATCATCGGCTCGCTGGCCCGCTACGGGCTCGCTGAGGCGTTTCCGCACGGTTCCGGCGAGTTTCCCTGGGCAACGTTCGCGACGAACGTGCTGGGCTGTTTCGCGATCGGCATCCTGCTGGCGCGGTTGACACCGCGATCGCACCCGCTGCTCCGGCCGTTCCTCGGCACCGGGATCCTCGGCGGCTTCACGACGTTCTCGACGTTCGCGGTGGACACCGAGAAGCTGCTGCCCGAGCATGCGGTCGTTGCCCTGGTCTACTTCTTCGGGACGCTCGCGGCGGCGTTGCTGGCGGCAACCCTGGGCGAGTGGCTCGGGCGGCCGCGATGAACATCCTGCTCGTTGCCCTCGGCGCGGCCGTCGGAGCGCCGTTGCGGTTCCTGGTGGACAAGCACATGGTGGGGCGGTTGCTCCTCGGCAGCAAGACGACCACACCGCTGCCTTGGGGAACCTTCGCCGTCAACATCCTCGGCAGCTTCGTGCTCGGGCTGCTGACCGGAGTGACCGACCGGACGACCACGCTGCTGGTCGGAGTCGGGTTCTGCGGGGCGTTCACGACGTACAGCACGTTCGCCGCCGAGACGACCGCGCTGGCCGGTTCCGGACATCGCGGGAAGGCGTTGCTGAACGTCGTGCTCAACCTCGGCGTGGGTCTGGCGGCCGCCGTACTCGGCGCTCTGCTGGCCTGAAGCAACTGAGTGACTCATGTCACACCAGGTGATGACGTGAACACGCTCACCGCGTGAACGGGGCCTGATTACGGGCTGCGACGCCACCTGCCGATAACAAATGGACCGAAGTTCGAGACAACAAGGGTTGAACTCGGTGTGAGTTGAGCATAGTTTTCACCGAGCGCCCGTCCGCGCTCACGGTGAGTCAAGGAGGTTGCCATGTCGAGAGGGATGCCTCGCCTGCCCCGCCCGCTCATGGATCTGTGGGACTGGCAGTCGCAAGCCGCGTGCCGCGACGTCAACCCGGAGTTGTTCTTCTCGCCCGAATCGGAGCGTGGCGTTCGCAAGAGGGCCCGCGAGATGGTGGCGAAGTCGCTCTGCGGGACCTGCCCGGTCCAGCCCGAGTGCCGTCAGCACGCCTTGTCGGTCGGTGAACCGTACGGCGTCTGGGGCGGCACCACGGAGTCCGAGCGCGACAACACCCTCCTGCCCGAGCACCGCAAGTCGGCGTGACGGAGTCGCTGCCTCAGCACTGACAACCCAGACGGAACCGGTAGGGCCTGCGCGAAAGTTCAGGCCTTGCCGTCGTCGGGCTCAGGCGCTGTGTTCTCGTCCTGAGGTTTCTTGGGCTTCTTCGGCTGGGGCTTCTTGGGCTCGGGCTTCTCGTCCGGCTCGGCCGCGGCCTCGGGCTCGGGGTCCTTGGGTGGTTCGGGTGGCTTCACGGTCGTGCGCGGGTCGCGGAAGCGGTCCAGCGACTTGAGGAAGTCCGGATCGTCGTCCGGCGCGACCGGTCGGGTGGGCGGCTTCGGCTGCCGCGCGGCCCGATCACGACGACCGAGCTGGTAGCGCAGCATCAGCAGCCACACGATCGGCCCGACGAACGGGACGAACACGATCAGGACGATCCACACCAGCTTGGGCAGGTGCGGCACGTCCTCGTCGGGCGTCTGGATGCAGGAGAACAGCGCGTACACGCTGAGCGCCAGGCTGATCAGGAACGGCAGAAATCGAACCACGCTCCAACAGTACGGAGCGACACCGAACGCGCCGCACCTCCGGGGCCGCCAGTGGCCAAGCCGTGACCCGTGCCGGTCGAGGTCAGCCCGTCGTCAGCGGGCGGTGACGGTCAGGCCACGCGCCCGCAGGACGGAGTTCTCCAACGGCCGGAACACCAGCAGCTCGATGCCCACGCCGACGACGAAGATCAGCAGGATGCCGGCGAACACCATCGAGATGTCCGACAGCGACATGCCGTTGTGCAGGAACTGGCCGAGCCCCTCACCGAGCTCCGGCGAGGTCGCGATCAGCTCGGCGGCCATCAGCGACCGCCAGGAGAACGCCCAGCCCTGCTTGAGTCCGCCCAGGAACCCGGGCAGCGCGGCCGGCAGCAGGATGTACCGGATCCCGCCGAGCCGTCCGGCGCCGAGCGCCTTGCCGACCCGCGGCAGGATCGGCGGCACCTGGTCCAGACCGGACACCAACCCGTTCGCGATCGACGGCACGGCGCCGAGCAGCACGACCCAGTAGATGGCCCGGTCGTTCAGCCCGAACCACAGGATCGCGGCCGGCACCCAGGCCACCGACGGCAGGCTCTGCAGCCCGGACACCAGCGGCCCGATCCCCCGCCGTACGACGGTGATGTTCGCGATCGCCAAGCCGAGCGGGACAGCGATCAGCAGTGAGATCGCGAAGCCGATGACGGCGCGGTGCACCGAGACCCAGAACAGCTCGAGGATCTCGCCGGTCGTCACCAACTGCCAGATCTGGCCCCACACGTCGATCGGCGCGGGCAGCTTGAACTCGGGCCAGAACGCGGCCGCCCAAAGCGCCTGCCACACCGCAACGAGCAGAGCGATCGCGGCAATCGGCGGCAGCACCCGTCCGGCGATCCGCCGAGCCAGCGAACCCTCGCTGGGGTTGACGGGTGTGTCGAGCGCGTCGAGACCGGCCTCGACGGCGTGCAGATCCTCGTGGACATCAGGCTGCGGCATGACTGCTGATCACCTTCCGCAGCGCGCCGTTGATCTCGTCCACGGCCCCGGCCTCGTCCGCGCCGGTCAGACCGTCGACATCCCACTGCCGTACGACTCGACCAGGCCGGGACGACAGCAGTACGACGCGCTGCCCGAGCCGCACGGCCTCGCGTACGTCATGCGTGACGAACAGGATCGCCGTACCCGTCGCACGCCAGATCCGCAGCAACTCGCCTTGCAGCACGTCGCGGGTGATCGCATCCAGCGCGGAGAACGGCTCGTCCATCAGCAGCAGCGACGGCTTGCCTTCAGCTGTCCCCGTGCTGTCGTCAGTGGACGCGAGCGCCCGTGCCAACGCGACCCGCTGCCGCATACCGCCGGACAGCTCATGCGGCCGCTTGTCACCGAGTCCTGCCAGCCGGACGAGCTCCAGCAGCTCGGCAGCCTTCGCACGACGCACAGCTTTCGGTACGCCGGCCATCCGCAGCGGCAGCTCGACATTCCCGGCCGCCGTGAGCCACGGCATCAGTGCGGGCTCCTGGAAGACGACCGCCGGCCGCGACGAGTTCAGCTCGATCCGCCCCGTGGTCGGCTGGTCGAGACCGGCCACCAGGTTCAGCAGCGTCGTCTTGCCGCACCCGGACGCGCCGAGCAGGCAGACGAACTCACCGGCCGCGACGTCGAGGTCGACACCCTCCAGGGCGACGACCGCGCCGCGGCCGTGCCCGAACGCCTTGCCGACCTGGTGGAACCGCACTGGTCGCACCCCTGGATCGGTCTGGGTCTGATCGACCTCGATCGTCGCGGTCATGGTCAGCCTCCCGGCTACTCGGCTACTTGGTGTCCAGGCCGGCCGCGTCGACGGCCGGCTTGCCTGCCTTGGTGAGTACGTCGTTCAGCGGGCCGAGGTCGGCGAATCCGGCGACGGCCGGGGCCTCCTTGGCGATGCCCGCGGTGACCTGGTCCTTGGCCAGCTGCGGGAAGGTCGACGCGATCGGGTCCGCGGTGATCTCGATGTTGGCGAACGCGCGGTCGATGACGGCCGGCTTCAGCGCCTTGCCGGTGAGCTCCTTGAGCTGCGCGTTCACCACGGTCTTCGCGGCCGCCTGGTCGCCGGTGGAGAAGTCGATCGCCGCGACCAGGCCGGTCAGCAGCGCCCTCACGCTCTCCGGGTGCTCCTGCAGGAACTGGGTCCGCACGATCAGCACGGTGGTCGGGAACCTGCCGTCCGGCCACAGGGTCTTCTCGTCCAGCAACACCTTGGCGCCGGCGTCCAGCACCAGGCGGGACGACCAGGGCTCGGGCAGCCAGGCCGCGTCCACGTCACCCTTCTTGAACGCGTCCAGCGTCTGCGCGTTCTCCAAATTGGTGACCTTGACCTTGCCGGTCAGGTTCTTCTCGGCCAGCCACTTCTTCAGCGACACGTCCTGGGTGTTGCCGAGCTGCGGCGTGACGACGGTCTTGCCGACCAGGTCCTCGGCCTTGGTGATCGTCGGCTTCACGACCAGCTGGGCGCCGCCGGAGGTGGTACCGGCGATCAGCCGGACCGCTTCGCCGTTGGACTTCGCGTAGGCGTTGATCGCCGGGCCGGAGCCGATGAAGGACGCGTCCAGGGAGCCGCCTAGCAGCGCGCCGACCGCTTCGGGGCCGGCGTTGAACTTGGTCGGCACCAGCTTGGTGTTGCCGAGCTCCTTGGTGAACAGGCCCTTGTCCAGGCCGACCAGCGCGGCGGCGTGGGTGACGTTCGGGAAGTAGCCGAGCCGCAGCTCGGTGGCCGGACCCTTGTCCGTGGCGGCGGCGGGAGCGTCGTTGCCCTCCGCACGAGAGCATCCGGCCGCGGCGGCGACCAGGGCCAGGACCGCGGCGGACGCGGCGAGCAAACGGGCAGGACGAATTCTGGACATGCGTGAACACCTTCGGTGGTGCAGGCGGCCGCTCGAGCGGCCGCAGGCGGAAGTGTGGGGTGACCGGCTGGGTCAGACGGTTTCGAGTTCGCGCTCACGCTCACGCTCACGCTCGCGCTCGCGCTCGGCGCGGACGTCGGCGCGGCGGCCGGTGGTGAGGACGCTGTAGGCGACGACTGCGGCCCAGCCGACGACCAGGACGCCGTACACGAAATAGCGGGTGTTCTCGGCGACGCCGATGCCCTTGAGCAGCGTGCGGGCGTTGGTCAGGACCAGCACCAGGGCGACGCCGACACCGAGCCAGCGAGTCGCCAGCCGGGAGACCAGCCAGGCGGCCAGCGGCGCGGCGAGGACACCGCCGATCAGCAGCGCGGCGACGATGCCGAGCGGCAGGTTCTCCTTGCCGAGCCCGACCAGGAAGCCGCCGCTGGCGGCGACCGAGACGATGAACTCGGCCGCGCTCACCGAGCCGACCGTCCGACGCGGCTCCAGCTTGCCGCTGCTCAGCAGCGTCGAGGTCGCGACCGGCCCCCAGCCGCCACCACCGGTGGCGTCGATGAACCCGGCCGCCAGGCCCAGCGGGCCAAGGAACTTACCGGCAGGCCGGCCCTCGAGCACGGCCCGCACCTTGCCGGTGGCGAACCGGACCAGGATGTAGACGCCGAGCAGGAGCAGCAGCGCGGCGACCCACAGCGCGGCCGACTCGGTCGACAGGCTGGACAGGAAGGTCGCGCCGGCGAACGCGCCGACACCACCGGGCACACCGATCAGCGCGACCACGCGCCAGTCGACGTTGCCGAACCGCCAGTGCGACACACCGGACGCCAGCGTGGTGCCGACTTCGGCGAGGTGGACGGACGCGGACGCGACGGCCGGCGTGATGCCGGTGATCAGCAGGGCCGTGGTGGCGGTGACGCCGTACGCCATGCCGAGTGTGCCGTCGACGAGCTGGGCAAGGGAACCGAGCAGGGCGATCAGGATGAGACGACGCACGGGACTGTTCCTTCGGGCGAGGACTGGGTGGACGGGACCGAGTTGGTGCGCCGAAGGTCAACAGCACGCGGAGTTCACGCGCAGCAGGTCGACATGCCGGCGCCGCGTCAGGGCGTCGCCGGGTGCATGCAATCAGCACACCGGGAAAGCAGCTATGAAGCCCTGGCCCACACAAGAGAC
>NZ_JBSFBL010000099.1:0-16643 GCF_053592935.1 Kribbella sp. NPDC002412
ACAAGGGCCTGAACTCGAAGATCATCCGGTTCGTCCGCAACCACGAGAAGGACGTCTGGAACAACGACCCGATCCTCGGCCAGACCAGCCTGGTCGAGTTCGAGGGCTGGACCGGCGAGACCGACTGGAACGCGTTCTACGCTAACATCTGGCAGAAGAACCTGCCGGCCAAGTACCTCCAGCAGCAGCAGATCACCGACTGGAACGCCGACGGCATCGCCTTCACCGGCGGCGTCCGCGGCACGGTCGAGAACGGCAAGCGGACCGTGTACGCCGGAACCGCGAAGGTGCTCGACGGCGACAAGTACCTGCTGCCGTGGGACGGCAACAAGAAGCTGTACCACTACAACCCGGCCGGCGGCCGCACGACCTGGCAGCTCCCGGCAGCGTTCAACGGCGTCTCGAAGTTGTCGGTGTACAAGCTGACCGACACCGGCCGGGTCAAGGTCACGACCGCCCCGGTCCGCAACGGCACCGTCACCCTCGACGCCACCGCCGGCCAGCCCTACGTCCTCTACCCGGACGCCGCGCCGACGCCGACTCCGGCGAACTGGGGTGAAGGCTCGCACCTGATGGACCCGGGCTTCAACGCAGGCAACCTGCAGGCCTGGGACGCCACCGGCGGCGCGACGATCGACCGGCTGCCAAGCGGCCAGCACGTCGCGAGTCTCGGCGCCAAGTCCTCGTCGTTGCGGCAGCGCATCACCGGCCTCACCCCCGGCCGCACCTACAGCGCCTCCGCCTGGATCGAGGTCGAGCCCGGCAAGTCCCGGCCGACCACCCTCACGGTCGACGGCGTCAAGAACACCATCACCCGCTCGACCGCCCAGAACATGGTTGCCTCGGACGACAAGCACGACGCGTACTACCAGCGCGTCCGGGTGGTGTTCACCGCCAAGGGCACCAGCGCTCAACTGACGATCGGAGCAGCGGCCGGCGCCGCCAAGGTCCGGGTCGACGACGTCCGCGTGGTGGAGACCAAGCGTCCCGCGGCAGGCCTGGTCGACGACTTCGAGAACGTCGATCAGGGCTGGGGCCCGTTCGTGAAGGGCGATTCCGGCGGTGTCACCGACCCGCGGACGAGCCTCGCGAAGAAGCACGCGCCGTACACGCAGGCAGGCTGGAACGGGAAGCTCGTCGACGACGTCCTCGACGGCGAGTGGTCACTCAAGTCCCACGAAGAGAACGCAGGCCTCGTCTACCGCACCACGCCGTGGACGGTGAACTTCGAGCCCGGTCACAAGTACAAGGTCAGCTTCGACTACGCGAGCGGTCGCGCCGGGCAGTACGCCTGGGTCCAGGGTGTGGACCGTCCGGACCCGGTGGAAGTAAAGGCGACCCCGATCGGTGAGCAGCGGACCAAGGCGACCTTCAGCCAGGAGTTCGTGGCCGGTTGCGGCGGCGACTACTGGGTCGGCCTGCGCAAGCTGTCCGGTGGTGGCGACCAGGCCGACTTCATCATGGACGACTTCGCCGTCACCGACCTGGGTACGACGTCCGAGCCGGCCGACTGCACGTCGATCGCGCTGACCGGCGTGACCGGCCTGGTGTCCGGCGAGGCGAACACCCTCGTCACCACGTTCACCAACAACGACGTGGTGGCCGCCAATGACATCACGCTGGGCCTGACCGCTCCGGACGGCTGGACCGTCGCGGCGACGACTCCGGCCACGCACGCGACTGTCGCCCCGGGCGCCAGTGTGACGACGAAGTGGGACGTCACGCCCCCGGCCGGCACGCCGGAAGGCAAGTACGTGCTGACGGCAACAGGTGGCCGGGCGACCACGACCGCGGAGGCGACCGTGCTGCCGCCGGGGATCGTGCCGCAGTCCCGGATCACGGTGGCCGACGTGAGCAGTGAGGACGTCGCCACCGGTGGCGCCGCGACCGAGGCTCTGGACGGAAACCCCAGCACGCTCTGGCATTCCGCCTGGTCCCAGGTCTCGCCGCCGGCCGGGTTCCCGCACCACATCACGCTCGACCTCGGATCGACGTACCAGGTGGACGGGTTCGGCTACCTGCCGCGGCAGAGCGGGACGAACGGGATGTTCAAGGGCTACGAGCTCTACGTCAGCGCCGACGGCCAGAACTGGGGCACACCGGTCGCGACCGGCGAGTTCCCGAACTCGACGGCCAACCAGCGGCTCGCCTTCACCGCCAAGCCCGGCCGGTACGTGAAGTTCGTCGGCACGAGCTCGCTGAACGGCGCGGTCTTCGGCTCGGCCGCCGAGCTGAACGTCTACGGCACGCGCTAGAACAACGCAACGGCGCCACTTCCCCGCCCCTTGGGGAAGTGGCGCCGTTCGCTGTGAAGTTGTGTCAAGACTGCGTCTCAGGTTCGGACGGGAGGACCAGGCGGGCCAGGGCGCCGCCGCCGGGGGCGGTGCCGAAGGTCAGCTCGGCGCCGAGGACCTTGGCGTGACCGGCGGCGATGGTCAGGCCGAGGCCGTGGCCGACGCCGCGCTCGGCCATCCCGGACCGGAACCGGCGCGGGCCCTCGGCAATCAGCTCCTCCGGGTAACCGTTGCCGTGGTCAACCACCTCGACGGTCCGGCCGGACACCGTGACCTCGATCGGCGGCTTGCCGTGCCGCAACCCGTTGACGATCAGGTTGGCCAGGATCCGCTCGATCCGGCGCGAGTCGGTGGACACCGTGACGTCCGATCCGTTCTGGTGGACCACGACACTGTCCGGGGCGAGCGACTGCTGCATCCGCAACCGGCCGACCGCCGACCCGACGAAGGCGCCCAGCCCGACCAGCTCCAGGTCGGCCTGCTCGACACCCGAGTCGAACCGGGCGATCTCGAGCAGGTCCTCGACCAGCCGGCGCAGCACCTTGGCCCGGTCCCGGACCAGTTCACTCGGGCGGCCGGGTGGCAGCAGCTCGGCGGCGGTGGTCAGCCCGGTGACCGGCGTACGCAGGTCGTGCGCGACGTCCGCGGTGAACCGGCGCTCCGCCTCCAGCTGACCGCGCAACGAGCTGGCCATCGTGTCCAGGGCGGTCGCGAGCGACTGCACCTCGTCCTTGCCCTTGCCGACCGCCTCGGCCGCCGACGCGTCGAGGTCGCCGGCCGCGATCCGGCGCGCCGTCCCGGCGACCGCGACGATCCGCTTGGACAGGCTGCCGGCCAGGATCACGCTGACCAGCGCCACCAGCCCGACGGTGCCGATCCCGCCCAGCAGAAGCGCCTGCCGGAGCGCGTTCATCGAGTCGTCGCTGGTGTCGTAGTCCTGCACGATCGACAGGATCTTGCCGTCCTTGACCCCGACCGCGGCCCACATCTTCGCGTTCGGCGAGCCGGTCTTGAACGTCGCCCGCTTGCCCTCCAGCACCGCGTCCCGCAACTGCGGCGGCAGGTCCGGGTCATCCAGCTTGGACCCGAACACCGGCACGCCGTCGCGGTCGTAGGCGGATGCGGCAAGCTGGATCCGCTCGTCGGCGAAGCTCCGCGTCCGGTCCAGCCGGGCCGACTGGGCCTGGGTGTAGACCGCGACGCAGAGCACCAGGATCGCGAGCGAGGAGACCAGCAGGAAGATCAGACCGAGCTTCCCGCGCAGTCCCACGTCAGTGCCTTCCGTCCGAGGTCGATGTGCCTCCGGAGGACACTATCTACGCCCGGAGCTTGTAACCGAATCCGCGGACTGTTTCGATGCGGTCCGCGCCGATCTTGGTTCGCAGCCGCTGCAGGTGGACGTCGACCAGCCGGCCGTCGCCGCCCCACTCGTAGTCCCAGACCCGCTGCAGCAGGGTCGACCGGCTGAGCACGACGCCGGGGTTGTTGGCGAACTCGATCAGCAGCTTGAGCTCGGTCGGCGTGAGCTGGACGGTCGAGCCGCCGCGCCGTACCTCCAGCGCCTCCCGGTCCAGCTCCAGGTCGCCGAACGACTCCACGCCGGACCCGGCTGTCGGCGCCGGCCGCTCCGGGTCGGACACCGCCCGCCGCATTACCGCGCGCAGCCGGGCCACCAGGACCTGGGTGTCGAACGGCTTGGTCACGTAGTCGTCCGCACCCGCTTCCAGCCCGAGTACGACGTCCAGCGCGTCGCCGCGGGCGGACACCATCACGATCGGGACGGTGCTGGTCTCGCGGATCCGGCGGCACACCGAGATGCCGTCCAGCCCGGGCAGCATGATGTCGAGCATCACGACGTCCGGGTGGATCTTCTCGAACCGCTCGATCGCCTCCAGGCCGTCCTCGGCCGTGGTGACGTCGTAGCCGTGCCGCTCGAGGGTCAACTGGGTTGCCTCACGGATCACCGCGTCGTCCTCGACCATCAGGATGCGCGCTGCCGGTTCTTCCGGTACCACCGAACTTCAGTCTCCCTTGTTGTCCGTCGAGCTCACCTTGATCATCTGCCGGCCGTTCCAGCGGTACACCTCGACCCGCCGTCCCGACGGGCAGCAGACCTTGTCGTCGAGCGTGTAGATCTTCGACTCGACCACCAGGTCGCCCTGCGGGCTGGCGTTGACCGTCGGCTGTTCGACCTTCAGACTCCAAATCGGCCGCGGACCGGCCGGTTCGAGCGCGATCAGGAAGATACCGAAGACGAAGTTCTCGATGGTGTGGATCAGGACGATCTGCTGAGGCGTTCCGCTGTGCATAACATCAACGGACTTACCCCTGCTCAGGCAACGCGAAATCACCGTGCAATTCACCAGCACCCGCCGGGCGATGTCCGGCAGCCGCGGATCCGCCAGCAGTTCGACCCGTACCTGAGCCAGGTCGAGGGCCGCTTCGGGGGTCCGGGCGGTCTCCGGAGCGATCCCCTCACCCATCACCGAGGGGCTGCCGGAGGGAGCCGCGCTGGTGGCCGGCGCGTCGGCCCCCTCGACCCGCAGGCCGCCGCCGTTGCCGCAGGCGGACAGCCCAACCAGGGCGGACGCGGTCACGACCGCGGTCAGCAGGGTACGGCGACAGGCGCCGGCTGAGGCGCGCCCGGCTCGCCACATGCGCATAGGGCGCCTCCTACCCTGCCTCATCGATTCCCCCGGGAGATTCAGACAACTACCTTCCATAGTGCTGGCCGGACGTCACATTCGGCGGCCATGGACGTCGAATGGCCTCGGCAGTTCCATTGCGGTTGGGTCACAGCGGCCCTACTCGGCCACCACCTTGCCCGGGTTCAGGATGTTCTTCGGGTCCAGCGCGTTCTTGATCGCCCGGTGCACGTCGAGCGCGACCGGGCCGATCTCCTCGGCCAGCCAGGTCCGCTTGAGCACGCCCACCCCGTGCTCGCCGGTGATCGTGCCACCGAGCTCGAGCCCGATCTCCATGATCCGGTCGAACGCCTGCTGCGCCCGCTCGGCCTGGCCGGGATCGGTCGGGTCGAAGACCACGGTCGGGTGCATGTTGCCGTCCCCGGCATGACCGAGCACACCGACAGTGATGTCGAGCTCCTTCGCGAGCGCCTCGGTCCGGCCGATGAACTCGGCCAGCCGGGAGCGCGGCACGCAGACGTCGTCGATCATCGTCGTACCGAGCTGGTCCAGCGCGAGCAGCGCGGCCCGCCGGGCTTCCAGCAACAACTCGCCCTCGGCGGGGTCCTCGGCTTCCAGGCACTCGATCGCGCCGTGCTCGCGGCACAGCTTGGCCACCGTCGCGACGTCGGCGACACCCGCCTCACCGCCCGCGTCCGACTGGGCCAGCAGCATCGCGGCCGCCTCGGTCGGCAGGTCCATCCGCTTGTACGCGTTCACCGCGGCGATCGTGGTCCGGTCCATGATCTCCAGCAGGCTCAGCGACACGCCGCTGCGGATGATCTCGGTGATCGCCTGGCCGGCCGCGACACCGGAGTCGAACAGCGCCGCCATCGTCCGCGGCCGGGCGGCCAGCGGGCGCAACGCGAGCGTCGCCTCGGTGATGATGCCGAGCGTGCCCTCGCTGCCGACGAGCAGCTTGGCCAGGTCGTACCCGGCGACGCCCTTGACGGTACGGCGTCCGGTCCGCAGCACCCGCCCGTCCGCGAGGACGACTTCGAGGCCGAGCACGTAGTCCGTCGTCACGCCGTACTTCACGCAGCACAGGCCACCGGAGTTCGTGGACAGGTTGCCGCCGATCGAGCAGAACTCCCAGCTGGACGGGTCCGGCGGGTAGAACAGCCCCTGCTCCTCGACCGCCCGGGACAGCACGGCGTTGTAGACACCCGGCTGGGTGACGACGTACCGGTCGACCGGCTCGATCTCGAGGATCCGGTCCATCTTCTCCAGCGAGATCACGATGCAGCCGTCGAGCGCGTTGGCGGCGCCGGACAGCCCCGACCGCGCGCCCTGCGGCACCACGGGCACACCGGCCTCGGACGCGATCCGTACGGCGGCCTGCACGTGCGCGGTCTCCCTGGCCAGGACGACGGCGACCGGCATCCCGGCCGGGCAGAACATCGCCCGGTCGTACCGGAAACTCTCCATCCGGTCCGGGTCCGTCACCAGGGCCTCGGCGGGCAACGCGTGCCGCAACTGCTCGACGACGTCACTCATAGGTTTGAGCCTAGTGCCCCGCGCCGGATGTCGCTTGAGTGATTGCGGTGTTCAGGTGCGTGCATCGCGATGCTTGAGCAGTGGCCTCGATGCGGAGCATCGCGGGCGCTGGGCAAGTGCCGTGAGGTGCGTGCCTGGGCGCCGCAGGCGCCAGGGACATCCGGCGCGGGGCACTCGTGATTACCGAGCAGTTGCGCGCAGGTGGCCGATGTCCGGATCAGGACGGCCGGTCAGCGGGTCCGGGAGGTGGAGTTCTCGGAGATCTCCTCGTAGCCACCGCCGTAGTTGTGGAACTCGCGGCCGACCGCGACGAAGGTGATGCTGCCCGCGGTCGCCTTCACCTTCGGCGTCCGGCAGGTCCGCTGGCCCTTCACCACCGCCCCGTTGCCGCCGCTGCTGTCACAGCTGAGCACGCGGCCGGCGCTGCCACCGCCGTACTGGACCAGGTAGGCGTTGGCCTTCGCGTTGGCCGGCATCGGCGACGCCATCGTGACCTCGGCCCAGTACTGGTAGCAGCTGTCCCGGACCAGCCGGACCGTGCCCCAACTGGGTGGCTTGTTGTCCCGCAGCATCGGCGCCGACGCGATCGACCTGGCGCCCGAGCAGGCGGCGGCTTCGGCCGCCTGGGCCGGCGTCGCGGCGAACGCGATCGCGCCCACCCCGGCCAGGCCCGCAGTGCTGAGCAGAATGCCCAGTGTCTTCATGACGAAACCCTTCCTGAATGTACGCCCCGACGCACACTCACCGGGCACACTACGCGAACAGCACCTGCCTTGACAGTCATTCCGGTAATCGGACGGCGACACGCCGTAGTAAGTTGCATTTGGCAACAGGTAACCGCTTAACCACCCACACCCCACGAGGGGATCTCCCCCGCACTCGTGGGTTCTCCCCTCGCAGACGAGGGGAGAACCCACAACTCACGGGGATATCCGCTGAAACGGGTTGGGGCTCAGAGGTTGCCGCGTCGCTCTTGTTCGCGCTCGATCGCCTCGAAGAGGGCCTTGAAGTTGCCCTTGCCGAAGCCCAGCGAGCCGTGCCGCTCGATCAGCTCGTAGAACACCGTCGGCCGGTCGCCGATCGGCTTGGTGAAGATCTGCAGCAGGTAGCCGTCCTCGTCCCGGTCGACCAGGATGCCGCGGCCCTTCAGCTCCTCGATCGGCACCCGGACCTTGCCGATCCGGGCCCGCAGCTCCGGGTCGTCGTAGTAGGAGTCCGGCGTGTTCAGGAACTCGACGCCGTTGGCCCGCATGATGTCGACGGTGCGCAGGATGTCGTTGGTGGCGAGCGCGATGTGCTGGGCGCCGGCGCCGTCGTAGAACTCCAGGAACTCGTCGATCTGCGACTTCTTCTTCGCGATGGCCGGCTCGTTCAGCGGGAACTTGACCCGGTGATTGCCGTTGGCCACCACCTTGCTCATCAGCGCGGAGTAGTCGGTGGCGATGTCGTCGCCGATGAACTCCGCCATGTTCACGAAGCCCATCACCTTGTTGTAGAACCCGACCCACTCGTCCATCTTGCCGAGCTCGACGTTCCCGACCACGTGGTCGACGGCCTGGAACAGCCGCTTCGGGTGCCCCTCCGGCCGGGTCACCTGGGTGGTGGCGGCAACGAACCCGGGCAGGTACGGGCCGGAGTACCTGCTGCGGTCGATCAGCGTGTGCCGGGTGTCGCCGTACGCCGCGATCGCGGCCCGGCGGATGGTGCCGTGCTCGTCGGTGACGTCGTTCGGCTCCTCGAGGACGACGGCGCCCTGCTTGCGGGCGTGCTCGATGCACTTGTCGACGTCCGGGACCTCGAGCGCCAGGTCGGCCACGCCGTCGCCGTGCCGGCGGTGGTGGTCGAGCAGCGGGCTCTTCGGGCTGACCCCGCCGGTGATGACGAAGCGGGCCGAGCCGGCCTTGAGCACGTACGCCTTGCTGTCCCGGTCGCCGGTCTCCGGGCCGGAGTACGCGACCAGGTCCATCCCGAACGCGAGCTGGTAGTACTTCGCGGTCTGGGTGGCGTTGCCGACCACGAACACCACGGCGTCCATCGCGTGCACGGGGAACGGGTCGGTGCTCTCGTCGTACGGCACCAGGCCGACGAGCTGCTTCAACTGGTCGAGGTCGAGATCGGCGTCGAGCTCTGCGGGGGTGAGGTCGGT
Organism: Kribbella sp. NPDC002412; assembly: GCF_053592935.1. Taxonomy (NCBI): domain Bacteria; kingdom Bacillati; phylum Actinomycetota; class Actinomycetes; order Propionibacteriales; family Kribbellaceae; genus Kribbella; species Kribbella sp. NPDC002412. The sequence continues at coordinate 8,622 of NZ_JBSFBL010000099.1, forward strand.
GCTGGTCATCGTGGTCCTCCCGGTTCGGGTTCGTGCCGCTGAGCCTGGTCGGGCGGGGCAGGTTGCGCAACACATCCTTGTTTTGTTGGGCAGGTTGTGCAGTATTGTGCGGATGTTGCTGGACTATTTGGTCAGGGTGACCACTGCGGGAGGCAAGTCATGTCGGTGGACGCGCTGGATGCCCGGATCCTGGCGCTGTTCGCGGCCGAGCCGCGGGTCGGCGTGCTGGAGGCGTCGCGGCGGCTCGGTGTCGCGCGCGGCACGGTGCAGGCCCGGCTGGACCGGTTGCAACGCGACGGCGTCGTCCGCGGCTGGGGTCCGGACATCGACACCGCCGCGATCGGCTACCCGGTGACCGCGTTCGCCACTCTCCAGATCGAGCAGGGCTCCGGCCACACCACGGTCGCCGAAGCGCTGGCCCGCATCCCGGAGGTCCTCGAGGTCCACACGATCACCGGTGCCGAGGACCTGTGGTGCCGGATCGTCGCCCGCTCCAACGCCGACCTCCAGCGCGTGATCGACCAGGTCGTCATCGTCCGCGGCATCCAGCGAGCCTCGACGGTCATCGCGCTCGCCGAGCAGATCCCGCACCGCGTCCTGCCCCTGGTCGAAGCAGCGACCGAGGACTAGGCCAGACGCTTGGCAACTTCGATCGCGGCCCGGGCAACGCGGGGGCCGACGAAGTCGCGGTCGAGCTTGCCGAGGACGACGACGCCGATCGAGGCTTCGACACCCGGTACGCCGAGAACCGGAGACGACACGCCTTGCGCGCCGGCCTGGAGCTCACCGGAGGTGACGACGAACGGGCGGCCGGCCGGGTCTGGTTTGCGGCGGCCGGCCAGGATCGCCTTCCCCGCGGCGCCCTGGTCGAGCGCGTGCCGCGACCCCATCCGGTAGGAGACGTGGAAGTCGGTCCAGCTCGGCTCGATGACCGCGATCGCGAGCGCTTCGTCACCATCCGCGACAGTCAGGTGCGCCGTGGCGCCGGTGTCTTCCGCCAACGACCGCAGGACCGGCAATGCAGCGTCACGGAGCGTGGGCTGAACGCGCCGGCTGTAGTGCAGGACCGCGAGACCGAGCCGGGCCCGGCCTTCACTGTCACGCCGGACCAGCCGATGCAGCTCCAGCGTGTTGACCAACCGGTAGACCACCGTGCGGCTGACGCCCAGGGCGGCGGCCAGCTCGGTGATCGAGAGGCCGTCCGGGGCGTCCGCCAGCAACTCGAGGACGGTGAGTCCCCGGTCGAGGGTCTGGGACGTCTCTGCGGGCACCTCCGAAGCGTATCCGTTTTTCGGGCACGGCCCGATGGCCCCGTATCTTGCTGCCGTGCGAAATTACTGGGCGCTCCTCCCCGCCATCGCCGTGATGATCGGGCTGATCCTGCTGTACGCGATCCCGACGCTGATCAATCCGCAGTGGACCAGCTCGATCCTGGGCCTGTTCCGGCAGTTCCCCGAGGACCCGCAGCAGGCCCAGAATCCCGCCCAGAACCCAGCCCAGAATCCAGCCCAGAATCCCGCCCGGAATCAGGAGCAGGCGCAGCCACCGGCCGGGGTGCTCGGGCCGCAGCAGCTCAAGTCGCGCCGGATGCTGGCCGGCTTCCTGGTCGCCGCCGCGGTCGCGCTGCTCGGCTTCAACATCCAGCTGAACCGGGAGTCGAACGCCTGCTACCAGGCGGCCACGGCGTGGGGCGCGGTGCACGGCGAGGCGGCCGAGGATCCGTGCATCGGCATGATCTACGGCACCTTCTTCGGCGACGGCACCGGCTCGAAGATCCAGGACAACGCGCAACCGGTCCCGGCGTACCAGGTGGTGCACAAGAAGAAGCCGACGTACCTGCGCTGGATCCAGAACGCGCCCAAGTACGACGAGGCCGACCTGCTGATCGGGACCGTGATGGAGTGCGCCTCCGACCTGCGGATCACCGAGGAGGAGGACAAGGTCGTGGTCCTGATCGACGCGAACCAGCCCTGCCCGGAGACGGACAACGTCTCGCTGACCGCCTACAAGCTGAAGAAGCCGCTCGGCGACCGCGAGGTGGTCACCGTCGACGACAAGCCGATGGAGCAGATCAACCCGGACGTCGACTCCTGGCCGACGGTCGTGAAGAAGCTGGTGACCGGCGGCTAGTTGAGCGCGCGGGTCTTGGAGTCGTAGACCCGGAACGGGCGGTTGCGGGCGAGGAGCAGCAGCAGTCCGGCGATGCAGACGGCCGCGCCGCCGAGGAGGGCGATCGTCGGGGTGGTGAGCGACGCCGCCGACCCCGCGACGAAGTCACCCAGGCGCGGCCCGCCGGCGACCACGACGATGAAGACGCCCTGCAGCCGCCCGCGCATCGCGTCCGGCGCGGCCGACTGCAGGACGGTGTTCCGGTACGCCGAGCTGACCATGTCGGCCGCTCCCGACAGCGCGAGCAGCGCGACCCCGAGCCAGATCGTGCGGGACAGCCCGAAGAGCCCGACCGCGGCGGCGTAGACCGTGATCGCGACCACGATCGCCACGCCTTGGCGCCGTACCCGGGTGACCCAGCCGGAGAAGACCACGCCGAGCAGCGCCCCGATCGCCGGCGCCGCCTGCAGCAGGCCGACCGTCCGGACGCCCCCGCCGAAGAACGCGCCCGCGACCGCCGGGAACAGCGCGCGGGGCTGCGCGAACACCATCGCCAGGATGTCGGCCAGGAACGTCGCCAGCAGCGCCGGCGCCGCCCGCAGGAAGGTGAACCCCTCGAGCACCGAACTCAGCCCGGCCCGGCGGACCTCCCCGGTCGGCGGCACCGACGGCAGCCGGAACAACGCGTAAAGCGCCGCGGTGAAGGTCAGCACGTCGATCAGGTACGCCGCCGCGAACCCGTGCCAGGCGATCACCGCCGCGCCGAGCAGTGGCCCGGCAGTGAAGCCCAGGTTGAACGCGGCCTGACTGAGCGTGTTCGCGGCCGGCAGCAACTCCGGCCGGATCAGCCGCGGGATGATCGCCGACCGCGCCGGGTTGTTGACAGCGAAGCACGCCGACTGGCAGGCCACGACGGCGTACAGGACCCAGGTCTGGTTCCACTGCAGCTGGGACTGCAGCACCAGGACCATCGAGAGAAGCCACAGCCCGGCCGACGAGACGAGGGCGAGCGTACGGCGGTCGATCGCGTCGGCCATCGCCCCGCCGTACAACCCGAACACGATCAGCGGGACGAGTGAGCACAGCCCGACCAGCCCGACCGCGAACGTGGAGTGCGTCAGCGCGTACACCTGGATCGACACCGTCACCGCGGTCATCTGCTGGCCGAGCTGGGACACCGTCGACCCGACCCACAGCCGGCGGAAGTCCGGCGACTCCTTCAACGGCCGGATGTCAGTGAGCAGACGCACCCTGACAACTTATGTCACGGCGTGAAAATACTCAGACCCGAGGGAACAGTTCGTGCTCGAGCGGCTCGCCCACGGTCAGCCCGAGCCCGTCGGTGACGACGTGCCGCGCGCCCGTGTACGTCGCCTCGGCGTCGACGTAGATCGCCACGTGCGCGATCCGCGGGTCGTCGGTCAGGTTCGGCGTGGCGGAGTGGGCCAGGTAGGCGTTGTGGAAGGTGCAGTCACCCGCCCGCAGCGGAATCGTGAGCCGCTCCTCCCAGCGCAGGTCGGGAGCCGCCCGGAACAGGTCGTCGCGGTCGGAGAGGTCCTGCCGGCGCAGGTCCTGGTGGTTCTGCGAGCCCGGGATGAACGTCATGCACCCGCGCTCAACCGGTACGTCGACCAGCGCCACCCACACCGACAGCGAGTGCCGCGAACCACCGTGCGGCCAGTACGGCGCGTCCTGGTGGAACTCGGTGGCCGCGCCGTTGTGCGGCGGTTTGATCAGCAACTGGTCGTGCCACAGCCGCAGCGGAACCCCGGCCAGCGCCGTCGCCGCAGCCGCGAGCCGCGGGTCCAGCGTGAGCTCTTTCAGTACGTCGTCCTGCCGCCAGATGTTGACGTACTGGTTGAAGATCGGCGAGTCGCTCGCGTTGTCCGCCGCGATCCCGCTCGCCGCCGCGGCCGCGTCCCGGAACCGGGCCGCCTCGTCGGCGCTGATGATGTTCCGGATCCGGACGACGCCGTCGCGGCGGTAGGCCGAAATGGTCTCTTCGTCCAGCTGCGCGGCTGTCGTAGGGTCGGTAGTTGTCATCGGTCGGCTCCTCGGAATCCGTTGCCAGGTTGGTGCTTCCAGCCTCGGGCACCCGGGACGGCGACGACAGGCAGCAGTTGACCAGAACTTGACTGATCTTGACCTCCGGAGGTCGGCAATGCACAAGGTCCTCAGCAGTGAGGTCTTCGCTGACCAGCGCCTCCCGGTCGCCGGCGAACGCCTCGAACTGGTGGCCGACGTCGCACCGCACAGCCACGCGTTCTTCGAGATCGCGGTGGTGATCGCCGGCCGCGGCATCCACCTCTCGGCGGCCGGCGAGGTCACGCTGGAGCCCGACTCGGTCGTGGTCCTGCGGCCGGGTGAGTGGCACGGGTACACCGACTGCGACGGGCTGGTGCTGCGCAACGCCTACCTGGGTCCGGACGTGTTCGGCTTGCTGTCCGGCGCACTCGTTCGCGGCGGCGAGTCACCGGAGCCGGCCCACCCAGCGGTCCAGCACGCGATGCGATTGCTGGAGGCAAGCATCGACGAGCCGTGGACGCTGGACCGGCTGGCGGGGCTGGTGAACCTCGCGCCCGGGTACCTGGTCCGGCTGTTCGGCCGGACCGCCGGCATCTCACCAATGGCCTATCTCAACCGCCTCCGCGCCGAGCGCGCCGCGGGCCTGCTGATCGAGACCGAGCTGCCGATCGCCACCATCGGAGCGATGGTCGGCTGGCACGACCCAAGCCACGCAACCCGCCGCTTCCGCTCCACCTTCGGCCTCAGCCCCTCCAGCTACCGCGCAACCTTCCGCCCGTAGCACCGGACCTGTTGCGGGCGAGCAGGTCTGCGGCGACGCGCGGGGGTGGGACTGGGCGGGCGGGGGGTGGGGGTGTGGGCAAAGATGGTCACCATGAGTTCCCTTCGCACCCCTGACCCGAACCCCGGCTGGCTCTCCGAGTTCGCGCTCGAGGAGACCCGCACCCGGGTTCCGATCCTGTACGTCGAGGCCGTCCCGGCGCGCGTCGACGCCAACGGGCAGATCGAGCATGTCGGCGTACTGCTGCGCGGGTCGGCCACGACCGCCGGGCAGATCACCCGGACGCTGGTGTCAGGACGCGTGCTGCACGGCGAGTCGGTCCGCGACGCCCTGCTGCGGAACATCGAGAAGGACCTCGGCCCGGCGGCGTTCCCCCGCCTGCCGGTCAGCCCGGTGCCGTTCACGGTCGCGGAGTACTTCCCGCTGCCCGGGATCAGCCCGCTGCACGACCCGCGCCAGCACGCCGTCGCCCTCGTCTACGTCGTCCCGGTGACCGGCGAGTGCAACCCGCGCCAGGACGCCCTCGAGCTCACCTGGCTGACCCCGAAGGAGGCGCTCGAGCCCAGCCTGCTCGCCGACCTCGAAGGCGGTCGCGGCCAACTCCTCAAGCAAGCCCTCGCCTGGTCCGGCGCCCTCGTCTGACGCCGGGCACTCTCATGACGTCGGGAGCTCTGGTCTGACGTCCGCCGGGGAGGTCGCTCACCACGGCAACCGCCCCTCCTCGGCCTGCACCTCACCGGTCGGCCCGTCCGCGCCGAGCATCGCCAGCCGGACCGCGACGGCCGCGCCCTGCTCCGGCGTCCGCGGCGCATCCCAGCCGCCCATGTCCGTCGCGCAGTTGCCGGGGTCGGCCGCGTTCACCAGGATCCCGCTCCCGCGCAGCTCGTTGGCCAGCATCACGGTCACCATGTTCACCGCCGCCTTGGACGCGTTGTACCCCAGCATGAGCATCGTCGAGTACGGCGACTCCGGATCCCCGACCAGCTCGAACGACGCCAGCGAAGTCGACATGTTGACCACCCGAGCCTGCTCCGCCTTCCGCAGCAACGGCAGCATGGCCTGTGTCACCCCAACCAACCCGAACACGTTCACCTCGAACGCCTCCCGCAGTACGTCGCCGCCGATCCGGGACACCGCGTCGTCGCCACCCGGGATGATCGCCGCGTTGTTGACCAGCACGTCCAGCCGCCCGTGCTCCGCCTCGATCCGGCCGGCCGCCGCCCGCACCGACGCGTCGTCCGTCACGTCCAGCTGCACCGCCTCCACCTCGTAGCCCTCGGCAACCAGCTCCTTCGCCGCCGCCTCACCCCGGGCCTGGTCCCGGGACCCTGCCAGCACGCTGAACCCGGCCTGGCCGAGCTGCCGTGCGATCTCCTTGCCGATGCCCTTGTTGGCGCCCGTGACGAGCGCGATCTTCGTGTTCATGCGGTCCAATCTGCGGCCGCCCGCCGGACTCAGGCAGAGTGAGCCGAACCTGGGATCGGCAGTCCCTGTTTACGGTTTGCGGCGCCTGGTTTCCTTGGGTCCATGGACCGGGGACAGCTCGCAGAGTTCTTACGGGTACGGCGGGAGGCGCTGAAGCCCGCCGATGTCGGCCTGCCCGCGGGCCTGCGGCGGCGGACACCCGGGCTCCGCCGCGAGGAGGTCGCGAGCCTCGCCACCATGTCCACCGACTACTACACCCGGCTCGAGCAGGGCCGCGGCCCACGCCCGTCACGGCCGGTGCTCACCGGGCTCGCCCGGGCGCTCCGGCTGAACGACGACGAGCGCGACCACCTGTTCCGCCTGGCCGGCGAGCAACCCGGCCCGCCGCCGGGCCCGCCGTCCGACGTCCGGGTCGGCGTCCTGCGGATGGTCGCGCGCCTCGACGTACCGGCCCTGGTCCTCGACGCGAAGTACGACGTGCTCGCCTGGAACCCGTTGTCCGCCGCGCTGATCACGGACTTCTCGGCGCTGCCGGTCAAGGAGCGCAACCTGCTCCGGCTGCGGTTCCTGCACGGCGACCGGCAGGCGGAGCGGTTCGGTGAGACCGCGACCCACGACTTCGCGTTCGCGACCGCGGCCGACCTGCGCGGAGCGACCGGCCGCTACCCGAACGACCCCGGCATCGCCGAGCTGGTCGCGGACCTGCTGGCGGGCAGCGAGGAGTTCGCCAAGATCTGGTCCTTCCACGACGTGTCCCGGCAGCACAGCATGTGCCAGACGATCTTCCACCCCGAGGTCGGCCGGATCGACGTGGTCTGCGAGGTCCTGGTCGTCCCCGAGCGCGACCAGCGCGTCATCCTCTACACCGCGGAGCCGGGATCGCCCTCCGACGAGGCGCTCCGGCTGCTCGCCGTCATCGGTACCCAGACCATGTCCCGGACTTGACAACCGAGCACGACTCAAGCGACCGGGCCGGCTGGTGTTCGCGGACGAGTTCGACGGTACGGCGATCGACCGGACCAGGTGGGCCATCCACTCCAACGCCGAGGCGGACCGCTGCCTCGGCAACAAGGGCAACCAGCAGCTCGAGTGGCGCACCTGGGACGCGCTGTCGGTGCGGGACGGAATCCTGACCATGACCGCGCGGAAGAACAACCCCGAGCCTGGCTACGAGTGGTCGAGTGCCCTGATCACCACCGGCCAGGCCTGCGGGCACGAGCCGCCGGGCTCGTTCGCGGTCAAGCCTGGCGACTCTGTCGAGACCCGGCTGAAACTCCCGTCCGCGAAGGGCTTCTGGCCGTCCACCTGGACCTGGAACGGCAACGGATCCAACGAGCAGGACACCTACGAGTTCTACAGCGACAACCACCACAACCTGTACCTGACCAACCATCAGGACGGCGGCGGCAGCTGCACCTACCAGTCCCCGACCGACCTGACCACGGACTGGCACACGATCACCCAGAAGCTCGGTCCCGCCGAGACCGTCTGGTACCTGGAAGGCAAGGAGACCTGCCGCCAGGGCGCGTACTCGGGCACCGGCGACGCCCTGATCCTCGACCTGTTCGTCTACGCGAAGACCCCGCCCACGGTCACCACCGAGTCGATGGAGATCGACCACGTCCGGGTCTACCGCCCGGAGTGACCAGGGCCGGGTGACCACGAGCTGAGCCCCCGCACGC
>NZ_JBSFBL010000100.1:0-16298 GCF_053592935.1 Kribbella sp. NPDC002412
GCGCTACTTCGAACACATGTTCTAGTCTTGTGGTGGACGGGAGGTGTGTGCGATGAGCGATGAGACCGGTCCTGGACGGACTGCTCGAGGGCGGGCCTGATCCTCGGCCGGCCTGAGCCTGATGGGCCGCACGCGTGATCAACGTCGCAAACCTTCGGTCATGGCGGGTCTGGTTGGGCGTTGAACCGGTATGGCGGGCGACAGGGCGGACTTGAGGCGGGATTCCGAGGATCTGTGGATAACTGTGGTGGTGCCGGACGGGGTGCCGGTGCTTTGTCCACAGGCTGCTCGTGTGCTGTGCCGGATTGTTGTAGGACTGGCTCGGAAGGAGCTCGGATCGGAGGCCGGCTCCCAGGCGGAGGGTCATGAGGTTGAGCGGCGACGAGCAGGGTGAATGGGCCGTCCTTGACGAACTGCTGGGGATGGAGGCGCTCGCCGACAAGCCAGTCGACGGTGAGGGGATCGGGCGCCTGGCGTTCTACGGGCGTTGCTCGACGGAGGACAACCAGGATCCGAAGACGTCGTTGGCTTGGCAGATGGGGGAGGCCTCGCGGTTCGTGGAGCCGCTTGGGGTCAGATCGTCGAGCAGTACTTCGACATTGGCCAGTCGCGTTCGCTGCCTTGGGAGCGGCGGGACGAGGCCAGTCGGGTCCTGCATGCGCTGAAGGATCCCGATCGTGGGTGGAACGGGTTGGTTGTCGGGGAAGCGACCCGGTGCTGGTTCAGCAACCAGTTCAGCCTGACCTGGCCGAAATTCGATCGGTATGGCGTGTCCCTGTGGATACCAAGTCTCGGTGGTCGGTTCGATCCGGAGAACACGGTCCATGACATGGCGATGACGATCACTGGTGGGTTGTCGAAGTCGGAGCGGCAGCACGTGCAGCGGCGGGTGCGTGCCGCGATGGCATCCCAGGTCCTGATTCACGGCAGGTATCAGGGCGGGCGTCCGCCGTACGGCTATCTGGTTGCTGACGCCGGGCCGCATCCGCATCCGCGGAAGGCGCAGGAAGGGCAGCGGCTGCGGGTGCTGCCCGTCGACGAGTTCGCGGCCGCGGTGGTTCAGAGGATCTTCGACCTCTATCTACAGGGTTGGGGCAACAAAGCGATCGCTGAGCTGCTCAACCGCGAGGGAATCCCTTGTCCATCAGCGCATATGCCTCGGCAGAACCGTCATCGCAAGATGGACGGCTGGCAGCATTCGAGCGTGGTGGCGATTCTCGACAATCCCCGGTACACGGGGTATGCGGTCTACGGGCGATGGCAGAAGGTCGAGGAGTTGCTTGATCCCGAGGACGTTGCAGCCGGCTATGTCGTGAGGTTCCGTCGCTCGCCGCGGGCGAAGATCGTGCGGTCGAGGGAGCCTGCGCATCCGGCGATCGTGTCGGTGGAGACGTTCACTGCTGTGCAGTTGGAGCAGCGCAGGCGGCGGTCGGGTGGCCGAGCCGGCTGGTCATCCATGGAGCGGACGCATCAGTCGCGCAAGCGGGTCTATGCCTTCCGCAGCAGGATCACTTGCGTACTCTGCGAGCGGAAGATGGAAGGTGCGACGCGGCGCAAGGACACGACGTACTACCGATGCAACGCGCGGACCCTCGTGCCTGGGTCGGCTACCGCGCTGGCACACCCACCTCAGGTCTACCTTCGTGAAGACCTCGTTACGCCAGCCGTCAATCGGTGGATCGGCCAAGTCTTCGACCCGCTCAATCGTGACGAGACCGTGAAGACTCTGCTCGCAGCCGGCGACAGCAGCGATCGGCACCTGAGGCATGTGGCCGTGCAGCGGGATCGCATCGCTGCGGCGGAAGTCGCCATGGAGCGACTGCGGCGAGCCTTCGATGCCGGCTGGGATCCGGCAGAACTGCGTGAGCAGTACAACGCGGCCGCGGCGGAGAAGCGATCGGCTGAGAAGGCGTTGGCGGCAACACAGAACGACCAAGGGATGAGTCGGCAGGAACTCGAGTCGCACGTCGATCGGCTGGGAGACCTGACCCGGGCTCTCGATCGGGCGGACCGGGAACAGCTCACTGAGCTGTACGCGGCTTTGCGACTGTCGCTCAGGTATGACCACATCGAGAAGACTGTCGATGTGGAGGTCGACCCGCTGGCCGACCGTGTGGCTAAGTTGTGTGTCCGAGGGGGGACTTGAACCCCCACGCCCCGCGAAGGGCACTAGCACCTCAAGCTAGCGCGTCTGCCTATTCCGCCACCCGGACGAGTGGTCTTGCCGCCGTAGCGACGCTGACCGGAGAACAGTAGCAAACTCCACGGGTGGAATTCACATCGGGGCTCAGCGGGCTGACGTGGGGGGCTGGGAGGGGTAGTTTGAAATTCAAGGGTCGGCTGGGAGGAGGGCCGGATGAACGCGTGGAACGCGATGACGTTCGAGGGCAAGGACACCATCCTGGGGGTGGTTCGCCGGGAGGCGGGGGAGTTCTTCGAGCTGGTCGACAGTGACGAGGTGTGGGAGGCGCCGACCGGGGCCGGGCACTGGCAGGTGCGCGATGTGGTGGCGCACATCGTGGACACCACCGAGGCGTACTTCGTGGCGTTCGACGCCGCCCGGTCGCACACCGAGGTGCCGGCAGCGTACGGGCTGCCGGGGATGGCTGCGCGGGTCGACCAGCAGGCGCTGGCGCTGCGCGACGTACCGCGGACCGAGCTGGTCGAGCGGCTCCGGGGTGACTTCGACAAGATGATGGAGATTTTCGACGCGCTCGGGCCGGACGAGTGGGGCGGGTTCAACGTGCCGCACTTCTACATGGGCCCGTTGCCGGCGTTCTTCTTCCCGGCCTTCCAGTTGATGGACTACGGGGTGCACTCGTGGGACGTGCGGCAGGGGACCGGCCGGGCGCACGGGCTGACCGGTGAGGCGGCCGACCTGCTGGTGCCGTTCATGTTCGTGCTGTGGCAGTACACGACGAAGGTGAACGAGCCCTGCGACCTCGGCATCCGGATCACCAGCGGACCGAACGCCGGCGACACGCGGGTCCTGGTCGGCCCGGACGGGATGTCGTACCAGCCCGGTGAGCCGGGTGGCACCGTGATCGAGTTCGACCCGGGTAGTTTCGTGCTGACCGCGTTCGGGCGGAGCAACTCCGGCACGATCCGCGGTGAGCGGGCCGTCGCCGACCGCTACCTGAACCTGTTTTTCCGGATCTGAGGGGGACCTGGGGTATGACGGACATCGACCTGCCGGCGATCGAGGCCGAGCGTGAGCGGATCAGAACGACGTACCTGAAGGAAGGTGGGGCGAGCTCCGCGCGCGGGCTGCACCACGTCGCGCTGCTGTGCGCGGACGTCGAGCGGACGGTGCAGTTCTATCAGGGTGTGCTCGAGTTCCCGCTCACCGAGATCGTCGGCAATCGGGACTACGAAGGCTCGAACCACTTCTTCTTCGACATCGGCAACGGCAACCTGCTGGCGTTCTTCGACTTCCCCGGCCTGGACCTCGGTCCGTACGCCGAGGTGCTCGGCGGACTGCATCACCTGGCCATCTCGGTCGAGCCGGAGAAGTGGGCGCGGCTGAAAAAGAACCTGGACGCCGCCGGCGTCGAGTACCTGGAGGAGAGCGGCACCTCGATCTACTTCCGCGACCCCGACGGCGCCCGCGTCGAACTCATCGCCGACCCCCTCGGCGAGATGTACGGCCTCAAGGTCCTCTGAGCAGCCGGGCAGCCTGCCGGGCCCTCCGCAGCGGCTCGGGAGTACGGCGTCCGGCGACGGACCGAGATACCACCGCAACCACGGTGGTGAGGTCGGTTCGCCAGCCGGAGTGCACGACCAACGGCCGAGTGCCACGCCGGGTGCGCAGCCACGTCGCAACATGTTCCGGACCGATGAACAGCGATGCCGTCGCGCCCGGCAGATCGTCCGGCCAGTCGCCGGAAGCCGTCAGCGGGCGGTGCGTCACGCCCACCGTCGGCAGGTCCAGTACGGCGCCCAACTGCAACGCCAGGCCGCCACGGCGCGGATGATCACGCCCGGTCGCATCCAGCAGGAGCACGTCGGGTCGCGGGACGAGGCGCCGTACGACGTCCTCCAGGAGGGGACCGAGGCGGAGGGCCAGCAGGCCAGGGGCGTAGGGCGCTGAGGCATGCCCCGGAACCAGGCATCGTCCGACGACGCCGCCCTGGTCCATGACGACCGAGGCACCCCAAGCCCGGTCGCCCGCCGACCCGGCGCCGGACAAGCCGCGAGCAAAGCAGACCCACGCTCCGCCGACCAGGTACGAGGCCTCGGGTGTCCATGGTGGCGGTGTTGCCCGGGCGAGGGTTTCCTGGGCCGAGACCAGCTCTGGCTCAGTGGTTGGCCAGCGCATGGATGAACCAGTCGCGAGCGAGTACGGCGACCTGCTCCAGGGTGCCCGGTTCGGCGAAGAGGTGGGTGGCGCCGGCCACTACCTGGAGATCGCTGGCGCACTGCAGTTGGCGTTGGGCCGCGCGGTTGTACTCGAGAACCGTGGTGTCGAGTTCGCCGACGATCAGCAAGGTAGGCGCCGACACGGCAGCCAGTCGTGGGCCGGCCAGGTCGACTCGGCCACCGCGGGAGACCACCGCCGCGACGGAGGTGCTGCCGGCGGCGGACCACAGGGCGGCGGCTCCGCCGGTGCTGGCGCCGAAGTAGGCGGTCGGGCCGTAGCGGTCTGCGGCCCAGTCGTGGGCGCCGCTCAAGCGGTCCGCCAGCAGTGGGATGTCGAAGACGTTGCGGCGGTCGGCGGCTTCCGCTGTCGTGAGCAGGTCGAAGAGCAGGGTGGCGAGACCGGCTCGGTTGAGGACCTGGGCGACGTACTGGTTGCGCGGGCTGTGCCGGCTGCTGTCGCTGCCGTGGGCGAAGATCACCAGGCCGCTCGACCGCGGGGGCACGACGAGGTCGCCGGGGAGGGAGGCGCCGGACGACTCGATGGTCACCGGTGCGGTGGTCATTGCGAGTCCGGGGCGGGGTGTTCGACGATCGCGATCACGCGGGTCGTGATGAAGCGAGCGGTGCGGATCGGTTTGCCGGTGCGGGTGACCTCGACGACCTCGGTCAGGTTGCGGGTGGTGTTGATCTCGACCCGGCGGCCGGCCTTGGTCGCGGCGATCTCGTACGTCGACACCCCGCTGCCGGTGTCGATGACGACTTCCACCCAGTCACCCTTCACACAGTTCAGATACCCGGCACGTCGGTTGTCATACCCGCGTGGGGGAGGATGGGCCCATGACTTCTCCGGGGACCGAGCGTACGTCGTACACACCTGACGCCGAGGTGGTGGAGCTCTGCAGCGAGCTGATCCGGATCGACACCACGAACTACGGCAACGGGAAGAGCAACGGTGAGCGGGTCGCGGCGGAGTACGTCGCGGCGAAGCTGGACGAGGTCGGGATCGAGTCCACGATCTACGAGTCGGAGCCGGGCCGGGCGACCCTGGTGGCGCACTGGGAGGGCGAGGACCAGTCGGCCGACCCGTTGCTCGTGCACGGTCACCTGGACGTCGTACCGGCCGACCCGAAGGACTGGAAGGTGGACCCGTTCGCGGGTGAGATCTTCGACGGCTGCGTGTGGGGCCGCGGCGCGGTCGACATGAAGGACTTCGACGCGATGGTGCTGTCGGTCGTCCGGGCCCGCCAGCGGGTCGGGGCGAAGCCGCGGCGCCCGGTCCGGCTGGTGTTCACCGCGGACGAGGAAGCCGGCGGCGTGTACGGCGCCCAGTGGCTGATCAACAACCACCCGGACACGGTCGCGGACTGCACCGAGGGGATCGGCGAGGTCGGCGGCTTCTCGGTCACCGTGAAGGACGACCTGCGGCTGTACCTGATCGAGACCGCGGAGAAGGGCATGAGCTGGATGCGGCTCAAGGCCCGCGGTACGGCGGGCCACGGGTCGATGGTGAACAACGACAACGCGGTCACCCACCTGGTCGAGGCGGTGACCCGGATCGGCGCGCACGAGTGGCCGCTGCGGGTCACGCCGACGGTTCGGGAGTTCCTGAAGACGCTGGAGGACGTGCTCGAGGTCGAGCTCGACCCCGACGACATGACCGAGACGCTGGCGAAGCTGGGCAGCTTCAGCCGGATGTTCGGCGCCACCATCCGCAACACCGCGAACCCGACGATGCTGAACGCCGGCTACAAGGTGAACGTGATCCCCGGCGACGCCGAGGCGCACATCGACGGCCGGTTCCTGCCCGGCTACGAGGACGAGTTCTTCGCCACCATCGACGAGCTCATCGGCGACAAGGTACGGCGCGAGGCGGTGGTCGAGGACATCGCGCTGGAGACCGAGTTCAGCGGCGGCCTGGTCGAGGCGATGAAGGCGTGCCTGGCGGCCGAGGACCCGCAGAGCCGCACCGCGCCGCTGCTGATGTCGGGCGGCACGGACGCCAAGTCGTGGAGCCGGCTCGGCGTCCGGTGCTTCGGGTTCGTGCCGTTGCAGCTGCCGCCGGACCTGGACTTCATGGGCATGTTCCACGGCATCGACGAGCGCGTCCCGACCAGCGCCCTGGAGTTCGGCTCCCGGGTGCTCGACCGGTTCCTCGACGAGGCCTGAGGTCAGCCGCGCAGCCGGGACGGCCGGTGGGTGATCTCCTCGATGTCCTGCGCCGCCGCGAGCACCAGGCGGTGGGACAGCTCGGACAGCGCCCGCGCGGCCGCCAGCTCGTCGCCGATCTGCGGCACCTCGACGTCGTTCGGGTGCCGGTACGCCGTACCGCGTCCGGCCAGCTGTTCTCCCTCGGTCCGCAGCCGGGCCTCGGCGTGCGTCGTCCGTTCGTCCTCGACCTCGTCGATCACGATGTCAACAGTCCACTGCCGCTTTGTCATGGCACCCACCTCCTTCCTAGCGTCGTCCCGCAGGCCACCACTCACAAGAGGTTGAGCGTGGTGCGGAGGCTCGGGAGGTACCGGATCAGGGGCTGGGGCGGAGTCGGTGTGGTGACGAGGGACAGGGTGAGGCGGTAGCGGAAGGGGGCGGGGACCAGGCGTTCGCCGGGGCGGAGCTCGGTGGCGAGCGCGCTGCGGGGGACGAGGGCGAGTTGGGTACGGCGACGGGCCATGGCGACCGTGGTGCTGAGCGTCACGCCGCGGCGGGGGATCGCGCCGAGGGCGACCAGCCGGGTGTGGATGTCCTCGGCCCCGCGGTCGTAGGTGGAGAAGGGGATCGGCCGGTCCTTCAGCGGGTGTTTGCCGCGGCCGGGCGGGACGGCGCCGGGTGGGACGAACAGCACGAGCTCGTCCCGGCCGACCCGGCGTGCGACGGTGCCACGGGGGAGCGTCATCTGGTCGGCGATCGCGATGAACGCGGCGTCCATGGTGCCCTCCGCGATCCGTTCGACCAGGAAGTGGCCGTGGTCGACCTGTTGCTGGATGTCCAGGTCGGGCAGGTCCGCGTCCAGGACCGGGAACAGGATCGGCGCGATGCTGGCGAAGGTGCCGATGACGAGCCGGTGTCCGGCGGCGGCCGACCGGGTGGCGGCGTACACCTCCTCGAGGTGGCTGAGGATGTGGTCGGCCCGGCGGCAGAGCTCGGCGCCGGCCGGAGTCGGGCGGGCGCCGCGGGTGTCGCGTTCGAACAGCTTCGTGTCACACATGCGCTCGAGCCGGGCCAGGCGCTGCGACGCGGACGGCTGCGAGATCCGCAGCTCGCGGGCCGCGGTGCCGACCGCGCCGGTCCGGCCGATCGCTTGCACCAGCCGGAGGTCCTCGACCGATGGTAATGAGGCCATAGGTGCAGCCTATGGCAATCACCAAGCCTGCGCCGACTACCGGGACGGACCGGGAACTCCAAGAATGAAAGGTGTGAGAGCCCGGAGCGAAGCACTCGCGCTGCTGGTAGGCGGAGGGGCGGCGGACCTGGCGCTCCGGTTCACGCAGGTGGCGTTGCCGTTGGTGGTTCTGCATGAGACGGGCTCGGTTGCCGCCACCGGGCTGGTCGGCGGTGCGTCCGGCGTACCGGTGCTGCTGTCGCCGTGGTGGGCGAGGAGGGCGCGGCAGTGGGTGGACTCGGGTCCTCGGCTGGCAGTGATTGCAGCCATCCAGGCGGTGGCTCTGGCGAGTGTGCCGGCTGCCGCCATGCTGGGCCTCGTCACACCCGGGTTGCTGGTGGTCAGCGGTCTACTGCTCGGCTGCGGCGAGGCCCTGTCCAATCCAGGGCGGTCAGCGCTGCTGGCTGACACCGGAGACCGGTGGGGCGAGGGCAAGGCCGTCGTACTGCTGACCTGGCAGGACGGCCTCCGCAGGGTCGGCATGATGGTCGGACCGGTCATCGGTGCCTTTGCGGTGTCGACCGGCCTCACCAACGGGCTGCTGTGGGTGGAGGCCGTCGGTGTGCTGGCAGCAGGGCTCTTGGCGTGCACCGTGAAGGCAGAGCGTGCTCCTGAGGGCACTGCGACCCCGTCGATCCGGGCCAGTCTCAAGACGCGTCCGGACGTGCTCTACGGCTGGATTGTCCGTGGGACCGGCTGCGTGACGTGGTTCGCGTTCACGCTGGGGCTGTCGGTGATCGGTGCGCAGCGCGGCGAGCCCGGTGTCTATCTCGCGGCCGGCATGACCGGGTACGGCGTTGGGTCGGTGATCGGCACGACGATCTCGCTGGCCGTCGTACGGCGGCTGCCGCCAGTACCGCTCGCCGCCGGAGCGTGGGCCTTCATGGGACTGTGCTGGGCCGGGATGGGACTGTGGACGCATCCGCCGGTCATTGCCCTGATGGGCGCACTTTCGGGCGTCAGCGTGGTGCTCGGGATCGCCGCCATCTCGGTCGTGATCACGCGGACCTCGGCAGGCGCCGAGCGGCGGGCGTTGCTGTCCGGGCAGACGGTCGTGGTCAACGCGGGGAGCTCGGCCGGGTTGCTGGCCGGCGGGCCGATCATCGCGGCGGCCGGCGCCGAGCACACCCTGATCGGCGCCGGCCTGCTCACCACGCTGGTCGCGCTGGTAATCCTGGTGAAAGCCGGGCCGTCGCGGTGCGACACTGCCGAGCATGTCCGAGATCGTGATCACCACCCTGGCCGAGCGGCCTGAGGTCACCGGCTGGCTGGGCGACTTCTGGAACGTCTGGCCGCAGTTCATGCTGCAGGACCTGGTCGCCGACGCGCTGCTCGGTGTGGTGCCGGAGGAGTTCGCCGACCAGTGCCTGATCGCGACCGACAACGGCGAGCTGGTCGCGCACTCGCGCAGCATCCCGTTCGCGTTCCCGCTCGAGGACCGGCCCGAACTGCCGTCGCGCGGCTGGGACCAGGTGCTGACCTGGGGCGTCGAGGACCTCCGCCGCGGCCGCGAGACCAACGTGTCGAGCGCCCTGGAGATCGTGATCAAACCGAGCCACCTCGGCCGGGGCCTGTCCTACCGGATGCTGGCCGCGATGCGCGACGCGGTGAAGGCGAAGGGCCACACCACCCTCTACGCTCCCGTCCGCCCGAACGGCAAGACCGACGCCCGGATGCCGATGAGCCAGTACGTCGGCCAGACCCGGAACGACGGCCTCCCGGTCGACCCGTGGCTCCGCGTCCACGTGAAGGCGGGCGGCAAGATCGTCAAGGTCGCCTCGACGTCGATGCTGATCGCCGGCTCCCTGGCCGAGTGGCGCGAGTGGACCGGGCTGCCGTTCGACCAGTCCGGCGAGGTGATCGTCCCCCAAGCCCTCGTCCCGGTCCTGGCCGACGTGGACCACGACCGCGCCGTCTACGTGGAACCCAACGTCTGGGTCCGGCACGACCTCTGAAACCCCAACTATTCGGGGTGCCCGAGCCGCCCGGCGCGCCGCAGCATCAGAGGCATGAGCACGACGGAACGCAACAAGACCACCGTCCGCGACCTGATCGACGGACTGTTCAGCAAAGGCGACCTCGGCGCGGTCGACACCTACCTCGCCGAGGACTTCGTCAACCATGACCCGCCGTTCGGCGTCACGCCGGACCGGGACGGGATGCGGGTCGCGGGGGCGTTGATGCGGGAAGCCTTCCCGGACTGGCACAGCGAGCTGCACCAACTCGTTGCCGAGGGCGACATCGTGGTCGAGCGGTTCACCGCGAGCGGAACCCAGCGCGGCGAGGTGATGGGCGTCGCGCCGACCGGGAAACAGGTCAGCCTGCGCGGGATCAACATCTTCCGGCTGCGCGACGGTCTGGTCGTCGAACGCTGGGGCCGCCTGGACGAACTCGGGTTCCTTCGCGACCTGGGCGTCGTACCGGATCAGCCGTAGCATCGCGATCATGAGGGCGGCGGACCGCCTGGAAGTGCTGATCCAGCGGTGCTACGCGGGGCTGGACCCCGATCAGCTGCGGTCCGAGACGCTGACCCGGCTGCGGAAGCTGATGACGATCGACGCCGCGTTCTTCGCGACCGTGGACCCCGCGACCGTGCTGTTCACCTCCGCGAGGGCGGACGAGCCGCTGGCCACCATGACCGAGCAGTTCCTGGCGAACGAGTTCGGGCAGGACGACGTGAACAAGTTCGCCGCCCTCGCGGCCGCGCCCGACCCGGTGAGCTCGCTCGGCCACGCGACGAAGGGCGAGTGGCCGATCAGCACCCGGTACGTCGAGGTGATGCGGCCACTCGGTCTCGGCGACGAACTCCGGGCGGCGCTGGTCTCGAACGGACGCTGCTGGGGTGTGATCTGCCTGCATCGGGAGGACGCCGACGCGGGCTTCTCCGAGCAGGAGATTCAACTGGTACGGCGCCTTGGCCCGCATCTCGCCGAGGGCCTTCGGAGAAGCATGCTCACCGGGTCTGACGGGGGCGGCGACGTCGGGCCCGGAGTGGTGGTTCTGAATTCGAAGCACGAGATCGAGTCGGTCAGCGTGGAGGCCGAGCACTGGATGGCTGAGCTGGAGCCGGAGCGCCGTACCGAGGTGCCGATGGCGGTGCGGGCTGCGGCGGTGCAGTTGCAACGGGTGCACGAACTGCCGGAGACGCCGGTGCTGAAGGTGCGGACCACGCGGGGCCGCTGGCTCGCGCTGCATGCGTCGACGCTGCGGGGAGTGGACGGGCAGCGGACGGCAGTCGTGCTGGAACCGGCCACCGCGGCTCAACTCGGGTCGTTCCTGCTCGATGTCTACGGGCTGACACCGGCTCAGCAGCGGGTCACGGAGCTCCTGCTCAAGGGCTACTCGACCCGGCAGATCGTGGACCAGCTGTGCCTGTCGCCGCACACCGTGCAGGAACACGTCCGGGCAGCCTTCGACAAGGTCGGTGTCGGCAGCCGCCGCGAGCTGGTGACGGTCTTGCTCAGAGGGTCCGCATGACGCGGATGATGCGGCGGCGGAGCCAGACTCGGCGGGTGCCGTCGGGGTAGCGGCGGAGGCGGGCGAGCTCCCAGCCGCCGTACTCCGCGTGCTCGGTCAGCAACCGGCGGACGGCGCCGCGCGACTCCGTCCTGGACACCTCGAACTGCTGCAGTTCGTATTCGGCCATCCGCACCTCCAACTGCTACGACACATCCTCCAGCGCTGCGACGATCGCGGGTGGGAGAGTGAGCTCCTCCACACCCAGGACCGACTTCAGTTGCATCGCCGTCCGGGCCCCGACGATCGCCGCCGACACGCCCGGCCGGTCCCGCACCCAGGTGAGCGCCACCTCGAGCGGTGTCCAGCCGAGCCCGTCGGCGGCTCGTGCGACTGCCTCCACGATGCCCGAACCGCGGCCGTCGAGGTAGGGGTCGACGAATCTGGACAGATGCTGAGACGCCGCCCGCGAGTCCGCCGGGATCCCGGTGCGGTACTTCCCAGTCAACACACCGCGGCCAAGCGGCGACCAGGCCAGGACGCCGATCCCGAGCCCGCCGGCCGCGCGGATCGCGTCCGCCTCGGCGTCCCGGGCGAGCAGCGAGTACTCCACCTGGTTCGACACCGGGACCGCGCGACCGGGCCACGCCTGCTGCCAGGTGACCGCGCGGGCCGACTTCCACCCCGCGTAGTTCGAGACTCCGACGTACCGGACCTTGCCCGAGTTCACCGCGTGGTCGAGCGCCGACAGCGTCTCCTCCAGCGGTACGTCGTCCGACCAGGTGTGCAGCTGCCAGAGGTCGATGTGGTCGACGTTCAGCCGGCGCAGCGAACCTTCCAGGTCGCGCAGCAGGGCGCCCCGGGAGGTGTCGGTGATCCGCTCGCCGCGGCGGACGCTGAAACCGGCCTTGGTCGCGATCACCAGGTCGTCTCGGTCCACCACGTCGCCGAGCAGCGAGCCGATCAGTCGCTCGCTGTCACCGTCCCCGTACGCCGCCGCGGTGTCGATCAGGGTGCCACCGGCGGCCACGAACGCGGCCAGCTGCTCGCGCGCCTCGTGCTCGTCGGTGTCCCGCCCCCAGGACATGGTGCCGAGGCCGAGCCGGCTCACCGCCAGTCCACTGTGACCGAGATAGCGCTGCTGCATGTGCCGAGCCTATTGGCCGCCACCGACAACGGCTCGTTAGGCTCGCCTGTCATGCGACTCGGACTCAACATCGGCTTCGTCTTCGGTGGCGACGACCATCTGGATCACCTGAGGCTGGTGAAGGAGGCCGAACGGCTCGGTTTCTCGGTCACCTGGGCCGCTGAGGCGTACGGCTCGGACGCCGCCACGCTGCTGACCTGGATCGCCGCCCAGACCACGACCATCGACGTCGGCGCCGCGGTCTTCCAGATCCCGGCCCGGACCCCGGCGATGACCGCGATGACCGCGGCCACCCTGGACCGGCTGTCCGGCGGCCGGTTCCGGCTCGGCCTCGGCGTGTCCGGCCCGCAGGTGTCCGAGGGCTGGCATGGGGTCCGGTTCGACAAGCCGCTGGCCCGGACCCGCGAGTACGTGGCGATTGTGAACGCGGCGATGCGGCGTGAGACCGTGAGGTTCGAGGGCGAGCACTTCACCCTGCCGTTGCCCGATGGCCCGGGCAAGCCGCTCAAGCTGTCCATCCACCCGCTCCGCGACCACGTGCCGGTGTACCTTGCCGCGGTCGGCCCGAAGAACCTCGAACTGGCCGGCGAGATCGCCGACGGCTGGCTCGGCATCCTGAACGACCCCGCCTATCTGGGAGAGCAGTTGAAACACATCGCGACGGGCCGCGAGGCGCGTCAGGAAGGGCTCGACGGGTTCGACGTCGTCGCGTCCGTGCCGGTGATGACCGGTGACGACCTGCAGGCCGCGGCCGACCCGATCCGTGGGTACGCCGCTCTCTACATCGGCGGCATGGGCAGCCGGGAGAAGAACTTCTACAACGCCCTGGCGGTCCGGATGGGGTACGCCGAGGAGGCCAAGCGGATCCAGGACCTGTACCTGGCCAAGCAGCACCGCGACGCGATGGCCGCCGTACCGCACGGGTTCATCGACTCGATCTCGCTGCTCGGCGGCAAGGAGCGGATGGCCGAGAAGCTCACCGCGTACGCCGAGGCCGGGGCGACCACGGTCGCGCTGACCCCGTTCGCGCCGACGGTCGAGCAGCGGATCGCCGACCTGCGCACGGTCGCCGAGGCCCTCGAGCTCGCCGGGGTCGGTGAGTAAGTGTCCATCTGGGAAGCCATCATCCTGGGCATCGTCGAGGGGCTCACCGAGTTCCTCCCGGTGTCGAGCACCGGGCACCTCACCATCGCCTCGAAGATGCTCGGCCAGCAGATCGACGACCCGGCGATCACCGCGTTCACCGCGGTGATCCAGTTCGGCGCGATCGCGGCCGTGGTGCTGTTCATGTGGAAGGACATCCGGACGTACGCCGTCGCCTGGTTCAAGGGGATCCGGCACCCCGAGTACCGCGGCGAGTTCGACCACCGGATGGGCTGGTTCGTGATCGTCGGCTCCCTCCCGATCTGCATCGTCGGCTACCTCGGCCGGGAGATCATCTCGGGCCCGCTGCGCAGCATGTGGTGGGTCGCGGCGTCGTTGATCGGCTGGTCGTTCGTGATGGTCGCGGCCGAACGGCTCAGCAGCAAGTCCCGGCCGCTCACGCGGATCACGCTGATCGACGCCGTCGTGATGGGCGTCATCCAGTGCCTGGCGCTGATTCCGGGCGTCTCGCGGTCCGGCGCCACCATCTCGGCCGGACTGTTCTGCGGTCTGGACCGGGTCGCGGCGACGAAGATGGCGTTCCTGCTCGGCATCCCGGCCCTGGTCGGAGCCGCGATCTTCGAGCTCCCGCACGCGCTTGACGGCAGCGTCGGCCTGATGCCGGTGCTGGTCGGAACCGTCGTCAGCTTCATCGTCGCCTACGCGTCGGTCGCCTGGCTGCTCAAGTTCGTCGCCAAACACACGATCGAGGTCTTCGCCTTCTACCGCGTCCTCCTCGGCATCGTCATCGTCATCCTCCTGGCGACCAGCACCATCACCGCCACCTGACGCAGGCAGCCGTCGAACGTCCGGCCGGGGTCGACCACGTCCTCGTCAGGGCGCGCAGGGAATTGATGGATGGGGCCTGACGGACAGGTAGTGCACCTGCGAGACGCCGGTCCGCCGGCGCGGGCTCACGCTCCACTGCACTATCCACTGCGGGGCACCACCTGTCGGTCGGCACACCAATCCCTTCCGGCGGCCCAACCACCGACGGCACATCTGGCCGGTTGGCCCGAAGGCTCTTGGCCAGCCCATCACTCGAGGGGAAATCCGGCCGCGGTGGGGGTTCTCCGGCGGCATACGAAGGGAGAACCCCGGAGTCGGACGGATATCCCCTCCGATCGGCGGTGGGATCGCCGTGCTGACAACCTGAACCTGCCGGATGTCGCGGCGGTAGCCCGCGGGTCACGGTGATGGCCGGAGAGGATGCACTGGCGATAGCCGGGGTGGGTGGGCGGCAGCCCGCGGCTCCGGGCGATAGCCCGCATGTCCGGCGAAGGCCGGCGAGTCCGGGCCGTAGCCCGGGTGGGATGCATCGGCGATGGGCCGGGGGATGGGTGGGAGCCTGACGAGGAGCGGCGCGATGAGGAACGGCTGCGGAGCGCGCGTGGGACTTACAGCCAGCCGACCTTGCGGAAGAAGCGGTACATGGTGAAGCAGACGGTGGCCATCAGGAGGAGTACGGCGTAGTAGCCGTAGTGCCAGCGCAGTTCGGGCATGTTGTCGAAGTTCATGCCGTAGATCCCGGCCACCATGGTCGGGACGGCGGCGATGGCGACCCACGCCGAGATCCGGCGCATGTCGTCGTTCTGCTGGACCGAGACGCGGGCCAGGTGCGCGTTGAGGGCCGAGCTGAGCAGGACGTCGAGGGCCTCGGTCTGGTCGGAGACCCGGTTGACGTGGTCGGCGACGTCGCGGAAGAACGGCGCCGCCTTCGGGCTGATCCCGGGGACGCCGTGCGCGAACTGCTCCATCGGGTCGCGCAGCGGCTGGATCGCGCGGCGCATCTCGAGCACCTCGCGCTTGAGTTTGTAGATCCGCTCGGCGTCGCTGGTGCGTTCGGGGGAGAACACCGAGCTCTCGACCTCGTCGACGTCGATCTCGACCTGCTCGGCGACCTCCTCGTAGTCGTCGACCACCGAGTCGCAGATCGCCCACAGTACGGCGGCCGGACCGTGACCGAGCATGGACGCGCGATCCTCCAGCTGCTGCCGCGCCGTGGCCAGCTCCCCGCCTTCGCCGTGCCGGACGGTGACGACGTACCGCGGGCCGATGAAGACGCTCAGCTGGCCGGTCTCCACCGCGTCGCCCTCGTCGACGTACCAGAGGGTGCGCAGTACGACGACGATCGCCTCGCCGAACCGTTCGACCTTGGGCCGCTGGTGGGCCTTGAGGGCGTCCTCGACGGCGAGCTCGTGCAGGCCGAACAGCCCCTGAACCCGGCGCATCTCGGCGTCCGACGGCTCGTGCAGGCCGACCCACCCGAAGCACCGGCCGTCGTCGTCGATGGCCTGGGCAACGGTCTCCGGATCCCTGGGCAGGTCCCGCCGTTCCCCCTCGGCATAAACGCCGCAGTCCACGATCACCCGTCCATCATGTCAGCAGGACTTGCCCCGACCGGATAACGTGCAGGGCATGCCCACGGTGATTCTGGTTCGGCACGGTCGTAGCGCGGCGAACACGTCCGGCACGCTGGCCGGCCGCACGCCGGGGGTGAAGCTGGACGAGACCGGGGTGCAGCAGGCCGAGGCGGTCGCGCAGCGGCTGGCCGGGCTGCCGCTGGCGGCGATCGTCACGTCGCCGCTGGACCGCTGCAAGCAGACCGCGGCGGCGATCGCGAAGCACCACCCGGAGTTGCGTCCGGCAACGGATCGCCGGCTGACCGAGTGCGGGTACGGCGACTGGACCGGGCAGAAGCTGTCCACGCTGATGAAGGACCCGCTGTGGCCGGTCGTGCAGCAGCATCCGTCGGCCGTGATTGAACAGGTCGGCCTCGCTGGCTGTCGGCAGGCGTGAGACCCAGGCGTCGCG
>NZ_JBSFBL010000101.1:0-16268 GCF_053592935.1 Kribbella sp. NPDC002412
GCCGGGGCTGCGCGGCCGAAGGTCGAATTCCGGCTAGTTGGCGTGGCCGCGGCGCAGGGCCAGGGAGCGGAGGCGGGCCAGGAGGAGGTCGAACTCGTCCAGGAGGTCGGAGGCCTCGGTGCTGCCTCGGCTCAGGTACCAGCGCCACGATGGAGGAAGCAGGCGGGCTCGCCAGCGGCGGAGGTGGGAGGCCTGGGACCACAGGGCCTTGCGTACGGCGGCTGCCTCGGAGCGCACGTCCAGAGTCACATCGGCGTCACCGGCGTACCGCAAGGCCTCGATGCCGCGGGCGACCCGGATTGCCTGCGGGTGAACATCAGCAGGCAACTGGCCGACCAGCCACTCGCCGGCCTGACGCGGTGTCGCGATGTCGGACCAGTCCAGTCCGAGGTCGCGGGACGTGTCGCGGATCTCCGCCCACAAGCCCTCGGCACCGAGCCGCCCAGGCGGTCGGGCGAACCGCCGTCGCCTGGTCAGGCTCCGGATCAGCCAGGGGACGGAGAGCAGCAGGACAACGCCGACGGCGATGGCGATGTTCCGCCCACCCCCGTTGGTGAACCAGTTGCCGCTGTCAATGATCGGGACGCCGCTGTCGTCCGGCAGGTTCCGGTCGCCGTTCGGCCGCTCCAGGCCCGGGTCCTCGGTCGCGCCCGGCGTGGTCGGTGCGGTGGTCGGCGCCGTCGACGGGCTGCTCGGGTCCGGGGTGGCCGGGGCGGTCCAGCCCGGTGTGCTCGCCACCCGGGCGGCCGGGGTCGGCTCGAACCGGACCCAGCCGATGCCCTGGAAGTACAGCTCCGGCCAGGCGTGCATGTCGTGCATCTTGACCGTGTACTCGCCGTCCTCGCCGGCCTGACCGGGCAGGAACCCGATGCCGACCCGGGACGGGATGCCCACGATCCGGGCCATCAGCGCCATCCCGGTGGCGAACTGCTCGCAGTACCCGGTCTTGCTGTCCAGCAGGAACTCGCGCAGCGCCCGCATCCCGCTGCCGCGGGTGGTGTCGGTGCTGTAGGTGAAGCCGCCACCGCTGCGGAACCAGTTCTGCAGCAGCACGGCGGCCTCGAACTGGTTGCTCCCGGCACCCTTCGTGATGTCCAGGGTCAGCTCTTTGATGGACTCCGGCGTCTGCCGCGGGACCCGGCTGGTGAACTGGTCCGGCTCACCCGTGCCGATCGCGTCGTGCAGCTGCTGCGACGTCGGCTGCAGGTCGTACGACGTGACGTCGTACTTCTTGCCGCCGACCACCTGGCCGTTCGCCGAGACCACGTCGAGCGTGCCGGCGTCGAACCGCCAGTCCCGCTTCAGCGAGATCGAGCGCACCGGGTAGGGGACCGGGGCGAACTGGGAGCGGAAGCTCCGGCTGACGTCGATCTCCATCTTGGACTGCGCGACCTTGCTCAGGTCGCCGCTGTACCCGGGTGGCGGGGTCAGCTCGTTGCCGATCTTGCGGCCCTCCTGGCGGGGTGCGATCCGCCAGGTGTCGCCGTCGAAGAAGTCGAGCGCGGTCAGCCGCAGGTAGGTGCCGCCGGACGGGCCGCCCTTGTAGGTGAGCGCGACGACGTTGTCGCCGCGCTTCAGGTTCCGGCCCATGTCCAGCATCGGGTCCGTCGAGGAGATCGACGCCCCGACACCGGTCCCGGGACCGGTGCCGGCCAGGCCGTTGCCGACGACACCCTCCGGCAGCGCGGGCAGCAGAGCGGGGAGCAACGCGGCCAGCGCGACGACGGTCAGGCCGATCCGGCGGCCCGCCTGACCGAGTGCGGACGCTTCCACCGGCTCGGCAGCGTCCAGGTGC
Source organism: Kribbella sp. NPDC002412 (assembly GCF_053592935.1). Lineage (NCBI taxonomy): Bacteria > Bacillati > Actinomycetota > Actinomycetes > Propionibacteriales > Kribbellaceae > Kribbella > Kribbella sp. NPDC002412. Next base: position 1,796 of record NZ_JBSFBL010000101.1, read on the forward strand.
GAGACACCGGAGATGCGCCGGCCCCAACGGCTGAGCCGGCTGCGCCCTTCGGCGGACAGCAGCAGGATGTAGCCGAGCGCCGGCGGGATGAACAGCAGCGCCGGCAGACCGCCGTGCACGGTCGCGGCAGGCACCGTGTACATGATCAGCAGCAGCAGCCCGGCCCACGCGGCCTGGCGAAGCTGTACGGCGATGACGTGGATGAGCAGCCCGGTCGCGGCGATCACCGAGGCGGCGAACAGCGTCAGGTGCGAGTCCGGCGGGAGGGGCGCGCTGAACCGGTTGATCGAGTCCATCGCGTTGACCATCTGCTGGTTGAACTCCAGCGCGGTCGCCTTCACCGGGATCAGCCCGAACTTCAGCGTGTCCCGCAGGAAGAAGAACGAGATCAGCTCCACCAGCACCAGCAGCTGGACGAACGGTACGACGAGCCGCGGGGCCCGCAGGTTCTGCAGCAGGATCCCGACACCGGTGATCGCGCCGCACAGGAGCGCGCTGATGAACAGGAACGGCCCGGAGAACACCGGGGTCAGCACGAGCGCCCCCAGCACCGTCGCGCCCCAGGCGGCTAGGGAGATCCTGGCGTGGCCGGTCATACCCTCATGCGATCCTTCCGCTCCGTAGTCCGAGGCCGGACCACACGGTGGGCAGGTGGTCACCGCGTCGGACCCTGGCGACGCGCCAGCCGTTTCGGCGCAGCTCGTTCTCGGTGGCGTCCGCGGCTGCGGTCAGCCGGTCCGCCTTCTCGCTCGGCTCGGCGCCGACCGCCCAGCTGGCCGCGTCGAGCACCAGCGCGACGCCGATCGCCTGGCTGGTCCGCCAGCGGTTCAGCGAGGTGATGTCGTCGGAGTTCAGCGCGCCGACGATCGCGATCACCAGGCTCGGCTCCTGCGCATGCCGGTCGACGGTCAGCAGCGGGCCGATCTCGGCGTACTTGTGCTCCTCGACGGTCGCGCACTCGGTCAGCAGCTGCTGCGCGCTGAGCGGTTGATGTACGGCGGTCGACGTCCGGTGACTGATCGCCGACAGAGTGGTCGGCCCGCCCAGCAACGTGGTGACGTAGCCGCGGCGGATCCGGTCGGTGCCGATCGAGGCGGCCGCGCTGACCGCCCACTCGAGGCTGGACGACGGGCCGTGACCGTGGTGCGAGATGGTCCGCGCGTCCAGGAACATCGCGCACCGGCTCTGCCAGGGCTGCTCCTCCCGCCGCACCATCAGCTCGCCGCGGCGCGCGGTGGACCGCCAGTGCACCCGGCGGAGGTCGTCGCCGTCGCGGTACTCGCGAACCGTCGCGTCCTCCTCACCGGCCGACGCGATCGCCCGCGGCCGGTTCTCACCCGAGCCCGCCCGGTCGGCGCCCAGCCGGATCTCGGGCAGCCGGTAGACCCGCGGCGTGACCAGCAGGTGCTGACTTCGGGTGAACGTCCGGCTGGTCTCCACCAGACCGAACGGGTCGGCCACGGTCAGCATCAACGGCCCGACCTGGAACAGTCCGCGGACGTCGCTCTTCACCGGGTAGCTGACGGTACGGCGCCAGTTCGGGCTGACCCGGTCGACGACGAACCGCGGCCGGTGCCCCAGTACATAAGGAATACGGTCCTCGAGCAGCAACAGCCCGGCCGGCATCCGGCCCTGGTTGCTCAGGGCAAGCTCCACCGTCGCCTGCGTGCCGACCGGGACCTGGTCCGGTGCGAGGCTGCGCCGCACCTGCAGCCGCAGCCGGGTCCGCCCGACGACGAGCGCCGCGACCAGCGGCAGCGCGACCAGCAGGATGCCGACGCGCAGCAGGTCCTTCTGGCCGAGCAGGAGCGCGCACAGGGATGCCGTGATGCCGGCCGCGACGAAGGCCCGCCCTCTGGTGGTCAGCCCGCGCAGTGCCTGCCGCATGTCTCAGTCCCGACGTGCGCGAGGCAGCGCCACCGTGGACACCAGCCCCGAGATGATGTCGGCTGCACCGCGCCCACCGAGATGCGCCTCAGCCGCAGGAAGAACACGGTGTGCCAGCACCGGCACGGCGAGCTCCTGGATGTCGTCCGGCAGGACGAACTCGCGGGAGTCCAGCGCCGCCGCGGCACGGGCCGCCCGGATCAGGTGCAGCGTCGACCGCGGGCTCGCTCCCAGTCGCAGCTCCTGCGAGCGACGGGTCGCGCCGACGAGGGCGACGGCATACTCCTTGACCGACTCCGAGACGTGCACCGACTGCACCGTCTTGACCAGGCGCAGGATCTGCTGGCCGTCGGTGACGGCCTGCAGGGTCTGCAGCGGGTCGTCGGCCGCGTGCCCGTCGAGCATCCGCAGCTCGGCGGCCGGCTCCGGGTAGCCCATCGAGACGCGGGCCATGAAGCGGTCGCGCTGCGCCTCGGGGAGCGGGTAGGTGCCTTCCATCTCGATCGGGTTCTGGGTCGCGATGACCATGAACGGCGCCTCGAGCTGATACGTCGTGGTGTCGACGGTGACCTGGCGTTCCTCCATCGACTCCAGCAGCGCGGCCTGGGTCTTCGGCGAGGCGCGGTTGATCTCGTCACCGACCACGATGTTCGCGAACACCGCGCCGGGCTTGAACTCGAAGTCGCGGATCTCCTGGTTGAAGACGGAGACGCCGGTGATGTCCGACGGCAGCAGGTCCGGCGTGAACTGGATCCGGCGCACGGTGCAGTCGATCGACTTGGCCAGCGCCTTGGCCAGCATCGTCTTGCCGACGCCGGGCACGTCCTCGATCAGCAGGTGTCCCTCGGCCAGCAGGACGGTGATGGCGACCTCGACCACGTCGGGTTTGCCCTCGATCACCTGCTCCATCGCCCGGCGGACCCGGCCCGCCACCTCGGACAGCTCGTCGAAGTCCCCGGCTCCTGCCAGCGCCGAGCTGGTCGCGGTGGTGCTCACCCTGTGTCCTCCCCATTCGTTGACGGCCGACACATTCTCACCCGCTGTAGGGGTCCGGCCTAGAGCAGCGGAAGTTTCGTTACCTGGCGTTTCGGTGTTCATCGGCACAGGCCCTCACCGGCGTGGGTCGGAAAGTCGTCCCTCCAAGCGTACGGGTGGCCAAAACAAAGTGCCGGGCGTACGACGACGCCGGACCCCGGTTGGTTCGCCGCCGGACCCGGGCAACCGCGGTGGAGCGAAGTGGAGGACGCGGCACGCGGGTGGACGCGCTGGGATTCAGGCGGCGCGTGGGGGAAATGGGGCGGAAGTTGGTTGACGGTGGTGGAAAGTGGAGTAAGGTGGAGCGCAGTGGAACAGAAGTGGTGGAAACAGCTCGCCTAAGTCGGAGGGTCCGCAACGGGGAGGTGGAGCGTGTTCCTCGGAACTCACTTCCCCAAGCTCGACGACAAGGGACGGCTGTTCCTGCCGGCGAAGTTCCGGGACGAACTGGCTGACGGCCTGGTGATCACGCGTGGACAGGAGCGGTCGCTGTCCGTGTGGCCCGAGCGCGAGTTCGTCCAGCTGACCGAGCAGTTGAAGCAGGCGCCGATCACCAACAAGGGTGCGCGGGACTACCTGCGGATGTTGTTCGCCGGAGCCTCGAACGAGGTGCCGGACAAGCAGGGCCGGGTCACCATCCCGCCGATGCTGCGCGACTACGCAGGACTGGATCGCGACTGCGTCGTCATCGGGGCGATGAACAGGGTGGAGATCTGGAACACGGAGAACTGGAACAGGTACTCCCAGGAGCAGGAGCAGGCGTTCGCCGACCTCTCCGAGGAGGTCCTGCCGGGCATCTTCTAGAAGAACAGTGGGCGAGCGGTACCGCGACCACACCGGCCGTCCGGTGAGATCACGGGTCCGACTTCCGACCTCAGGTGTTGGCGTCACTTCCCCGGCGCCAAGACCCCGAGGTACTTCCCCGGAAGGCGTACCCGCGATCTGACCGGACGGAGTCGTCTCCGGGTCCGCACCACTGAACCGCACCACAAGACCTGCGGGGGCAGGGTCGCTCCCGCGGCGACGGAAGGGTCGAGGATGGACGCTGGGGAGCGGCATGTGCCGGTGATGCTGGAGCGCGTGGTCGCGCTGCTGGCTCCCGCACTCGCGCACCCCGGCGCAGTCCTCGTCGACGCGACCCTCGGTCTCGGCGGTCACTCCGAGGCGTTCCTGCGCCAGTTCCCCGAGACCCGGCTGATCGGGCTCGACCGGGACCCCGAGGCGCTGCGCCTCGCCGGCGACCGGCTCGCGCCGTACCAGGAGCGGACCACCTTCGTGCACGCCGTGTACGACGAGCTGCCGCAGGTCCTGGCCGACCTGGACGTGCCGGCGATCGACGGGATCCTGTTCGACCTGGGTGTCTCCTCGATGCAGCTGGACGAGGCCGAGCGCGGTTTCGCCTACGCGCAGGACGCGCCGCTGGACATGCGGATGGACAGCACCGGCCCGACCACGGCCGCGGACATCGTGAACACCTACAGCGCGGCCGACCTGGCCCGGATCCTGTTCCAGTACGGCGAGGAGAAGTTCGCCCGCCGGATCGCGGACCGGATCGTGCGCGAGCGCGAGACCGAGCCGTTCACGAACAGCGCGCGGCTGTCCGAGCTGGTCCGCAACGCGATCCCGCAGGCGGCCCGCCGTACCGGGGGACACCCGGCGAAGCGGACCTTCCAGGCGCTGCGGATCGAGGTGAACGGCGAGCTCGAGGTGCTGCGCCGCGCGCTGCCGGCCGCGATCGAGGCGCTCGCGCTGCACGGCCGGATCGTGGTGATGAGCTACCACTCGCTCGAGGACCGGATCACCAAGCAGACGTTCGCGGCCGGGACCAAGTCCGACGTGCCGGACGACCTGCCGGTCATCCCGGCCGGGCACGAGCCGTACCTGAAGCTGCTGACCCGCGGCGCGGAGCGGCCGACCGAGGAGGAGGTCGCGGCCAACCCGCGGGCCGCCTCCGCTCGCGTGCGGGCGGCCGAGCGGGTCCGGGAGAAGGGGCTGGTGGCCTGATGAGTACTGTCTTCAGCCCGCAGAAGGCGCGGGTCACGCCGGCGCCGGCGAAGCGGCCGGAGCCGAAGCTGCGGGTCGTCTACGGCGCGCCGTTCCGGCCGCCGCGGATGCCGTTCGTCATCTTCGTGGTGTCGTTGCTGGCGGCCGGCCTGGTCGGCTTGCTGCTGCTCAACACCGAGCTGCAGAGCGGGACGTTCCAGGTGACCGCGCTGAACAAGCAGGCCGACCAGCTGCGGGATCAGCAGGAGTCGCTGGAGAAGCAGGTGCGGACGCTGGAGTCGCCGCAGAACCTGGCCGATCGCGCGCTGCGGATGGGCATGGTCCCGAACCCGAACCCGGTGTTCCTGCGGCTGTCCGACGGGCAGGTGCTGGGTGTGCCGGAGGAGGGCAAGGCCGGCACGGGCACGGCGATGTTCGGTCCGGGCACGCCGACGTCGGTGTCGCCGAAGCCGCCGGTCAGCACGGTCAAGCCACCCGCCGCGACCGTGAAGCCGCCCGTGGCGACGGTCAAGCCGCCCGCGGCCACTGTGAAGCCACCTGTCACCGCGCAGAACCGGGCGGCGACGGGCACCACCGCACGGACCGGTACGGCGACGGGCAACAAGCCGCCGGCCACGACCACGCGTACGACGACCACCGGGGGATGATCGGATGACGGACCGACGGGGCAGCGAGCCGCCACGCAAGCGTGGTGAACCGGGGAATCCGCCCCGCAAGGCTCAGCCTCGCCGTCCGTCCGCTACGGACAGCACCCGTGCCACGCCACAGCGTCCGGAGTCCACCCGCGACCGCCTCCTCCGCAAAGCCCGCGAGGAGGCGGCCGGCGCTCCGCGCCGGCCGGAACCAGGTGAACAGCGCCGCCCTCGGTCGGCTGACGGGCAGGACCGTTCCGGGAAGAAGCAGGCCGGCTCCGGCCGGTCGGCAGCAGGCAGCGGCAGCCGCCGAACCCCGGCGGGGCAGGGGCGCGCGGCTGCGCCGCGCAAGGCGGCTGCTCGTGCTGAGGGGCAGGCGGCTCGGCCGCGCAAGGCGGCGGCTGGGCGCCCGGCGGCCGCCAGGACGGCGGCGGCGAAGAAAACTGCTTCGAAGAAGGCACCGGCCAAGCGGCCGGTGAAGAAGAGTCCGCCGCGGCAGCGGCCGCAGAGCAGGCGGCCGCCGAAGAAGAAGGTGAAGCGGCCGCCTCGGATGCTCAAGTTGGGGCGGCCGGCGCTTCGGCTTCGGGTGACGTTCGTGGTGATGGCGTTCGTGCTGTCGCTGTTCGCCGGGCGGCTGGTGCTGCTGCAGGGCGTGGACCCGGACCGGTACGCGCTGGCGGCGAGCAAGGAGAACACCAAGCCGTTCGTGCTGCACGCGACCCGCGGTTCGATCGTGGACCGCAACGGCGTGCCGTTCAGCGTGTCCGAGGACGCCGTCGCGATCACCGCCGACCCGACCCAGACCAGCGCGGTCGCCCCGCAGCTCGCCAAGATCCTGGCGCCGAAGCTGACCGGTACGACGTACGCGGAACTCGTCACCGCGATGACCGGAAAGGGCCGGTTCGCCTACCTCGCGCGCCAGGTCAGCCCGCAGACCTGGAACGCCATCGAGGCCGAGGTGAAGGCGAAGAACGCCGAGATCGCGCAGCAGAACAAGGGCAAGCCGCAGGACCAGCAGGCGCCGCTGCTGGCCGGGATCTACACCGAGGACGACCCGATCCGCAGCCACCCGAACGGCACCATCGCGGCGAACGTGGTCGGCGTGGTCGGCGCCGACGGCAAGGGCCTGTCCGGGCTCGAGTACGGCATGAACGACAGGCTGTCCGGCCAGGACGGCAAGGCCATGTACGAGGTGGACACCAAGGGCAACAAGATCCCGAACGCGAACCACACGGTCGAGGAGCCGAAGCCCGGTGTCACCGCGCAGCTGACCCTGGACGCGGACCTGCAGTGGTTCGCGGAGCGGCGGATCGAGCAGGCGGTGAAGCAGTACAAGGCCAGCTCGGGCACGGTGGTCACGGCGGACGTGAAGACCGGCGAGATCCTGGCGATGGCGAACTACCCGACGTTCGACCCGAACAAGGCGGTCAAGTCGAGCCAGCTGTACAACCCGGCGCTCGAGCAGGTCTACGAGCCGGGCAGCGTGCAGAAGGTGGTCACCATGGCCGCCCTCGCCGATGCCGGGCTGATCGACCTGGAAACCAAGCTGAAGGTGCCGGGCAGCATCAACGTGCAGCGCCGGACCATCAAGGACCACTTCTCGCACGGCACGCTCGACCTGACCATCGCCGGCGTGATCGCGAAGTCGTCGAACGTCGGCACCATCATCGCGGCCCAGCAGATGAAGTCGATCCCGCAGTTCGTGAAGTACCTGAAGGACTTCGGGTTCGGCGAGCCGACCGGGCTGAACTTCCCGGGCGAGAGCCGCGGCCTGATGCCGCCGGGTGACGAGTGGAGCGAGCTGACCCGGTCGAACGTCGCGTTCGGCCAGGGCCTGTCCGCGAACGCCGTCCAGATGACCGCCGCGGTCAACGCGGTCGCCAACGGCGGGGTCTACGTGCCGCCGAAGCTGGTGAGGAACTACCTCGACGTGAACGGCAACGTCATCCCGAACCCGTCCAGCCCGTCCCGCCGGGTGGTGAGCGAGAAGGCGGCCAAGGAGGTCACCACGATGATGGAGGCCGTCACCGCCAAGGGGGGTACGGCGACCCAGGCCGCGATCGACGGCTACCGGGTGGCCGGCAAGACCGGTACGGCGCAGGAGGTCGACTCCGCCTGCGGCTGCTACCGCAAGTGGGCCACGTCTTTCGCCGGATTCGCTCCTGCCGACAACCCACGCTTCGTTACGTACGTCGTACTCCAGAACCCGACCAACGGGCGTAGTGGCGGTGGACAGGGAGGACCGGTGTTCCGTGACGTGATGAGCTACGCGCTGCAGAAGTACGTCGTACCGCCGACAGGTGCGAAGCAGCCTGCCGTGCCGCTCGAGTGGTGACGCAGGGTCAGGTAGGAGTCACACGGGCCGGAGCGGTAGCCTCAGGGCCCGTGTCCACCCCTACCGCCGCAGGCGGCGCCGTCGCAGCGATCAGGCCGCGGCACATCGTGCCGGTCAGCCTGGTCGAGGTCGCCAGGACCGCTCATGCGCGGATCCCCACCAGCAGCACCGTCGAGATCACCGGTGTCTCGCTCGACTCGCGGTCAGTCCTCCCAGGCGACCTGTACGCCGCTCTGCCCGGTGCCGTCACGCATGGCGCCGCCTTCGTCGCGAAAGCGCAGCAGTCCGGTGCTGTCGCCGTACTGACCGACCCGACCGGTGAGGAGCGGGCGCGGGAGACCGGTCTGCCGGTGCTGGTGGTCGACCGTCCCCGGGACGTGCTCGGCGCGGTCGCGGCCCGCATCTACGGCGAGCCGACCAAGGAGCTGCACCTGCTCGGCGTGACCGGGACGAACGGCAAGACCACGACCAGCTTCCTGCTGGACGCCGTACTGCGCCGGCTCGGTCCGGCCGCGCTGATCGGGACGATCCAGACCCGGATCGGTGACGAGGTGGTGAAGAGCGTCCGGACCACTCCGGAGGCCACCGACCTGCACGCGCTGTTCGGAGTGATGCGTGAGCAGGCGGTCGGCTGGTGTGCGATGGAGGTGTCCAGCCACGCGCTCGCGCAGGGCCGGGTGGACGGTGCCCGCTTCGCGGTCGCCGGGTTCACCAACCTCACACAGGATCATCTGGACTTCCACAACACGTTCGAGGAGTACTTCGCGGCGAAGGCCTCGTTGTTCACCCCGGAGCGGTGTGATGTGGCCGTGGTGACGATCGACGACGAGTACGGCCGCCGTCTGGCCGCGCAGACCGTCGTACCGCTGGTGACCGTGTCCACCACGGGTGAGGCCGACTGGATGGTGGCGGGCAAGCACCAGTCCGAGCACGGCACCACCGTGATCGACATCCAGGGGCCGGGCGAGACGCTGACCGTCGAGATCGGGCTGCCCGGCGACTTCAACGTGGCCAACGCGCTGCTTGCGACCGCCATGCTGCGGCAGGTCGACGTACCGGCCGAGGAGATCGCCGCCGGGTTGCGGACGGCCGCCGTACCGGGCCGGATGGAGACGTTCACTCGTCACGACGGCCTGGCCGTGATCGTGGACTACGCGCACACGCCGGACGCGGTCGAGCTCGCGCTCGAGGCCGCCCGCGGTGCGACGAAGGGCCGCTTGTACGCCGTTGTGGGCTGTGGCGGCGACCGGGACGCGGGCAAGCGTCCCGCAATGGGCGCCGCGGCGGCGCGTACGGCGGACGTCGTGATCATCACCGACGACAACCCGCGCAGCGAGGATCCGGCGGCGATCCGGGCCGCCGCGCTGGAGGGCGCCCGGGCCGCGGTACCGGGTGCGGACCTGCACGAGATCGGCGACCGTCGCCAGGCCATCGCGGCTGCGATCGAGCTGGCCGGTCCGGGGGACACCGTCGTCGTGCTGGGCAAGGGCCATGAGACAGGTCAGGACGTCGGCGGTGTGATCCACCCGTTCGACGATCGCGAGACTGTGCGTGAGTTGCTGGAGGCAGAGCGGTGATCCCTGTCAGTTGCGGCGAGATCGCCGACGTCGTCGGTGGCGAGCTGGTGGGCGTGGACCCGTCGGCCGTGGTCGACGGCGCGGTGGTGATCGACTCGCGAGCCGCCGGACCGGGTGGGCTGTTCGTCGCCCTGCCCGGTGAGCGCGTCGACGGGCACGACTACGTGAGTACGGCGACCGAGGCCGGCGTCACGGTGTCACTCACCACGCGGCCGATCGAGGGCAGCCCGTGCATCGTCGTCGGCGACGCGCAGAAGGCACTCGGCGACCTGGCCCGCCTGGTGGTCAGCCGGCTGCCGGACCTGACCGTGATCGGCCTGACCGGCTCGTCCGGCAAGACCAGCACGAAGGACCTGATCGCCCAGCTGATCCGCCCGTACGGCGAGACCGTGTCGCCGGAGGGATCGTTCAACAACGAGATCGGCCACCCGCTGACCGCGCTGCACGCGACCGGGACCACGAAGTACCTGATCGCCGAGATGGGTGCGCGGCACCTGGGCGACCTCACCTACCTGTGCGGGATCACGCCGCCGAAGGTCGGACTGGTGCTCAACGTCGGCACGTCGCACATCGGCGAGTTCGGCAGCCAGGACAACATCGCGCTGGCCAAGGGCGAGCTGATCGAGGCACTGGTTCCGGGCGGGACCGCCGTACTGAACGCCGACGACCCGCGCGTCGCCGCGATGGCGAGCCGGACCGGGCAGCGGGTGCTGACCTTCGGTGAGGCGGACAGCGCCGACGTCCGGGCGACCGACGTCAAGCTCGACGCCGAGGGCCGGGCGAGCTTCACGCTGCGGATCGGCGACTTCAGCCGCTCGGTCCAGTTGCAGTTCGTCGGCGAGCACTACGTGTCGAACGCGCTCGGCGCGGCAACCGTCGCGTACGCAGCCGGTCTGACCGCCGAGCAGATCGCCGAGGGGCTGGCTGCGGCCACTCCGGTGTCGGCGGCGCGGATGGAAGTGGTCGAGCGCCCGGACGGCGTGACCGTCATCAACGACGCGTTCAACGCCAACCCCGACTCGATGCGGGCCGCGCTGAAGGCGCTGGTCGCGATCGGCCGGGCCCGCGGCGCGCGGACCTGGGCCGTGCTCGGCGAGATGCTCGAGCTCGGCGACACCTCCGCGGACGAGCACGACGCGATCGGGCGGCTGGTGGTGCGGCTGGACGTGAACCGGCTGGTCGTGGTCGGCCCGGGCGCGAAACCCATCCATCTCGGGGCCTCGCTCGAAGGCTCCTGGGGCAACGAGTCGGCCTACGTCGACACCATTCCGGAGGCCCTCGACATGCTCCGCGCGGAGTTGCAGGCCGGTGACGTCGTGCTGGTCAAGTCCTCGAAGGCGGCGAAGCTGCGCAGCCTGGCCGACGCCTTGCTGCCCGGACGCGACGAGCTGTCCAGATCCGCGGAGGACGCGCAGTGATCTCGATCCTGTTCGCCGGCGCCGTCTCGATGGTGCTGACCCTGCTCGGCACGCGGTGGGCGATCACGCTGCTGTCCCGCCGCGGCTACGGCCAGGAGATCCGCGACGACGGGCCGACCTCGCACCACACCAAGCGCGGCACGCCGACGATGGGCGGCACGGTGTTCATCCTCGCCACCATCATCGGGTACTTCGCGGCGAAGCTGTTCACCATGACGCCGCCGAGCGCCTCGGCGATCCTGGTGCTGTTCCTGTTCGCCGGGATGGGCGCGGTCGGCTTCCTGGACGACTTCATCAAGATCTTCCGGCAGCGCAGCCTGGGCCTGCGCAGCAAGGCGAAACTGGCCGGCCAGACGATGATCGCGGTCGCCTTCGCGGTGCTCGCGCTGCAGTTCCCGGACGAGCGCGGCCAGCGGCCGGCGTCGCCGTTCATCTCGTTCATCCGCGACATCAACTGGCTGCACCTGGCCGGGGTCCTGGTGGTGATCTGGATCCTGCTGCTGATCGCCGGCATGTCGAACGGCGTGAACCTGGCCGACGGCCTGGACGGCCTGGCCACCGGCGCCTCGATGATGGTGTTCGGCGCCTACACGCTGATCTGCATCTGGCAGTTCAACCAGAGCTGCGCGACCGCTCAGGGTGTGGGCGCGAAGTGCTACGAGGTCCGAGATCCGCACGACCTGGCCGTGGTCGCGGCCGCGTTGACCGGCGCGCTGTTCGGCTTCCTGTGGTGGAACGCGTCGCCGGCCAAGATCTTCATGGGTGACACCGGCTCGCTGTCGCTGGGCGGCGCGCTGGCCGGGATGGCCGTGATGACCCGGACCGAGCTGCTGGTGCTGCTGCTCGGCGGCCTGTTCGTCATCATCACCGCGTCGGTGATCCTGCAGGTCGGCTACTTCAAGATCACCAAGGGCAAGCGGCTGTTCCGGATGGCGCCGCTGCACCACCACTTCGAGATGCTCGGCTGGGAGCAGGTCAACGTGGTGATCCGGTTCTGGATCATCCAGGGCCTGTGCGTGGTGATCGGGCTCGGCATCTTCTACGCGGAATGGGTGGCCGGATGACCCTCGAGACTCGCACCGACGACGGCTGGGCGACGACCCGCTTCGTCGTCCTCGGCTTCGGTACGGCGGGCTACGCCTGCGCGGACTCGTTGCTCCAGGCCGGCGCCGAGCACGTCGTCGTACTGGACGACCGCGACAACGAGGCGCTTCGCGAGAAGGCGCAGATCCTCGAGACGCTGGGCGCCACCATCACCCTCGGCCCGGGCAGTACGGCGGAGCTGCCGAAGGACGTCGAGGTGGTCGTGACGTCTCCCGGCGTACCGCCGCACGCGCCGTTGCTGGCCCAGGCGGCCGAGCGTGAGGTGGCGATCTGGAGCGAGATCGAGCTGGCCTGGCGGCTGCGCGACCCGGCCAACGCGGCACCGTGGCTGTGCATCACCGGGACCAACGGCAAGACCACGACGGTCCAGATGCTCACCGCGATCCTGACCGCCGCCGGTCACCGGGCTGTTGCTGCTGGCAACGTCGGGCTGCCGCTGCTGGAAGCGGTGATGGACCCCGAGCCGTACGACGTGATCGCCGTCGAGCTGTCGAGCTACCAGCTGCACTTCACGCACTCGATGTCCGCGCACTCGGCCGCCGTACTGAACATCGCGCCGGACCATGTCGACTGGCACGGCTCGCTGGAGGCGTACGCCAAGGACAAGGGCCGGATCTTCGAGAACTGCCAGGTCGCCTGCGTCTACAACGTCGCCGACCCGGCCACCGAGCAGCTGGTGATGGACGCGGAGGTGATCGAGGGCTGCCGGGCGATCGGCTTCACTCTCGGAACGCCGGGGCTGTCGATGGTGGGGATTGTCGACGATCTCCTCGTCGACCGTGCGTTCGTCGAGCAGCGCGCGTCGTCCGCCCTCGAGCTGGCGACGCTGAACGACGTCACGCCGGCCGCGCCGCACAACGTGGCGAACGCGCTCGCCGCGGCCGCGCTGGCCCGGGCGTTCGGTGTGCCGGCGACCGCGGTCCGGGACGGGCTGCGCGGGTTCCGGCCGGACAAGCACCGGATCGCGCATGTCGCGGACGTTGCCGGGGTCAACTATGTCGACGACTCGAAGGCGACCAACCCGCACGCGGCGCAGGCCTCGCTGCTCGCCTACGAGCACGTGGTGTGGATCGCCGGCGGCCAGGCCAAGGGCGCGACCTTCGACGAACTGGTGGTCGCGGCCCGCGACCGGCTGCGTGGCGTCGTGCTGCTCGGCCAGGACAAACAGGTGATCGCCGAAGCACTTGCCCGACACGCACCGGATGTCCCGACGATCACTGTCGGGGCAACGGACACTGAAGCCATGGAGATCGTGGTGGGGGAGGCGGCGACGCTTGCGCAGGCGGGCGACACCGTACTGCTGGCCCCCGGCTGCGCTTCCTGGGACATGTTCGCCAACTACGGAGCCCGTGGCGACGCCTTCGCTGAAGCCGTACGTCGGCTGGGCGACAGCTGATCCGGAGGTGATCGCGTGACGTCGATCGCGGATCAGCCGGATCAGCAGAAGAAGACCGAGGTACGTCCGTGGGTGGCCGCCGTCCGCGAGGTGCTGGACCGGCCGCTGACGTCGTACCACATCCTGCTCGGCGCGACCGGCCTGCTGCTGGTGCTCGGGCTGCTGATGGTGCTGTCCGCGTCGAGCGTGCTGTCGCTGCGCGCGAACGGCAACAGCTACACGATCTTCATCCGCCAACTGATCTGGGTCGGCGTCGGCCTGCCGATGGCGTACGTCGCCTCCCGGATGACGCCACGGCACTTCCGGATGCTCGCCTACGTCGCCCTGCTCGGGTCGGTGTTCCTGCTGGTGCTGACCTACATCCCCGGTCTCGGCGTCGGCGTGAACGGCAACACCAACTGGCTGAACCTCGGCGGTCCGCTGCAGATCCAGCCGAGTGAGTTCGCCAAGCTGGCGCTGGTGATGTGGTGCGCGGACCTGTACGCCCGCAAGGAGAAGCTGCTCACCCAGTGGAAGCACCTGCTGGTCCCGATGGTGCCGGTCTGCGGCCTGGTGATCGCCCTGGTGGTCGGCCAGCACGACCTCGGCACCGCGCTGGTGCTGATGGCCGTGATGCTCGGCCTGATCTGGATCGTCGGCGCGCCGACCCGGCTGTTCGTCGCGACCATCGTGGTCGTCGGCGCGATCGCGGCGTACTTCGTCACCACGGCCCAGCACCGGATGGACCGGCTGATGAACTTCACCAACCCGCTGGCCGACCCGTCCGGCGTCGGCTGGCAGGCGTACCACTCGTTCTACGCGCTGTCGACCGGTGGCTGGTGGGGCGTCGGGATCGGCAACAGCCGGCAGAAGTGGGGCAACCTGCCGGAGGCGCACACCGACTTCATCTTCTCCGTGATCGGTGAGGAGCTCGGCCTGGTCGGGTCGCTCACCGTGCTCGCCCTGTTCCTCGTCCTGGCCTACGCCGGGGTGCGGATCGCGACCCGGAACACCGAGCCGTTCGTCCGCTACGCGGCGGCCGGAATCACGACAGCGCCAACAACGCCTTCTTCGGCGAAGGCCTGGCCGACTCCCTCGACGCCGTA
>NZ_JBSFBL010000102.1:0-16064 GCF_053592935.1 Kribbella sp. NPDC002412
CGCCGTCGGCGCCAGTCCAGGCATCAGGCACCTTGACGCCGACCTGCGAACTCGGTGATGACCTCGATGGCGCCGTCGGTCAGGTCCTCGAGGTAGGTGCCCTTCTCGTAGCAGTAGTGGCCCCAGTCGTTCGCCTCGTCCAGCGACTGCTGCAGCGCGACGTACGGCATCGGCGACGCGAACTCGAACAGCGGCGGCAGCGTGCTGCGGATCCGCTCCAGCACCGCCGCGTGCTCGTCCGGCGTGCCGAACCCGACCACCACCAGGCCGTAGCCGGGCTGGAAGTGGTGCTGCTCCGGCACGAACGGCGCCGGCGGCGCGTTCAGGCACGCCGGAACGACGGTGAACGTCGGCGGCAGGCTCGGGATCAGCTCCCGGGCCAGCCGGAGCACGTCGGCGCCCTGGTCCAGGCCCCAGAACAGCAGGCCGTAGTTGACCATCGGGCCGGCCTGGTGCAGCCGGAACTCGAACTCAGTCACCACGCCGAAGTTGCCGCCACCACCCCGGACGGCCCAGAACAGATCCGGGTTCTCGTCGTCGGCGGCGCGCAGGATGCTGCCGTCCGCGGTGACGATCCGGACCGACACCAGGTTGTCGATGCTGAGCCCGTGCTGCCGGCTCAGCCAGCCCATCCCGCCGCCGAGCGTGAGCCCGCCGACCCCGGTGTGGCTGATCATCCCGGCCGGTACGGCGAGACCGTGCGGCTGGGTCGCCGCGTCGAGGTCACGCAGCAGCGCGCCGCCGCCGACCCGGGCCCGGCGGCCCTCCACGTCGACCGCGACCTGGTTCATCCCGCTCAGGTCGATCATCAGGCCGTCGTCGACCGACGACGCGCCGGACATGCTGTGCGAGCCGCCGCGAACCGCGATCTCCAGTCCCCGCGCGACCCCGAACCGGACGGCGGCGGCGACGTCCTCGGCGGACCGCACCTGGGCGATCACCGCCGGTCGCCGGTCGTGCTGTGCGTTCCACAGCCGCCGGGCGTCGTCGTACCCGTCCTCGCCAGGTCCGAGCACGGTGCCCGTCAGGGCCGCGCGCAGTTCGTCGAAGCCGGCTTCCGCAAGCTGAGTCATTGATTTCCCTCCCCGATTGGTGCTGCTGTCAGGCCAGGCGCCTGCCTCCCGTGTGACAGCGGCCGTTTGGCAGATCTTCGCGCGCTGTCTTCAGACAGGCTTAAGAAAGGGCCGGTTTTCCACAAGGGCTCCGGATCGCGTTTGGGTGACAACTTCGTTGAGTGTCAGACTCGGCCGCGTGAGTGATGAGGAAATCCTTCGGATGTTGCCGGTCGCGGCATCGATCGTTGCCGTGCGCGACGATCGGGCCGACCAGCAGCTGGCCCGCCTGGGGGCGTACGACGAGCGCGACCAGGCGCAGGTGGACCGTTGCCTGCAAGGGTTTCTGATCGGTCTGCTCCGGGCCACCTGGCAGCGCGGCTGGGCCCCGGCCGACGTCGTCCAGCACGGCCGGCGCGAGCTGGACCCGGGGATCGAGCCGTTGCTGCTGGCAGCGATCGCCGCGGAGCACCAGGACTACCGCGCCACCACGATCGACCCGCGCTGGCTCGACCAGTTGACGGACTTGGGAGTCTCGCAACCCTTCACCGAGCTCAGCCTCACCGCCTGGGCCGCCGCGGCGCGAGTCGGCCGCTACCTGACCCTCCACCACGCCCTGTCCCTCGCCGGCTTCCTCCAATCCCTTCCGATCCTGGCCCGTCTCTATCCCCTGCCAGGTACGGCGAACCAGACCGCCAAGCCCGTCGTCCCGGCAAATGGGAAGGTGCTGGCGCGGATCCGGGGACTGCTCGCGAAGGCCGAGGCGACCGAGTTCCCCGACGAGGCGGAAGCGCTGTCCGGCAAAGCGCAGGAGCTGATGGCGAAGTTCTCCCTGGACCGGGCCCTGGTCGAGGCCGACCCGGCGGTGGAGATTCCCGACGACTCGGCCGGCCGCCGGATCTGGGTCGACACGCCGTACGTGTCGGCCAAGGCGCAGCTGGTCGGGGCGGTCGCCGCGGCGAACCGGTGCCGGACGGTCGTGATCGACGACCTGGCCGTGGTCACCATCGTCGGCGCCGAGCTGGACCTGCAGCTCACCGAGATTCTCAGCACCTCCCTGCTGGTGCAGGCGAACCGCGCGATGCTTGCCGCAGGCAAACACATTGGCCGGCGCGGAGAGTCCCGGACCAGGTCGTTCCGGCAGTCGTTCCTGATGGCCTACGCGCAGCGGATCGGGGAGCGGTTGCAGGCGACCACGGCCGCGACGCAGGCCGCCGTACCGGAGGAGGATGCGGGCCGGCTGCTGCCGGTGCTGACCAAACGGGAGGAGCAGGTGGACGCGTTGTTCACCAAGCTGTTCCCGAGGACCACGACCCGGCGGACCAGGATCACCAACGGCGCCGGCTGGGACGCGGGACTGACCGCCGCCGACCAGGCGCAGCTCGAAGCCCGCCGGCAGGTGCGCCGATGACGATCCCTGGCGTGCTGCGGATCGAGTTGAATGTCCAGCCGAACGACGACGGCTGGTTCAAGGAGAGCTTCCACGCCGGCAAGCTGGAAGCCGCCGGAGTCCCACGTTTCGAGGTCCGGCAGCACAACGTGCTCTACCTGGCCGAGCCGGGTGTCACCCGCGGAATTCACGCCGAGCCCTGGGACAAGTACCTGTCGCCCTCGGCGGGCCGGGTGTTCGCGGCGATCGTCGACCTGCGTGACGGTGAGGCCTTCGGCCGGCTGGAGACGTTCGAGCTCGGCGCCGGGCAGGCGCTCTACGTGCCGCGCGGCGTCGGCAACTCCTTCTGCACGCTGGAGCCGCACACCGTCTACAACTTCCTGGTGAACGAGTACTGGTCGCCGGAGCGCGTCACGGTCGATCTGTTCGATCCGGAGCTCGCGATCGACTGGCCGTTCCCGCGGGAGCGGCTCAGCTACACCGAGCGTGACGCCGCGAACCCGTCACTGGCCGAGGTCAGGCGGAGGCGGGCCTGAGGCCGCACAGGACGATGTCCAGCAGCCGGTTGGCCTGCTCGGGCTCCATGTCTCGGCCCATGTTGATCCCGCCGACCAGCCGCATGATGTCCATCAGCTCGAGCTCCGGCCGGACCTCGCCGGCCGCCTTCGCCTTGTCCAGCAGGAGCTGCCCGGCTTCCTGGACGTTCACCTTGCAGGACTGGAAGAACGGCGAGTCCTTGCCCAGAGCAACTGTCAGCTCACTGGCCAGGGACTTCTTGGACAGGCCGTACCCGACGAAGCTGCGCAGCCAGGCAGCCAGCGCCTCGAACGGCTCGAGCTGCTTGTCGAAGTCGTACGCCCGGTCGCAGACGGACTGGATCTCGTCGATGTAGACCGCCTCGAGCAGCGCGACCCGGTTCGGGAACCGGCGGTAGAGCGTGCCGATGCCGACGCCGGCCCGGCGGGCGATCTCCTCGAGCGAGGTGTCGGTGCCGTGCTCGGCGAACGCCTCCCGGGCGGCGGTGACCAGCAGGTCGTAGTTCCGCGCCGCGTCGGCGCGGGTCGGCCGCGTCGACGGCAACGGTGTCGGCGCCATCCGGCCTCCTCACTGTCCGTAGCGGGGGATCCGCGCAAAGTTCACCGAGAATATCGCTTGCTAAAGCGGAGGCAGCCTCCGTATTGTATCCGGAGGAGCGCTCCGCTTTTCTCTCTCAACTGTAACCCCTCCGGGGTAAGGAGCAATATGTCGGCAACAACCTCAGGTCCCGCCGCTGCCGGCTCGCCCGCGCGGCGGCCGGGGGTCGTCCTCGCGGTCATCCTGATCACCCAGCTGATGGTCATCCTCGACGGCACCGTGGTGAACATCGCGATGCCGAAGATCCAGCACGCCCTCGACTTCAGCCCGTCCAGCCTGTCCTGGGTGCAGAACGCCTACGCCCTCGCGTTCGGCGGTCTGCTCCTGCTCGGCGCCCGCGCCGGCGACCTGCTCGGCCGCCGCCGCGTGTTCGTCACCGGCGTGAGTGTCTTCACCCTCGCCTCCCTGCTCGGCGGTCTCGCCCCGAACGCCGAGCTCCTGCTCGCCGCCCGTGTCCTGCAGGGCATCGGCGGCGCCATCGCGGCCCCGGCCGCGCTGACCCTGCTCATGCTCACCTACCGCGAAGGTCCGGAGCGGATGAAGGCGCTCGGCTACTACAGCCTGGTGTCGTCCGGTGGCGGCAGTGTCGGCCTGGTGCTCGGGGGCATGCTGACGGACTGGGTGTCCTGGCGGTGGGGTCTGTTCATCAACGTGCCGATCGGTATCGGGCTCGTCATCGCGGCCCGGCAGGTGCTGACCGAGACCGAGCCGGAGACCGGCCGGTTCGACGTGGCCGGCGCGCTCACCTCGACGCTCGGCATCACCTCGCTGGTCTACGGCTTCATTCGGGTCGCCGAGGTCGGCTGGACGTCGGCCGAGGTGCTGGCCGCGTTCACGGTCGGTGTGGTGCTGCTGGTCGCGTTCGTGCTGATCGAGCGCCGGGTCAGCCACCCGATCGTCCCGCTGCGGCTGTTCCGGTCGGCTGACCGCTCGGCGTCGTACCTGACCATGCTGCTGGTGGTCGGCACGATGTTCGGGATGTTCTTCTTCCTCACGCAGTACCTGCAGGGGGTGCTCGAGCTCAGCCCGCTGGCGGCCGGTCTCGCGTTCCTGCCGCTGACCGGTCTGCTGTTCGCCTCGTCGCGGATCGTGCCGAAGCTGGTCGCCCGGATCGACGGCGGCAAGCTGATGCTGTCCGGGTCGGTGCTGGTCACTCTGGGCACGGTGTGGCTGACCCAGCTCGACGCTCGTAGCACCTACCTGGCCGACGTGGTCGGGCCGATGCTGCTGTTCGGTCTGGGCGCCGGGATGATCTTCATCCCGCTCGTCGGCCGGGCCATCTCGGGCGTCGCGCCGGAGGACTCGGGGGCCGCGTCCGGCATGCTGAACGTGGTCCAGCAGGTCGGCGGCGCGCTCGGCCTCGGCATCCTGGTCACCATCTTCGGTACGGCGAGCCGCAACTCGACGTCGGCCGCACCGCGCGAGGTGCTGACCGACGGCGTGCACGCAGCCTTCGTCGGCTCGTTGGTCTACGCCGCGCTGAGCCTGACGGTGATCATCCTCAGCGTCCGCCCGTGGACCTGGTTCCGGCGCGGACCGGTCGATCGCGCGCCCGAGCCGGTGCTGGCCGACTCGCACCTCTGAGCATCCAGGGGGTACGCCGGTCATCGGCGTACCCCCTGGTGTCGCTCACAGCGGCAGGCCGTAGCTGATCCACCTGGAGGACACCGAGTAGCCGAGCCGCTCGTACAGGCCCAAGGCACCGGTCGGGTTGTTCGCGTCCACGCCGAGGCCGGACCGCTGGTAGCCGGCCTTGGCCGCCTCGGTCAGCACCTTCGCCAGCGTCGCGCCGGCCAGACCGCGGCCGCGGTACGCCTTCACCGTCCCGACCTGGCCGATGTACAGCTCCCGGATCCCGGTCGCCTCCGTGTCGGCCTCGTACTCGTACCCGAGCACGTAGGCGGCGATCGCCTCCCCGTCCAGGACGACGTACGACGACTCGCCGCGGAACGCCCGGGCGCCGGTGAACCAGGTCTTCCAGCTGTCCGCGTCCCGCGGGGTCGAGCCCCAGTGGTCCGCGAACACGTCGTTGTGAACCACCCGCAGCGCCTCGTTCATCGCCAGGTCGAACGGGACGATCCGCAGCCCGTCCGCGAGCGCGACCTCCGGCACCGGCTGGTCCAGCGGGCGCTTCATGTCGAAGAAGTACCGGCGCTCCTCGAACCCGAACTTCTGGAACAGCCGCTCCGCGCCGACGTTCGTGCTGACCCGGTTGCCGGTCACCTCACCCGGCGCGTCCGGGTGCCTGGCCACGTGCAGCTCGCCGGCCCGCTTGATCAGCCACGGCATCAGCGCCGAGCCGATGCCGCGTCGGCGCCCTTCCGGATGGACCGTCCCCTCGGTGCTGACCCGGTCGATCTCGCCCAGTCCCTCGGGCGCGTGCAGCTTGCCGTACCCGACCATCCGGCCGTCGGCCCACAGGCCGATGGTGTCCAGCGCCGGATCCAGGTGCGGGTCCTCCAGCTCGTCGATCAGGTCCTGGGCGTCGTAGTTCTCCCCCTCCTGGTCGACCTTCTCCTTGGCGGCCAGCAACTCCGCCCACGCGTCCGCGTCACCCTTGTCGATCGGGCGCGCCTCGATCCCCTCCGGCCAGCTCATGGGTCGAAGGTACGGCGTGCCGCGCGATCCGGGCACCCGAATTACCGCAGCCGTTCGGCCAGCCACCCGATCGCGAGCGGGTAGCGGAACTCGATCCCGCCGTGGGTGCCCTCGAACAGCTCGAAGTGCAGCCGATCGTCCGGTAAACCTGCCTTTCCGGCTGCCCGATGGAACGCGGTCGCGCCGAGGTCGAGGTAGAACTCGTCCTGCCGCCCCGCGTCGATCCACACCGCCCGCAGTGAGCGCAGCGCGTCGGCGTACTGCGGTTCGCGGACCATCTCGACTGGGTCGCGGGACAGCCAGCGGGCCCAGACCTCCGGGATCAGCACGCCGAGCTCGTCGAACGGCAGCAGCACCGTGCCGTCCGGCTCGGCGGAGTACGCCGACGCGTAGCCGTACATCTCCATCAGGTGCAGGTCCTCGTCCGTGGTCCGCCCGGTCCGGGTCGCCACGGACTCGAAGAACTTGTCGTAGCTGCCGTCGTACTTGTCCCGCAGCGTCCGTGCGCGCTCGGGGAACTCGGGCCGATAGCACAGATCGAACGCTGCGTCGCCGGCGTGTGTGGCGAGGGCGCCGAAGACGTCCGGCCGCAGCAGGGGCGTCACCATGGCCACGTAGCCGCCGCTGGACTTGCCGGTGATCGCCCGGTGGTCGCGGTCGGCGATGGTCCGGTACGTCGCGTCGACCCAGGGGACGATCTCCTCGCACAGGTACGAGTGGTACTGCCCGGTGCCGGGGGAGTCGAGGCACTGACTGCCGCCGTACCTCGTCCAGGTGTCCACGAACACGACGATCGCCGGTGGCACGTCCCCGGTCGCGAACAGCGCGTCGACCAACTCCGGCCAGGCCTGCCGGAACGCCGTCCGGTTGAACAACATCCCGAGATGACCGGTGTACCCCATCGTCACGTAGATCGACGGGTAGCGCCGGTCGGAGTCGTCGTACCCCGGCGGCAGGTAGACGAGCACCGGCCGCTCATGCGGGTCACCCAGCGGGTTCCCACGCAGCAACTCGCTGGTGTACGTCGTCTGCTCGAACCGGCCGGCCAGATCCGCGGACCACGGCAGCATGGGCAACCTCCTGAAGAGTCACATGGCATCCGGGGCCGCTATGCCGAGCAGGCCCAGTCCATCGTGCAACACCTTCCGGGTCGCCGCGCAGAGCGCGATGCGGCTGGCCCTGGTCTCGCCTTCGCTGGTCAGCACCGGGCACAGCTCGTAGAACGCCGACAGTGCGGTCGCGACGTCGTACAGATAGGTACACAGCCGATGCGGCTGGAGCGTCTCTGCCACCTGTACGACGACGTCCGCAAAGCCGGTCAGCAGCAGGGCAAGCCGCTTCTCGGCCGGGTCCTTGAGTTCGGTGACCTGGTCGTGGCTCGCGCCGGCCTTGGACAGCAGTCTGGTCAACCGGGCGTGCGCGTACTGCAGGTACGGGCCGGTGTTGCCGGTCATCGCGACCATCCGGTCCAGGTCGAACACGTAGTCGTTGCCCCGATCGCTGGACAGGTCGGCGTACTTGACCGCTCCGATCCCGACCGCCTTCGCCGTGGCCTGCCGGTCGATGCCCTCCCGGCCTTCGAGCAGAGACTCCGCCCGCGCGACCGCTTCGTCGAGCAGCGTGGTCAGCTTGACCGTGCCGCCGGCTCTGGTCTTGAACGGTCTCCCGTTCGGGCCGAGCACGGTTCCGAAGCCGACATGCTCCGCAGTCGTTGTCGGCGGCAACCAGTCCGCGGTCCGGGCGAGCGTGAAGATCTGCTCGAAGTGCAGGGCCTGCCGGTGGTCGACGACGTACACGATCCGATCGGCGTGCAGGGTCGACACCCGGTGCCGGACGGCGGCCAGGTCGGTCGCGCTGTACCCGAACCCGCCGTCGGACTTCCGCACGATCACCGGCAGCGGCTGTCCGTCCCGGCCCTTGAATCCCGGCAGGAACGCGCACAGCGCACCGTCGGACTCGGTCAGCAGGCCCTTCTCCAGCAGCTCGTCGACGATCCGTGGCAGGTCGTCGTTGTAGGCACTCTCACCGACGACGTCGGCCCGAGTCAGCTCGGAGCCGAGCAGTGCGTAGACCTGGTCGAAGTCGTCCAGCGAGACGTCGACCATCCGCCGCCAGATCGCCCGCGTCTCCGGATCGCCGGACTGCAGCAGGACGACCCGGGCCCGGGACAGGTCCGCGAAGGCGCCGTCGGCATCGAAGTGCTTCCGGCTCCGCTCGTAGAGCAGCTGCAAACCCTCCAGATCAAGGGTTTCCGCGGCGAGGTCCTCGCTGAGCAGCTGCTCGATCATCATGCCGTACTGCGTGCCCCAGTCGCCGACGTGGTTCTGCCGGACCAGGTCGTAGCCGACGTACTCCAGGACGTTGCAGAGCGCGTCGCCGATCACGGTCGACCGGAGGTGGCCGACGTGCATCTGCTTGGCGACGTTCGGCTGCGAGTAGTCGACGACCACCCGCTGGTTTCTACGAGTGAAGGCTTGCGGCTCGTTGACCGCGGCGGCGAGCGTGGACTGCGTGAGCGTCAGGTTGATGAAGCCCGGCCCTGCGATGGAAGGCTTTTCGCACAGGTCGGCGACGTCGAGCGCCTCGACCAGTCGTGCGGCGACCTCCCGCGGCGGCCGGCCGAGGGCGTTGCCGAGCCGGAGCGCGAGGTTGCTCTGGTAGTGGCCGAACTCGGGCTTGGTCGCCGACCGCAGCTCAGGGTCGAGGTCGCCGTACGACGAGCCGAAGGCAGCCGCGGCGGCGGTGGACAGTCTGGTGGCCAGGACAGGCAGAACAGCGGACATCACAGGTCCTTTGGAGTAGACGCACTGGAACGACGGATGAGGTGTTCAGACAGTGCGTCGTCGTCGCAGGCTGGAGCGCAGGCGCAGGGCGCTCGCGAGCTCCAGGCTGATCGACATGTCAGCCATTATGCACGAAAGTGCGCCGAGGGTGCCGGGGTGCGCTCCGCGAGCGGCGTGATCGGCGGCACGTCGGTCTGGCCGAGGAACACCCGCCGTACGACGCGCTCGGCCGCGCGGCCGTCGTCGAACTCGCAGAACTTCTCCCGGTACAGATGCCGGTGCTTGGCCGCCTCCGGTGATGCGAACGCACCGGACTGCAGGCTGGTCAGCAGCTCCTCGGGCGACCGCGCGACCAGCCCGGGCGGGAACTCGGTGATGTCGAAGTAGGTGCCCCGGCGGCCGTCGTAGAAGTTCTTGTCCTCGACCAGCAGCACGATCGGCCGGTCCAGGTTCGCGTAGTCGAAGGTGATGGAGGAGTAGTCCGAGATCAGCACGTCGGCGGCCAGCATCAGGTCCTCGACGCGCGGATGCCGGGACACGTCGATCACCTTGCCCGAGTGCACCTCGGGCGCGGCCGACAGCGAGTAGTGCGTCCGCACCAGCACCCGGCCGTGCTCGCCGACGGACGAGGCCAGCCGGTCCAGGTCGAGGTGGATGCCGGTCCCACCGAGGTCGACCAGGCCGGTCGGCAGCCGCACCGAGTCGACTCCGTCGCGGAACGTCGGCGCGTACAGCACCACGAGGTGCGAGTCGTCGAAGCCGAACCCGGCCCGGATCGC
This sequence comes from Kribbella sp. NPDC002412, assembly GCF_053592935.1. Lineage (NCBI taxonomy): Bacteria > Bacillati > Actinomycetota > Actinomycetes > Propionibacteriales > Kribbellaceae > Kribbella > Kribbella sp. NPDC002412. The sequence continues at coordinate 9,737 of NZ_JBSFBL010000102.1, forward strand.
CCGGACCTCGTCCAGGGTCGCGTTGAGCAGCCGGTCGTTCCGCGGGAAGCCGTACTCGAGCTCCTCGAAGTACGCCGGGTAGGTGCGCTCCCAGATCTCCGACGAGTACCGGTTCGAGGAGATGTTGAAGTCCCAGCGGTCGGTCTGCCGCATCAGCTCGTCGAGGTCGAGGTCCTTGCCGGCCAGCGGGTAGTGCCGCAGGTCGGTCCCCATCGTCTTCAGCGGCGTCCCGTGCTGGGTCTGCAGGTGGATCTGCCCCTCCCGCTTCTCCAACTCCTTCGGCCAGTTCATGTTGCTGATGAAGTACGTCGCCGTGTCGAGCAGCTTCTGGTACGCCGGCGAGCCCGCGACGACGTACTCGACACCCTCCGGGACGACGTGCAGGTAGTCGGCGTCGACCACCCAGACGCCGCGTAGCTGCGGCGCCAGCTCGGCCGCCTTCTCGTAGATCGCCCGCGGGTTGCAGGCGTACTGCTTGAACCAGTAGGAGCAGTACGCGGCCAGGTTCGGGTCGAGCTTGCCGCGGTGCCGGAGCTTGCCGACGGTCTTGCGCGGGCTCGGGACGTGCAGCACCTTGGCGCTCAGCTTGAGCGTGGAGTAGGTCGCGTAGTCGTCGTGGATGAGCAGCCACCGCTTGAACCCGCGACGGGTGCGTTCGGTGCTGTAGCCCTCCGGCTTCCAGCGCTTGGCGAAGGCGTGCGCCGCGTGGAAGAAGTCGGCCCGGTCGTCCGGGGCGACGCGCTCCGGCTTCGCGAGGACGGCGAGGATGTGGTCCAGCGACCGGTCGAACGCGAACCGCCGCCAGCCGGCCAGGTCGGGGTCGGACTGGATGAACGCGTGCACGCGGTCGTACTGGTCGAAGATGTCCCACTGCCGGCGACCGCCGGTGGCGTGGATGTTGCCGCCGGTCCGGTGCTGCCGGTAGTGCACGACCACCCGGTCCAGCGTGGCGATCCGCTCGGCGGTCAGCATCGTCGAGTAGGTCCAGGGCGCGTCCTCGTAGAACCCGGCCGTGAACGCGAACCCGTGCCGGGTCAGGAAGTCCCGCCGGCAGGCCTTGTTCCAGACCACCTCGAGGAAGGTCAGGAAGATCGGCCGCTCGGCCGCGGTGAACACCCCGGCGCCGTGCCCGGCGAAGGCGTCGTGCCGCTGGTTGCGGACCACCCGGCCGTCCCAGAAGACCCGCTCGTAGTCGAACAGCAGGATGTCCGGCCGGTCGGTCGCGTCGATCCTGGTCGCGATCGCCTCCAGCGAGCCCGGCAGGTACAGGTCGTCGGCGTCCAGGAACAGCACGTAGTCCCCGCGGCACTCCTTCAGCCCCGCGTTCCGGGCCAGGCCCAAACCGACGTTCTCGTCCAGGTGCAGCACCCGGACCCGCGGATCGGCCGCGGCGTACTCGTCCAGGATCCGGCCGGAGCCGTCCAGGTCGGCATCATCCACCCCGATGATCTCGAAATCGGTGAACGACTGACCGAGCACCGAGTCCAGGCACGACCGCAACCACGCCCGGGAGGCGTGACAGGGGACCACGATGCTGAACTTGGGGACGGTGCCGAGCGCCATGCCACGTCATCCTAGGGTGCAGTCATGAGTACAGATGTGTTCGAGCCACTGGCCGGTCTCGAGGGGGTCGGCTCGGCGGCGCGGGCGGCCCGCGACGCGGTCGACGTACTGCTGAGGGACCGTGGTCTGCGCAAGGTCGGCTCGGACGTCACCGCCGAAGCGCTGCTGCGCGGCGCGTACGCCTCCGCCGCCCTGGCCGGCAGCCCGGCGACCCTCGACGAGGTACGGCGCGGAGCCGCCGACGGACTCGCCACCGGCGCGGTCCGGATCACCGGAGAGCTGATGCGGCTCGCACCCCAGGTGGACACCGCCCCGGTGCAGGTCTGGACCAGACTGCACCAGTTGGCCGCGGCCGATCTGGGCCCGGAAGACCAGTTGGGTCATCTGCGGACCAGTCGCGAGCCGCTGCCGGACGACATCCCGGGCCTGCCGCCGGCCCCGGGCGCCGACGAGATGTGGGAGCGGCTGAGCGCCCTGGCCCGGAACCTGACCCGCCCGACCAAGGCGCCCGGTCTGGTGGTCGCGGCGGTCGTGCATGCCGAGCTCGCCATCCTGCGCCCCTTCCCGACCGCCAACGGACTGGTTGCCCGGGCGGCCGAACGTTGCCTGTTGGTTGCCCGAGGCATCGATCCCGTCGCGGTCACGGTGCCCGAGGCCGGTCACTATGAGTTGGCAGGCACCTATCCATCGAGCCTCGGCGACTACGCAGCGCGAGGGCTGCCCGGAGTTCGTGACTGGTTGCTGCGGTCCTGTGAAGTGGTGTCACTCGGTGCCGAGCGCTCGCCGCTGGCGGGCTGACCCCGGACGTGCGAACGGCGTTCTCTGATGAGAACGCCGTCGCTGGCACGTCATCCTGGTTACCATGCGTGCACCTGTCTGCCGCCACAGGACTTGGCCTGGGTCGCGCTGCCCGGTTGGGATGGGCTGGTCGCCGCGTGGGTGCCTGGATTCCGTGCAATCTCTACCGGACCCGAAGGTCCTTTGTGCTTCCTTTGTACTCCTGAAAACCCTTTCTGTGAAGGGCTTACGTGACCTTCATGGAGTTGAGAACAATGAAGCGTCCTTCAGCTTCCGGTCCCGGCTTTTCGGTCGGCACGGCTCGGCTTTTCGGTCAGTTCGCGGGCCGCCGGGTGCGGCGGCGGGCGGCCAGGAAGAACGCCCAGGCAGCCAGTCCGGCGACCGCCGCGGTGGCCAGGGCGGGTCGCCGTACGTCCCGGAAACGGTTCCGCTCGGCGAGCCCGACCGGCTCGTTGAAGTCCAGCACCGGCCAGCCGCGGGCGACCGCGAGCCGGCGCAAACCCTTGTCCGGGTTGACCGCGAAGGGATGACCGACCGCAGCCAGCATCGGCTCGTCGGTGACGGAGTCGGAGTACGCGTAGCAGCCGGCCAGGTCGTAGCCCTCGGCCTCGGCCAGCGCCAGGATCGCGGTCGCCTTGTGCGGGCCGTACGCGTAGTGCTCGATCTCGCCGGTGTATTTGCCGTCGGCAACTACCATGCGGGTCGCGATCACCTTGTCGGCGCCCAGCATCGCGCCGATCGGCTCGACCACCTCGGCCCCGGACGACGACACGATCACCACGTCCCGGCCGGCCGCGTGGTGCTGGTCGATGAGCTCGACCGCCTCCTCGTGGATCATCGGCGTGACGATGTGGTGCAGGGTGTCGGCGACGATCGCCTTCACCGTCTGCACGTCCCAGCCGGTGCACATCGCGGACAGGTACTCCCGCATCCGCTCCATCTGGTCGTGGTCCGCGCCGCCGAGCAGGTACACGAACTGGGCGTAGGCGCTGCGCAGTACGGTCCGGCGGTTGATCAGTCCGCCGGCGTAGAACGGCCGGGAGAAGGCCAGTGTGCTGGATCGGGCGATTATGGTCTTGTCCAGATCGAAGAAGGCGGCCGTTCGGCCCGTCCCGGGGTGCGCCATGGGGTCGAGCATAGGCATCGGGGAGAAACGCCGAGGGACCCGGGCTTTTGTGTGGGCCGGTCTCCCGTTAGACTGTTTGGCAGTGTGACAGTGACACTGGCCGGAAACGCCTGATCGGGCGGTTCCAGCGCCTGGGTGACACCGTCTCAGTTGCAACCGAACTGAGATGTGTGGAGTCCGGTCTTGGGGGGTACATACCTCCTGACAGTGGCAGACTGTCGCCTCCTGATCGGCCCCCGGCTCCTCCCCCCGAGCCCGTGGCCGAAGACGGCCCCCGGTCACCCCCCCGCCGGGGGCCGTCGCCTTTCCTCCTCCGGTTCGGTTATGTAAAAGCTTCCTCAGTTTTCTGCCTGTGGGAGCGCTTTCACTTTATGTAGGCTCTTGACAATGTAGTTACGCAGTCACAGTTTGTAAGTCATGAAAACGCGTGCACTCCGCCCCCAGGCCGCGATCATTCCCGCCCTGATCACGCTTCTCGCCGCCCTCACGGGCCTGCTTCTGGTCCCCGCGACCGGATCCGCCGCCACCAACCTGGTCACCAACGGAACCTTCGAGACCGGAGACCTGTCCGGCTGGACCTGTGCTGCCGGCGCCGCCACGACCTCGGCGCGCACCGGCAGCTACGCGCTCCAGGGCAGTCCAACGTCGTCCGACAACGCCCGCTGCAGCCAGTCGATTCCGGTCAAGTCCAGTACGACGTACACCTTGTCTGCGTGGGTCAAGGGCTCGAACGTCTACCTCGGCTTCGAGGGAGGTACGTCGACCTGGAGCACCAGCACCACGTGGAACCAGTTGACGACCACCTTTACCACTGGTGCCTCCACGACCCGGGTGACGATCTACCTGCACGGGTGGTACGGACTGCCGCCGTACCAGGCCGACGACGTCGTGCTGGACGGTCCGGGTGGTACGCCGGACCCGACCACTCCGCCGCCGACCACTCCGCCCACGACTCCGCCTACCACTCCGCCGACCACTCCGCCGCCGTCCAACGGCACGTTGCCCAAGCACGTGCTGACCGGCTACTGGCAGAACTTCAACAACGGTGCGACCGTCCAGCGCATCAGTGACGTCCACGCGGCGTACGACCTCATCGCGGTTGCCTTCGCCGACGCCGTACCGGCGCAGCCGGGCGCCATCACCTTCAACCTGGACTCCGCCGGCCTGGGTGGTTATACGGTCGCACAGTTCAAGGCCGACATCGCCGCCAAGCAGGCGGCCGGGAAACGGGTCATCCTGTCCGTCGGCGGCCAGAACGGCACCATCTCGGTCGGCAGCGCCGAGGCCGCGACCAACTTCGCCAACAGTGCGCTGACAGTGCTGCGCGAGTACGGCTTCGACGGGATCGACATCGACCTGGAGAACGGGGTCAACGCGCAGTACATGGGTCAGGCGCTGCGCAGCCTGCGCAACTCGTTCGGCAGCGGGCTGATCATCGCGATGGCGCCGCAGACGATCGACATGCAGAGCACGTCGTTCGAGTACTTCAAGCTGGCGCTGGCGATCAAGGACATCCTGACCGTGGTCAACGTGCAGTACTACAACTCCGGCTCGATGAACGGCTGCGACGGGCAGGTGTACTCGCAGGGCACGGTTGACTTCATCACCGCCCAGGCCTGCATCATGCTGCAGAACGGGCTCCGGCCGGACCAGGTGGGTCTCGGTCTGCCGGCCTCGTCCCGAGCGGCCGGTAGCGGCTACGTCTCGCCGCAGCTCGTCAACAACGCCCTGGACTGCCTGACCCGGGGCACGAACTGCGGCAACTTCAAGCCGAGCACCACGTGGCCGTCGCTGCGTGGTGCGATGACCTGGTCGACCAACTGGGACGCGCTGAACGGCAACGCGTTCGCCAACCAGGTCGGCGCCCACGTTCACGCATTGCCCTGACATGCACAGTTACCGACCGGCTCCGGTGCTGGAAGCGCTTGGTGTCTGCTCGGAGGACGAGCAGCTCTACCGGGCGCTTCTGGCCCGACCGGAGTCCACGACTGACGCTCTTTCACGTGACACCGGCTGGCCTGCGACGCGCGTCGGCAGGCATCTGCGGTCACTGCTGTCCCTCGGCCTGGCCTCTCGGACGCCAGGTCGGCCTGCTCGCTACGTTCCGGCCGTGCCGGAGGCCGCGGTCGAGCTGCTGGCGCTCCGGAAACAGGCAGCGATCGTCGAGGCCCGGCTGGGTGCCTCGGTGCTCACTGCGGAGTTCCGGGCGCGGCACGGCGCGTTCACGGTGATCCGCGGGTCTGAGGCGATCGCTCAGCGGTTCTACCAGGCGCAGGCGTGTGCTCAGGACGAGGTCCTCGTCCTCAACCGGCCTGCGTACGTCGTCATGCCCGTTCGCGGCGTTTCGTGCCGGGTGATCTACGACATGGCGTCGGTGTCGGAGCCTGCGGAACTGGCGGCTGCCCGGTCGGCGGGTTGCCGGATCCTGCGCGACGTACCGCTCGAGCTGGTTCTGGTGGATCGCCGTACCGGGTTGCTGCCGACCGGTCCGGATGTCGTGGTGGAGGTGGGACCGTCCAGTTTGCTCGACGGGCTGCTGCGGTTGTTCGAGCTGCTGTGGCAGCAGGCGAGCCCGCTGACTCCTTCGGCTTCGGAGGGGCCGCTGAGTGGTGAGGACCAGCAGTTGCTGGCGCTGGCCGCTGCGGGCCTGACGGACCAGGCGATCGCTCGGCGGCTCGGGGTGGCGCAACGGACGGTCGAGCGCCGGATGCAGCGGATCCTCAAGGCGCTGGATGCGACCACCCGCTTCCAGGCCGGCCTCCGCGCCGGTCAGCGCGGCCTGATGGCCTAGTCCGTGTCTGGCAATTCCCCGCCTACTGCGCGGCACTCGGCACGGCGCGG
>NZ_JBSFBL010000103.1:0-15675 GCF_053592935.1 Kribbella sp. NPDC002412
GACCGGCGAGATCTCGAGATCGATCCCCGAAGCGCCGATCAGCTCGTCCGGCTCCAGACCGATCAGCGCGAGCTTCGCGCCGTGCTGCGCGAGCCGGCGGGCCACGGCGGCCCCGATTCCCCGCGACGCTCCGGTGATGAGGACGACCTGACCGGGCAAGGGACGCATCGGGACCTCCAGCTTGTTGAGTGGGTACTCAACAGTAAGTGACTGTTGACCGTTTACTCAATAGACTGGCCGTATGACCCAGACCTCGTCCACCCGGCTGCGCCCGGACCAGCGGCGTGCGCAGATCCTCGCGGCCGCCCGGCGGGTCCTGGTCGCCGACCCGCACCGGGAGCTGACCGTCGAACTGGTCGCGGCCGAGGCCGGCGTCTCCCCCGCTCTGCTGTTCCACTACTTCGGATCGAAGAAGAAGTTCCAGTACGCCGTCATCGAGGAAGCCGCCGCGGAAGTCATGCTGCGGACCGCCCCCGACCCGTCGCTGCCACCCGAGGAACAACTGCGCTCCGGCATCCGCGCGTTCGTCCGTGCCGTCCTCGAGGCGCCGCAGCTCTACCGCGCGACCTTGCTGATGTCGGCCGCCGGCGATCCCGCCGTCCGCGCGCTGCACTCGGAGATCCGGCAGGTGTTCAGCACCTGGGTGATCGGCGCCGTCGGCCAGCGCGGCATCGAGATCACGCCGGCTGTCGAGCTCGCCTGCCACGGCTGGCAGGGGTACGTCGAGCAGACGCTGATGACCTGGATCGACAACCCCACGATCCCTGCCGAGACCCTCGAAGACCTCTGCGAACGCTCGCTCGACGCGATTCTGTCTACGACTCGCTGAACGCGGTCAGGGCGTCGAGAGTCGCCTTGGCCATCCGATCGGTCATGTCCGGACCGACGGCCTCACGCAGACTTCTGTCGACGTCGTTCAGCACGGCTCGGCAGCGATTGAGGAGTTCATGCCCGGAGGCCGTGACCTGCAGGTCGGCAGTGCGGCCGCGCCCCGGAGCGGTACGGCGTTCCACGGCTCCCATCTCCTGGAGCTGAAGGAGGGTGGACTGCATGCTCTGGGCGGTGATGCCGTCGCGACGAGCCAGTTCGCTGTAGGACAGACCGGGCTGGTGGGCGAGGTGGCCGAGGGCCGAGAAGTGCCGCATGGTCAGGCCCTGCCGGCGGAGCTCGGCGTCGGTCCGGTCGCGGAGCCGGCGGCCGAGCATCATCAGCAGCAGCGCGGGGCTGATCGGCGGCTGACCGGTCTCTTCCATCGGCACATCATGGCAGGCAGGTTGAGTTTCAGGTTGGCTGATACTTGAGTTACAGTCTGCCTGAAACTCGGCGCTCCCCAGATCGGATCCGGATGAACAAGTTCCTGCTCAGCGTGCACGTGATCGCCGCCATCATCTTCGTCGGGCCGGTCACGGTCGCGGCCAGCATGTTCCCACCGCTCGCCCGGCGCGTGCTGGCGTCCGACCAGCCGGAGACCGGGGTGCTGAAGGTGCTGCACCGGATCAGCCGCGGGTACGCCATCGGCGGCCTGACGGTCCCGGTGTTCGGCATCGCGGTGGCGGTCGGCCTTGGGGTGCTGACGGACTACTGGCTGATCATCTCGATGGTGCTCACCGCGATCGCCGCGGCCGTCCTCGCCTTCGCGGTGCTGCCGGCGCAGGCTCGCGTCCTCGACGCCGCCGGCTCCTCCCGCGAGTTGCGTGAGCAGTCGCTGCCGCAGGCGAAGGCGTTGTCGATGACCACTGGTGTCTTCGCCCTGTTGTGGACAGTCGTCGTGGTGCTGATGATCGTCCGGCCCGGCTCGACGACGGGGGTCTGATGATTCGCGTTTTGAAGATCGCCGCGGCCGTCGAGGCGGTCAGTGTGTGTCTGCTCTTTCTCAATCTGTTCACGGTGCACTGGCCGGCCGTGTCGTCCGCGCTCGGCCCGGCGCACGGGACGGCGTACCTGGTGACGATCGTGACGGCGCTGTCCACGGCCGGTGCGTCGAGGCGGGCGAAGGCGCTCGCGTTCGTGCCGGCGATCGGCGGGTACCTGGCGTTGCGCGATCTGTCGGTGCCCGCACGTTAGGGTTTGGGCGTGCTGACGGTCGCCACGGTGAATGTGAACGGGATCAGGGCTGCGTACCGGCGCGGGATGGCGCCCTGGCTGGAGCAGACCGATCCGGATCTGCTGCTGATGCAGGAAGTTCGGGCGACCGACGACGTACTGCGGGAACACCTCGGCGGGGACTGGAACATCGCGCACGCCGAGCCGACGATCGACGGCCACAAGGGCCGGGCGGGGGTGGCGGTCGCGTCCCGGCGGCCGATCAAGGACGAGCGGGACGACATCGGGCCGGCCCGGTTCACCGGGTGCGGGCGGTGGATCGAGGCGGACGTCGTACTGGACGACGGGTCGATGCTGACGGCGGTGAGCACGTATGTGTTCACCGGGGAGTTCGAGACGCCGCCGCGGCAGGAGGAGAAATACGCCTTCCTGGACGCGATCACCGCCCGGCTCGCGGAGCTCCGGGCCGACGGGCGGCACGTGCTGCTGTGCGGCGACCTGAACATCGCGCACCGCGAGGTCGACCTGAAGGCGTGGAAGGCGAACCGCAAGAAGAGCGGCTTCCTGCCCGAGGAACGCGCCTGGATGGATCGTTTGTTCGCCGCCGGCTGGGTCGACCTCGGCCGCCGCTTCGGCGGCGACGGCCCCGGCCCCTACTCCTGGTGGTCCTGGCGCGGCAAGGCCTTCGACAACGACGCCGGCTGGCGCATCGACTACCAGATCGCCTCCCCAGGCCTCGCCACCACAGCAACCACCTGCACCATCCACCGCGCCCCGACCTACGCCGAACGCTGGAGCGACCACGCTCCGGTAGTGGCGACGTACGACGTCTAGGCGGATCGGCGCGTGATCACAGGGGCGTCCACGATCAGCTCGCCGAACAGGTCTTCGAGATCGGACCAGGACAGGCCCAGTTCCTGACGGATGATGGCGCGGGTGACACCTGGGAACGGCGCCCCCAGCTGCCCTAGCTCGTACAGGTCCTTCATCCCCTTGCTCTCGTCCGCCGGAACGTTCATCGCGATCTCGCGACGGGCCAGGAAGACCGCGCCGTAGGCCCGCGTCGTCGCCCAGCTGCGTCGGTTCACGAGTTCGCGCCGGCCGAGTCCGCAGGTGCGGATCGTCTCCAGCCCATAGCTGCTGCCGTTGAGCGGCTCCACCGAACCGTCGACCGTGAAGCGCAGGTGCCGGGCCGGGTCCCGCCTGCCGAACGGGTTGAGCAGGAGCGCGAGCTCCTGCTGGGTCTCGGCCGGCTCACCGCGCGGCGGTGGCTGCTTCACCGGATACAGGTTGCCCTTCCAGACCGAGTTGCAGACCTGGCAGGCGAGCAGATAGTTGTTCCAGTCGTACGCCAGCCACCAGTACCCCCGCGGCCATCTCTGCGACGGGCTGCGGTTCTTCAGGGTCGCCTGACCTTCGGTCTCCTGTCCCTGCTCCGCTTCCCAGTTGCCGAACTGCGAGACAGCACTCTTCGGCGCGAAGTGCTCTACGTCGCCGAAGTGCGATGCGGTGACCGGGATCTCGCAATACCCACAGCGACCGTCCTGCGCGATGCTGAAGACCGCCTTGAAGTCGCGCCAAAGGCTCTTGGTGATCGCCGGCTTCTCACCGCGCTGGACTGCGGACCGGATCCGCCTCGCCTCCGCGGCGACGCGATCCTCGAACCCGTCCGGACGAGGTGGTCGCTTGTACAGCATCATCGGTCTCCCCTCCCCTCCGCTGTGCTCGCCGCCGGCGTGGACCGCTCGTCTTCTTGGCCACTGCGGCACCGCGTGCCGGGTCCACTCCCCGGCCCGCCTGCGCTCGCCGGCGTCGTACGGCCTCGGCCACGCTCGCCTGGATCCGGGCCCGCTCCAGGTCGTCGGTCTCGCCGAGCTCCACGGCTTCGTCGCGGATGACCTGGGCGGCGACGCTCTGCGCGAGCCGGTCGACCGACGTCTCGGGGTAGTTGCCGGCGCGGGCGCGTAACTCGTCCTCGAGATCCGTGCGGCGGCGCTTCTGCGACGGCGTCGGGCGCCGCTCCAACAGGATGGCGCTGTGCTCGTCGATCAGCTTCGCTGTGTCCGGGTCGGTGGTCGTGCTCAGGCCGAACCAGTCACCGGTGAGGAGCTGGTCTGCGCGGAGCCCCTTCGGCACGTCGCACGGCACCGCCTGCACGCCGGTGTTGCCGGTACGACGAAGCAGGACCACCTCCCCCGGCTCGGTCTGCTGCAAGCACAGCGGGTCGTGGGTCGTCGCGATCACCCGCACCCGCGGGAACACCGTTCGCAACAGCGACACGATCGACATCCGCCACTGGGGATGCAGGTGGACCTCGAGTTCGTCGATGAGCAGCAGCCCCTCCGCCGAGGACATGCTCGGCCAGTAGGTGGCCAGGTGCTGGATCGCGTCCGCAGCCAGCGCGATCACCGAGCGGAAGCCGTCGCTGAGGTCGGCCAGCGGCGCCGAACGGCCGTACGACGTCGCGTGCAGCCGACCGCTGCGTCGCAGCAACCGGTCCTCCGGCTCCATCGGCAGCAGGGCCTTGAGGTCGGTCGCATGCAGGTTGAACCACTGCGCAGGAACGGCCTTCGTGTCGGCGAGCCACCCCTCCGCGTCACTCAGGGTCGACCATGGATCGAAGAGGTTGTCGACGTCGACCCGGCGGGGCGAACGCAGCGGAGTGCCGGCCGGCGGCAGCAGCCGCGTCGGTCCGTACCCGAGCACCATCACCTCGGGGACGTCTCCCTGGAAGCTGAAGTCCGGCCGTCCCCGGCGGAAGCCCAGCACGATCTCGCGCCCGTCGGAGAACGTCAACCGGATCTCACCGGACTTCGCACCGTGCCGGACGACAGCGGCGGCATCCGGCTCCCGCCGCTGTCGCTCCTCCTGGTCCGCCAGCGCCAGTGCGACGGCCTTCAACAGGCTGCTCTTGCCCACGCCGTTCTCGCCCAGCAGCAGCAACCACGGTTCGTTGTCGGGCAGCGGGTCCCGGAACGTCAGGACGACGTCCCGGATCGCACGGAAGTTCCGGACCTCGATGCGTTCCAGCTTGACGTTCGCCAGCAGTTCGTCGCCACCCGACGTCGGCGGCGGCGTGACGAGCACAGTCGGCCGCGGGCCGGCCGCCTCGTCCGGCACTCTGCCTCGCACCAGGTCGTACGCGACCTGATCGTGCAAGCCGTACGCGCGCCGCGTCGCCACGTTGGCCTTCCTCTGCAGGAGGATCGTCCGCAGGGTCCAGCGGCGGATCCCGGCGAACGGCTGGTCGTCGGCGGTCAGCGCCTTCAAGGCCTCGCTGATCGAGCTGTATCCCTCCGGCAGACCGAAGGGCTCCATCGCTCTCCGGATCCGCTGTGCGGCGGCCAACCGATCCTTGATCAGCTGCGGCCGATTGAGTCCGAGGATCTGGATCGTCTGCAGCGCGCGGCCGCCCATGCCGGTGACCGTGCCGTCCTCCTCGTACCGCAGGTGGTGCTCGGGATTGTCGTGGCAGGGATCGAGCAGCATCGGTCCCTCGGCGAGCAACTGCGCTCCCCTCGCCTCCGGCTCGGCCCTCGGCGCGGTCACCGGGAACCACTGGGCCTTGTTGCTGCGGCACGCCGTACAGATCGGGTAGAGGTTGTCCCAGTCGTAGGCCAGCCACCAGTAGTGGTCCCTCGACACCTGCCGGTCCTCCCCCATCGCCTCCTGCGGCGGGCGATGCCACTCGACCAATCCCTTGGCCGCCGGTGATTCGCAGTACGCGCATTTCGCGTCGAACGCCGTCGACAACGCCGCCGCGACTGCCGGATGCCGCACGAGCTTCAGGTCGAGTGGGTAGCGGCTCTGCCTCGTGTCGCCCTGGTGATAGCTGCGCAGGCGGTCCAGCGCACGTTTTCGCTGGCTGACCAGGACCGCCGGCGCCGGCGTCCGTTCACGGCGGATCATTGCCTCGGCACCAATCGGAAAGCGGGCCGTGGATGCGGCACCGTGCCGGCGCCGGCCGGATGCGATTGCGACGCGGCCGAGTGCGCGTGCTTCATCAAGGCGTCGGTCAGGGCCAGCTCGGCGCCGGTCACCGCCTTGCCACCGACCGGGTAGTTCCTGGTGGTGACGCCGTACTCCTTCAGGAAGTCCTGGTACCCCTTCAGGTAGGCGTCGTTCAGGGTCGTGAGGACCTCGTCGAACTCGGACATCGCCACCCGGTAACGGACCCACCGGTGCAGGTCGAAGTCGAAGTCGTCGAACAGCGCGGCGGCCTCGGCGCCCCGATCGGCGACGTCCTCGATCACCTCCGGCTTCATCTTCAGGTTCATCCCACCTTCCCCGGCCTGCTCGCGCACCACGGCGACCCGGCCCCGGAACCCGGGAAGTGTGAGCTGCGTGGTGTCCACCCAGTTCTGCATGGTGCGCACGATCGCGGTCAGGAACGACGAGGCCGAACCGATCGGGTGCACCGGCGGCAGCACCCCGCTCGCGCCTTGCGACGCCCGCCAGACCAGGCCGGGCAGGTCCGGGTGCGGCGACCCGAGGTTGATCCCGAAGGTCGGCCGGCTCGGCCACGCGGCGTCGAAGAAGTGCATCGGGAAGTTGCTGGAGATCCCGCCGTCGGAGAACCACACCTCGACCAGCCCACGCCGGCCGAAGGCCCGCGACCAGTCCACGCAGAACATCGGCACCGCGCTGATCAGGCCGGGGAAGCTCAGGCTCAGCCGGGCGGCCACCACGACCGGCAGGTCCCAGGCCGCGGGCAGGCGGCGGACCTGCTGCTCGTGACAGGGACACTTCATCGACACCGTCGCGGTCTCGCCGTCCTGGCTGTCGGTCTTGTCGTCGACCGGTGTGGAGTGCTCGACCAGGTGCGCGACCACCCGGTCGGGGAAGTAGTCACGCAGCCGCTGCTCGCAGAAGAAGAAGATCCGTTCGCTGAACGGGAAGCGATAGGGACGCCGCAGGGTGAGGTTGGTCGTCATCACCTCGAGCTCGATCTGTCGTGCCGTCCGGGCCGCGAGCCGCTCCTCCGGCATCACCCGCCCGTTCTTCTTCTCGGCGATGGCCCGCTCGAGCTCGACCGCCTGGTCGCCCCACAGATCTCCGATGGTCAGCGGATGGCGGCCGGCCGGCAGGCCGGCGATCTCGTCGAGCTTGGCGGCCAGCCAGTCCGTCAGTGGTGGCTTGCCGACCGCGGGATCCTCGGTGTGGCCGTCGCAGAGGCCGTACCCGTTCGCCTTCAGGCTCGCGAGGCTCCGGCGACCGAACACCACCGCGGACACCGCCGTCGCCAGGATCAGCGCGAGTGGAGCCCAGACCAGCCCGGTCAGCACCACTCCCAGCCAGCCGCCCAGGTCGCTCGGCAAGCCTCTGCTGATCAGCGTGATCAGGAGTGCCGGGACGAGCAGCGCGACCAGCGTCCCGGTGAAGGCCCACGCCGTACAGCGGACGATTGTTTGCCACGCCGCGCGCAGCTTCCGCCGGATCGGCCAGTCCGGCTCGAGCCACGAGCTCAGCACGGCGAACGCCGAGCTGGTGCCACGCGAGGGCTGGAACAGGTCGGCCAACGTGCTGCCGAGCTCGGTCGGAACCGCGTGCAGCTTCTGGTAGCCGCCACGGTCGCGGCCGTACTCGGCGGCGGCTGCGATCGCGGCCGCGATCGCTCCGGCCGACGCGCCCCCCAGGCGGCGGAGCTTGTACTTCTCAGCCAGTTTGCAGACGGCGCGCGGGTAGACGATCCCGCTGCTGATGCCGCCTTTCATGATCACGTCGCACTCAGGCAGCGACCGGCCGGATTCCCCCTGTGTGGTCATGCTGTTACCCCCGGGATCAGCGTCTCGCCGCGCGCGGACCCGGTCAACAGGCCGGTCCGGGAAACTCGCGTACGCCGGACGGGGTGTGCCGGGTAGTCTCGCGGCATGTCCGAGATTGAATCTTTGGGGCCGCCGGTGGCGGCGCGGAAGCCGGTTGAGCGGCGTTTTCACGGTGACGTGTTCGTCGACGAGTACGAGTGGTTGCGGGACAAGTCCGACGACGAGGTGCTGGGGTACCTGCGCGCGGAGAACGCCTACACCGAGGCGCGCACCGAGCACCTGGAATCGTTGCGTGAGGCAATCTTCAAGGAGATCTCGGACCGGACGCTGCAGACCGACCTGAGCGTGCCGGCCCGGCACGGCGGGTACTGGTACTACTCGCGCACGATCGAGGGCAAGCAGTACGGCATCCACTGCCGGGTCAAGGCCGACGGCGACCAGCCGCCGGCGACCGACGGCGACATCCCGGGCGAAGAGGTGATGCTCGACGGCAACGAGGTGGCCGGCGACTCGGAGTTCTTCGCGCTCGGCACCGTCGACGTCTCCCCCGACGGCCGGCTGCTCGCGTACTCGGTCGACCTCAAGGGCGACGAGCGGTTCACGCTGCGGATCAAGGACCTGGCCACCGGCGAACTGCTGCCGGACGAGCTGCCCGAGGTGCACTACGGGTCGGCCTGGTCCGCGGACGGGTCGACGATCTTCTACACCAAGGTCGACGACGCCTGGCGGCCGTACCAGGTCTGGCGGCACGCCCTCGGCGCGGCCGACGACGCCCTGGTGATGGAGGAGCCGGACGAGCGGTTCTGGGTCGGCGTCGACCTGACCCGCAACGAGCAGGCCGTCCTGATCGCGCTCGGCAGCAAGCTGACCAGCGAGGTCTGGCTGCTCGACGCCAATGACCCGGCCGGTCAGCCGGTCGTGGTCGCGCCCCGCCGCGAGGGCGTCGAGTACGACGTCGAGCACGCCGGTGACCAGTTGCTGATCACCCACAACGCGGACGCGGCCAACTTCTCGCTCGCGACCGCGCCGCTCGACTCCCCCGGCTCGTGGACCACGCTGATCCAGGGCGACGAGACCAGCCGGCTGCTCGGCGTCGACGCGTTCGCCGACCACGTCATCCTGTACCGCCGTCGCGACGCGCTCACCGAGCTCGCGATCATGCGCCGTACGGCGGACGGCTTCGGCGCACCGGAGGCGCTGGAGTTCGACGAGCCGATCTACACAGTCTCCCCCGGCCGCAACGACGAGTGGCACGACACCCGCTACCGGTTCGGCTACACGTCGCTGGTGACGCCGGGGTCGACGTACGACGTGAATCTCGCGACCGGTGAGCGGCGACTGCTGAAGCAGCAGCCGGTCCTCGGTGGCGTGGACCTCGGCGCGTACACGCAGTACCGGGAGTGGGCGACGGCGGAGGACGGGACGTCGGTGCCGATCTCGCTGGTCGCGCGCAAGGACGTGGTCAAGGACGGCAACGCGCCGGTCGTGCTGTACGGGTACGGCTCCTACGAGAGCTCGATGGATCCGTGGTTCTCGATACCCCGCCTGTCGCTGCTGGACCGCGGTGTGGTGTTCGCGATCGCGCACGTGCGCGGTGGCGGCGAGCTCGGCCGGCACTGGTACGACAACGGCAAGATGCTGACCAAGCGGAACACGTTCACCGACTTCGTCGCGGCCGCCGAGCACCTGGTCAAGGACGGCTGGACGCGGCCGGAGCGGATCGTCGCCCAGGGTGGCAGTGCGGGCGGTCTGCTGATGGGCGCGGTCGCGAACCTGGCGCCGCAGGCCTTCGGCGGGATCGTTGCCGAGGTGCCGTTCGTGGACGCGCTGACGACGATCCTCGACCCGTCGCTGCCGCTGACCGTGATCGAGTGGGAGGAATGGGGCAACCCGCTCGAGGACGCCGCGGTGTACGAGTACATGAAGTCCTACTCGCCGTACGAGAACGTCACCGCGCAGCAGTATCCGCGGATCCTGGCGATCACCAGCCTGAACGACACCCGGGTGTTCTTCGTCGAGCCGGCCAAGTGGGTCGCGAAACTGCGCGCCACCGCGACCGGAAACGTCGACGTACTGCTCAAGACCGAAATGGAAGCCGGCCACGGCGGCCGTTCCGGGCGGTACGACGCCTGGCGCGAACTGGCCTTCACGCTGTCCTGGGAGCTCGACACCCTCGGCCTGGCCTGACGGCCCGGTGGGCCCGCCGACCCTCGGCGGGCCCACCCCGAAGCCCACCCTTCGAAAGCCACCGGCGGGAGCTACCCGACGCCGGCGAGTGACGGTTTCGCGCGGGAACACGGCGGGTACCTGCGGCGTTGCTGTACTACGGAGTGACCAACCGTGTGTCGTGCAACACATTCGGCGGTCGGAAAAGCCCGGTTTCTGCAGAGATTCTCAGGATCCGGCACCGGTGTGCCGCTGGACTTCGCCGGCGGAATTCCGGTGAAACCCCCGCTGAAGTTGCGTGATCACGCCGAAATGCGCGCACGTTCGGGCCGCGGCGTCCGGCAAACGGCCGCGAACGGGCAGGCAGGCCCTGGTTTCCGCACCGGATCGGTGCCGGGAACTCTCAGGGAACGTTCAGGCTGTTTACACACTCGTCGTGGAATCTTGAACCTCACTCGAGCGTTGCTCTCCATGTAACGACGAAGGGAGTTTCGGTGGCTCGCACGACTCGTGTCCGCACCGCGGACGACGGTATCGACGGCAAGGACAGCGTCGGTCTCTACCTCGAAGAGATCGCGCGCACGCCCTTGCTGACGGCTGAGGAAGAGGTCGAGCTCGCTGAGACGGTCGAGGCAGGTCTCCTAGCGGAGCAACTGCTGGCCGAGGGGCGGGTTGGACGCAAGAAGGGCGGAGCGCCCAAATATGCGACGGAGGAAGAGCTGCAGTGGCTGGCCGACGAGGGCCAGCGCGCGCAGCAGCGGTTCGTGACCGCGAACCTCCGGCTGGTGGTGTCGATCGCCCGCCGTTACGGACGGTCCCAGATGCCGCTGCTGGACCTGGTCCAGGAGGGCAACACCGGCCTGATCCGCGCGGTGGAGAAGTTCGACTACCGCAAGGGTTTCAAGTTCTCGACGTACGCGACCTGGTGGGTGCGGCAGGCCATCACCCGCGGTATCGCGCAGCAGGCCCGCGTGGTCCGGCTGCCGGTGCACGTGGTGGAGCAGCTGAACCAGATCGGGTCGGCCCGGCGCACGCTGGAGCGCAAGCTCGGGCGGGAGCCGGAGATCGACGAGATCGCGGCGGAGCTGGACCTGGACGAGGAGCGGGTCACCGAGCTGATCCGGATCGGCCGGGACCACATCAGCCTGGACAATCCGATCGACGACGAGGGCGAGACCTCGCTGGGCGACCTGATCGCGGCCGAGACCGCGCCGGGTCCGGACCAGCTGGTCGCGGACGCGTCGGACCGCTCGGGCCTGTTCAGCCTGGTCGACCAGCTCGACCCGCGGTCCGCGGACGTGATCCGGCGCCGGTACGGCCTGCACGACGGCCGGCAGGCGAAGCTCGCCGACATCGGCGCCGTGCACGGCATCTCCGCCGAGCGCGTCCGCCAGATCGAGCGCGAGGCTCTGGGCCGGCTGCGCCTGCTAGCCGACCCGACGCTGGCCGCGTAACGCAACACCCCGAAACCCCCAGCAAGGACCCCCGAGCCGCTCTCGCGGCCGGGGGTCCTTTCACGTCCGGTCAGGACCAGTGGATCCAGGACTCGACCGGCAGGTGGTCGCTGGGGAACTGGCCGTCCTTGCTGAAGATGTTGATCGAGGCCTTCGAGACGCGCAGGCCCGGCGTGGTGAGGATCCAGTCGATCCGGGCGCCGTTCGGGGTGAGCGGCCGGTAGCCGTGGAAGGTGGCGTACAGGTCGCTCCGGCGCTCGGCCGTCACCCAGCTGTCCGCGAGCTTGCCACTGGTCACGAGCTTGTCGTAGACGGTCACTCCCGCGGCCGCGGCCTCGTTGAAGTCACCGGTCATGATCACCGGGAGTGCCGGGTTCAGCGCGGTCATCCGCTGCAGGATCAGGTCGGCCGACTTCGACCGCGCGGTCGCGTCGAACGCCTCCAGGTGCGTGTTGATCGCGTAGAACTCCTTCGAGGTGGCCTTGTCCTTGAACCGGACCCACGTCACCATGCGAGCGCAGCAGCCGCCCCACGTCTTCGAGCCGATCACCTCCGGGGTATCGGACAGCCAGTAGTGGTCGTACTCGAGCGGCTGCAGCCTGCGCGTGTCGAAGAAGATCATCATGAACTCGCCCTTGCTGCCGCCCTCGCGGCCGAGCCCGATCGAGTCGTACGACGGCCCCAGGTCGGCGGAGATGTCCTGCAGCTGGCCGTACAGCCCTTCCTGCGTGCCGATCAGCTGTGGCCGAGCGGCGCGCAGCTGCTCCCGCATCACGGGCCGGCGGGCGCTCCACTCGTTGGGCGGGGTATCGCTGGCGTACCGCAGGTTGTACGACATCACGTGCAGCGGCTGCGCCGTGCCACCACCGGCCGGCGCGACGGCGTCGTACTGGTTGGTGGTGGCCTGCGAGACGCCACTGGTCAGGGTCAGGCCGGCGACAGCCGCCGCGACGAGCGCGGCGAATCTACGACGGGTGCTGAACATGGTTGGAAACCTCCATGGGCGGGGAGTTCGGAGGTTGGACGTTAACCAGAGTCGGTGTCCGGCGGCTAGCCGTAGCGCGTCGAGCACGTGACGGGACGGTTCAGGCGGCGGCCGCGTTCCAGGTGTCGATCAGCGCCGGCAGCTCGGCGAGCCGGTGCACGGTTGCGTCCGGCGCGCCCTCGGTGTGGCCGATCTGCTCGAGCGGGATGGCGCTGTGCGGGATGTGGGCGGCGCGCATGCCGACGTTCTGCGCGCCCCAGACGTCGTCGAAGAGCCGGTCGCCGACGAACAGGCAGCCGGCCGGATCGGTCTGCCCGACCGCCTTCATCGCGGCCAGGAACGCCTCCGGGTGCGGCTTCGTGTGCGCGATCTCGCTGGTGTAGACGGCGCCGTCCAGCAAGTCCAGGACGCCGTCGCGCGCGAAGATCTCCTCGTGCCGCCGGCGGGACCAGATCGTGTTCGACAGCACGCCGACCTTCAGCCCGCGCGCCCGGAGCTCCTGCAGGGTCTGGACGGCGTCGGGCTCGAGCTCGGTGTGCGGGTGCCACTGCCGCTCGTACTCCGCGAGCGCCGCCGGGGTCATCACGATCTCGGCCAGCAGGCAGACCTCCTCGAGCGTGCTGCTCCGGTGCTCGTCGCGGGACCGCAGCCAGATCGACCGCTCCGCCTCGACCAGGCGCGCCGCGAGCTCGTCGGCGCGGGCATCGTCGATCAGCTCCGTCACCGACCGCCAGACGGCGTACAGGTCGATGTCGTGCCAGGTCGCCAGCGTGCCGCCCCAGTCGAACAGGACGGCCTCGATCTTCGTGTTCGTCACAGCCGACACCATGCCAGAAGGCGCCGACAACCTCCTCCGGTTTTCAGCTGAGGCGGGAGACCTCGTTCCGCTTGGCCAGCCAGACGACGGCGGCGGCGTACAGCGCGAGGCAGGGCACGTCCACGACCAGCAGGGTCCACGGCGCACCGCCCTGCTCGTCCCAGCCGTCCAGCTGACCCATTGCCGCAGGCAACAAGAAGGCGAACAGGTTGTTCAGCGCGTGCACCGAGATGGCCGCCTCCAGGCCACCGGTCCGGACGGTCAGCCAGCCGATTGTCATCGCGAACACGAAGATGTCGGCCATCGCCCAGCCGGTGTACCCGTGCGCCGACACGAACGCCAGGCTGCTGATCACGATCCCCGGCCACGGCGTCCGCAGCAGCGCCTTGAACCACTGCGCCCGGCCGGCCACCTGGTCCGGTCCGTAGGCGCCGATCGCCTGGACCAGCCAGCCGCGGAACACGAACTCCTCGGCCGCGGACTGGAACGGCACCAGGAAGATGATCACCAGCGCCGGCACGATGAACGCGCCGAGGCCGACCCACGAACCCTCGTCCACCGCGACCGGGTCCTGGCTCGGGAAGATCTGGTCGACCAGGATGCCGAGCGCGTAGGAGACCACGAGGTACCCGAGGCCGGGCAGGCAGCACAGCAGCAGCCAGCGCCAGCGGATCCGGTTCAGCACGGAGGCGACGCTGAACCACGGGCGGCGCTGGATGAGCCACGCCGTCAGCATCACGAGTGGCGTGAGCACACCGAGCATCACCAGGGTGACCGCGAGGTTCTCGGTGTCGCTCGGGAAGATGTCGTTGCCCTGCGGCTCGCTGAACTCGCCGGTGATCAGGCTGTGCACGATCTCCCAGGCGACGAGCACGGCCGCGGTCAGGAAGAACGCGGCGGCGCCCAGGAACAGCGTGCCCACGATCGGCCGCCACCACGCGTGCTTCGGCGTCCGCGCCAGCCGGTGGTACGGCGTACCGGACGGCGCCGGGATGACGCGGGGCTCGCGGTAGCCGAACTGGCCTGGGTACGGCTGCGGCGCACCCCACTGCTGCGGGTACGGCGGCGGATACTGGCCGGGCTGCGGGTACGGCGGTGGGTAGGCCCCGGGTGGTGGTTGCTGGTACGGACCCGCAGGCGGATACGGCCCCTGCTGCGGGTGGGGCGGCGGTGGTGGGTACTGCCCCGGCTGCGAGGATTGCCCGGGCTGTTGCGGGTCCATGAGTGGACTCTAGAAGATCGGGACAAGTAGCACATGGAGGAGAGCCCAGTGGTGACTGATCCGACGCCAGGACCGACCGCGTCCACTCGAGTACTGCCGCAGTCGGTGCTGATGCCGCTCACCGGCTCGGCCATCTTCCTGGTGGTCCGGATCGAGCCCGGAGGCGAGGAGAAGGCCCGCGACCTGCTGGAGCGGGTGAGCGGCCTGACCCGTTCGGTCGGCTTCCGGGTGCCGGCCGGGAACCTGTCCTGCGTCGCCAGCATCGGCTCGGACGCGTGGGACCGGCTGTTCAGCGGCCCGCGTCCGGCCGAACTGCACCCGTTCGTCGAGCTGCGAGGTGCCAAGCACCACGCGGTGGCCACCCCCGGCGACCTGCTGTTCCATATCCGCGCCGCGCACACCGACCAGTGCTTCGAGCTCGCGAACCAGATCATGAGCGTGCTCGACGGCGCCGCGACGGTCGTCGACGAGGTGCACGGCTTCAAGTACTTCGAGATGCGCGACCTGCTCGGGTTCGTCGACGGCACCGAGAACCCGACCGGGTCCGAGGCCGAGGACGCCGTACTGGTCGGGGTCGAGGACCCGGAGTTCGCGGGTGGCAGCTACGTGATCGTGCAGAAGTACCTGCACGACATGAAGGCGTGGAACGCGCTCACCGTCGAGCAGCAGGAGCACGTGGTCGGCCGGACCAAGCTGGACGACATCGAGCTCGACGACCACGTGAAGCCGTCCAACGCGCACATCGCGCTGAACGTGATCGAGGACGAGGACGGCAACGAGCTGCAGATCCTGCGCGACAACATGCCGTTCGGGACGATCGGCTCGCAGGAGTTCGGCACCTACTTCATCGGCTACGCGAAGTCCCCGGCGGTCACCGAGCTGATGCTGCGGCGGATGTTCGTCGGCGAGCCCGAGGGCAACCACGACCGCATCCTCGACTTCTCCACCGCGGTCACCGGCACGTTGTTCTTCACCCCGTCGGCGGCCTTCCTCGACGACCTCCCGCCGGCTCCCTGACCCACCCTGAGGCTCAGGGAGCCGGGGGAAGACTCACTCCCCGAACAGCGGCTCGTCGACGGCGTTGTCGACCAGCCGGAAGTCCGTGGGGCGCTCGAAGGTCCCCGGCACCTTGCCGAGGCTCTGGATGACGGTGGCGGTGCCGTTGGCGTGCCGGTGCTGCGTCCTGGTGGCAAGGCGATCGGCATCGCCGGACCGCCCGATCC